>NZ_CP102798.1:4380081-4710095 GCF_028356935.1 Lysinibacillus sp. OF-1
CATAATGCGAGCATCAATATTAAATACTTTGCGCATCACCTCTGCACTTAAAATTTCCTGTGGCGTTCCAGATTGCATAATAACACCTTTGCGCATCGCAATAAGATGATCTGAATATCTGGCAGCGTGGTTAATATCATGTAGAACCATCACAATTGTACAGTTGTGCTGCTCATTTAAACTTTTGACAATATCCAATACTTCTAACTGATGTGCCATATCTAAATAAGTAGTAGGTTCGTCCAACAACAAAATATTTGTTTCTTGTGCTAATGCCATCGCTAGCCATACACGCTGACGCTGTCCCCCAGAAAGCTGTGCAAGCTCCCGATTGCGATACTCCATCGTATTCGTGACCGTTAACGCCCACTCAATCATTTCCTCATCCTTATTCGTTAAACGATTGACGTTGTTTCGATGTGGATAGCGACCATACGCAATTAACTCCTCCACTTTTAACTGACCTGGAGCAACAGGTGTTTGAGATAATATGGCTAATTTCTTGGCTATATCTTTCGTCGATAAATTTTGCATGTTTTGCTCCTGCAAATAAACCGTCCCTTGTTGCTTTTTTAAAATACGTCCAATCGTCTTAAGGAGGGTTGATTTACCGCAGCCATTCGGGCCAATGATTGTTGTCACTTTGCCCTCCTCTATCGTTAAATTTAATCCCTCAAAGACACGAACCTGCTCATAACCAGAAGCCAAGTTTTCCATTCTAAATGCAGTTTGCACATCTTTTCCTCCTATGCCTTAGATTTCACCAGTAAATACAAGAAATATGGAATCCCAATAATTGAAACAACAATTCCAACAGCTAGCTCCGATGGTGCAAATACGGTTTTGCCGATAAAATCAGCTAAAATTAACAAACCTGCACCAATTAACGCACTCACGGGCATGACATAACGATGCTGAATACCAACAAGTTGCTTCGCAATATGTGGTGCCATTAAACCGATGAAACCAATACTTCCTGATACGGATACACAAGCACTAACAAGACCGACACTGGCTAATAAAAGCTTCATTTTCTCCTTTTCAACCGCAATCCCTAAACTCGTGATGCTATCCTCTTCAAGCTGAAAATAATCCAGTAAATACGATTTCCTATGCACATAAATGCCTAAGATGACAAGCCAAGGAATCATCGTTAGTACAAAAATCCAATTCGCATTATAAATTGAACCTGCCATCCAAATGGCTGCTGATTCAAAATCTTGTGCACTCATTTTTAAGGATAAGAACAGGGATAAAGCTCCGAACCCACTGTTAATGGCTATACCCGTTAATATTAATCGTTGCATATCGAGATGACCATTTTTCAAAGCAAAAGAAAAAATCAGGATAGCCGCAATCGTTCCACCGATAAAACCGAACAATGGCATCATTAAAATAGACAGCCAGCTGCTCATATCTGCACTCACTAGCTTTAATTGAAAGAAGAACATAAATATGACGACTGCCGCACCTGCTCCTGCATTTATCCCTAAAATACCTGGGTCTGCTAGTCCATTACGTGTAATACCTTGTAAAACTACTCCTGCCATTCCTAAGCCAATGCCAACGAGTCCGGCAATGACGATTCGAGGTAAGCGAAATTCAAAAATAACAAGGTCAAATTTAGAATTTGGCTCAATACGCAATAGTGTTTTGATAACATCCATTACAGACATATCGAAAACACCATTTGTAATATGTAGATAGCTCGCAACTAAAATCAGTAAAACAAGCATCGACATAGTCAAAAAGAATACACTTGAGGTATTTTTACGCACGTTTTTCACCTCCGTGCTTACGAACTAGATATAAGAAGAATGGTACACCAACCAATGCTGTTAGGACACCAATTGGCGTTTCAAATGGATAATTGACAACACGACTTAAAACGTCACAGAGCGCTAAGAAAAAGGCACCAATGACAGCCGCGCAAGGAATAATATAGCGATAATCAACACCAACAAGGAAGCGTGTAATATGTGGTATGACTAACCCTACAAAGGCAATTTTTCCTACTAGGGCTACTGCTGTCCCTGTCAAACATACTACAGCTAGCATGCTAATAATACGCACTGCTTTTGTTTTCTGCCCTAGTCCCATGGCAATATCTTCACCTAGTGAAGTAATGGTAATTGCTTTTGCAGATAATAGAGCCAAGACTAATCCTGTCAAACCAAACGGAATAGAAAGGACGAGCATATCCATATCTACCATATGTACCTTTGTGTTATACCAAGCACTTACTGTTTGTGATACTTGGAAATACATAGCAATCGCTGTAGCAATACTACTTAAAAATGTACCAATGACCGTTCCTATAATGGCTAGCCTTACTGGTGATAGACCATTGCGAATTAACGAGCCAAAACCAAAGACAATCCCTGCCCCTAATGCAGAGCCTAGCATTGACAATAAAATCATTTGATAATTTGGTAGCCCTGGAAAAAAGACGATAGCTAATGTGATGACAAATGCAGAGCCATCATTGACCCCCATTAACGAAGGAGATGCTAAATAATTTCGTGTAATCCCCTGCATGACTGCTCCAGCTACTGCTAAAAATCCTCCAACTAGCAATACAGCGGCTACTCTAGGAATACGTCCTGTCCGTATAATTTGATGATCAACATTAGATGGATCGAATGCTGTCATTGACTGCCACACTGTCATTGCACTAATATCTTTAGTTCCATACAGAACGGAAACGAGTGCTATAAGGACAATCAGGAAAGGAGATACCGCTAATATTGAAAATGACACGATGTTTGTTTTTTTCAACTTTCACACCTTTTTCTTTATCCATTTCGCGAAACACAATGTCGATTACTCAGGTGATATACCCTTTGGAAAACAACTACCTTCAATGAAAAAATACGATATCTTACAAAAGGCTGGTAATAGCCCGGTGATATCACCAAATCTACTACCAGCCTGTTTATCTTATTTAAGTAATTTTTCAGCTGCGGCATCTAAAAATTTCACCTTAGACCAAGCAGTACCACCTTGTGCTAATGGCTCAATTGTGTTGACGAAAACTTGATTATTTTGTGCTGCCTTTAAGCTAGTGAAAATTGGATTCTTTTGTAACTCCTCTAACGCTTTTGGAGAATCCGTATTTTCTGATTCCTCAAATTGAAGGAAAATGGCATCTGGGTTTACTTGCGCTAATGTTTCAAGTGATAATTCAGCTTGTGCTTTTGCAGTTGTTAAAATTTCTGGAACTGGTGCTCCTAAATCTTCATATAGTACAGGGTTTAAATACACACCTGCTGGATAGATGTACATTACGCCACCGCGAACACGAATGATTAACACTTGCTTATCTGCTAATTGCTCTTTGGATTTTACTTGTGCATCAGCAACTTTTGCTTCATAGTCTGAGATGATTTTCTTAGCATCATCTTCTTTATCAGCTAACTGTGCAAGCAATGTTAAATTTTCCTTCCAGTTTGTTGAAATATGTGAGTATGGAATCATTGTTTGAATTTTATTCAACTTTTCAGCCGTTTCTTCAGGGAATTTCGAAGTACCCACGATTACATCAGGGTCCAGATTAAGAATGGCTTCTGCATTTGGCTCCATTTTATTTCCTACAAGTGTAGCACCTTCAAAATCTGATGCTAGATAAGCAGGAATTTTGCCACCAACTTCAAGTACACCGGCTGGCTTAATACCAAGCATTGCAGCATCTTCCATAGATTCAAGACTTGCAGCGATAATATTGTTCACTTCTGCTGGAAGCTCATATTTCTCACCTAAGTACGTGATTGTCTGTGTTTTAGATTGTTCAGTTTGTGATTCCGTTGCACTTGTTTCTGCTGTATTAGTAGTTGACGTAGACTCCTCTGCCTTATCTGTTCCACATGCAGCCAAAGATAATGCTAAAAGTGCTGGAGCACACATTTTAAAATATTTATTCATAGATATTCTCTCCTAACGAGCTCATATTGATAATGATAATCGTTTTCATATGTATGTCAATACATAATTGATACTCATTATCATTTACGGATACTATCCTAACAAAGTGAAAAAAGATTGTGAATGGACGATTTCGAAAATGACATGGATTTTTGCCGATTTCATCAAAAAAAACTGCTTCTTTTTTATGAAGAAACAGTTTTTATATATAGTTAGCTTCCTCCATTTTTTCCTTTCGGTATGCTGAAGGTGACAAGCCCGTACATTTTTTAAAAACTCGGCTGAAATAAAAACAATCTACATATCCGACACATTCAGCTACTTCTGCTACAGGAATCACATCATACTCGAGCAATTCCTTTGCACGTCGTATACGATATTCTGTTATATATGTGCTCGGATTCATGCCTGTATGCTGCTCAAACAAATAAGCAAAGCGGCGACGCTCAATACCAAATTCCTTAGAAATATTTGATACGGAAAGTTGCTCCGCATAATTTTCATGTATATACTGTAATGCCTGTTCCATTAACTCACTGGCACTATCTAGAACCTTCATTTTTGCCGCTAAAAGAATATTCTCCAGCAAATTCATAAATAAAGTCTTAGACTTAAATATAGCCATATTCCCCGGAAAGGAATAGCTTTCTATCAATTGCTGAACATGACTAATAATTTGCGTATTAAACCCTGTATTAATTAAAAAATGTTGCTCTGAAAGTGGAAAAAGAGCTACTTCCTCTGTTGGTAGACTGTAGTGAACGACTGCATACTCCCAACCCTTGTGGCCCGTCGCTTTCACTTCGATTGGCATTTGAGGCCCTGCGTGGACAATCATTCCAGGCTCCATCACATAAGGAGTTCCATTAAAGCTAAAGATTGCACTACCTGCAAGGGGAACAACTAATCCACACTTTTCTGGTGCTGTTGTTCTGCCTCTATCAACTTCACCAGGTTCCATTTTTTTAGTAAACACATCTGTAAATTTTACAGAAGCATGTGCAAAATAATCAATTAAATATTTGATATCCATAGGCAAACTCCTATACCTGTATAGCTTTCTGAAGCTGTGAAAAATGATGTACATCGTGATTGATTAATCCTACAAAATAGTCCACAATTGTCAGCTCCGACTGCCCAATTGTAAACGATTGCTGCCATTGCTCATCTGTCAATTGTTGTATGGCCTGAAGTAATCGACTCCTCGTGGAAAATAAAATCTGTCAATGTTGCAAGCATAGGCTGTTCACGACTTTTTTTAGCCGCCATCTTATTCAACTGTGCTGCATCAGGTCCTGTTGGTAAAGGTTCCTCTGTAAAAAGAAAAGGAAGTCGATGATTCAAGACAAATTCATCCCATGACGGAAGATGTCCGATGACCTCAGCAACTGACCATTTTTCAGGTTCGATCGCCATACGCCATTGATTCTCCGATAGTCTCCTCAAATCATTTATCCAGTCAATTGATCTTTCATCATTTTTGATGATATAGATTTTATCTCGTTGCAATGGACTCCCCTCCTTTTTTTACTGAAGATTAATTTCTAATTTTGGCCAACTTACATGCCATTTCTTTTGAAGAATTCTTTGGCGATAAATTGTATAACAATCCTTATTTTCGAGGAAGAATGGTGTCGGCTCTACAATGCCAGCTCCTAAATGCCTAATGCCATATGGTGCAGCAATTTCTAGTGAATCATCTATTAATTTTATCCCAATTGCCGTTGGGATTTCAGGAAAATGAGCGATTCCATCGACAGCAGATTGATACGGCTTACTACCATTTAGCACATGCATTCTTGCCTGATTTTTCACAGACCACGGCTCATTTGGAGATATCTTTCTAAGTTTCTGTTCATACTGTTTTTCTATGTCTTCTGCTAAATTGATTTTATCAAAATATATCACATCAATATCAGCAATTGGTGTTCTTTCTTCTTTTTCATGAAGATAATCCCATACCATGGAACGAATGACCCCAGCACATACCCACCAATCGGGGAGTTGCAATGTATTGATTGTTGATAAAATATTCATCATCCAATCATCTGCTACTATTAAATTTCTTAGTTCTTCCTCCGATTGTAGTAATCTCACTTCATTAGCCTCCAATTTATATACCACAGTTATATAAGGGCTGTTCAGCTCACATGTGTCCTCATCTTTGGAAGCTGTACAGGTGCATTTATTGGCTCCCAGTTAGGTTTCCTAGCACTGCCAAATATTCCGTTAAAAGTAGCTAAAATACTACTAACACTCATTATTTCATTGTTGTTTGTCCAAGTCGCATTGAAAATAATTTAATAGGCACCACTCAAATGTTCATGAATTAACTTCCATTCATCGTTCACCCAAGTAAAAATATTTGTTGCTCTACCACTACCTGATACAAATTTTTCGTTATGATAACCTTCATAGTGATATGTATAAAGACAGGTAGCCGTCTTTTCATCAATTGTTAACCATTTTACATTACTAGCCGAGTAAACCTCTTCTTTAATGACATGCCACGCATGCTTGAAGTATGCCTCAATCTCTTCTATAGTTGTGCATGTTTTATCAGAAAACCAATAAACCGCTTGTGGATGCAAAATTGCCTTTACTTCTTTAAAATCATGCGTATTTGTTGCTTGTATATAACGTTCTAATGCCTGTTGATGTGTCATTATTTCTCCCCTTTTTTAACAATATTATCCTAAAATTTCATGATTGTCGTGTGATTTTTTGCTCTAACAGCCTACAATGAAGATAAAACTCTAAAGGCGAAGAATTGAGGAGGAAGCTGATGTTAGCAACTATTGAAAAACAATCTAATCGTCATGTCGTAAAGTACAAACGACCGTTACCACATTCAGTAAACGCCGTTTGGGAAGTGATTACTACCAATGAAAAATTGCAAAAATGGATGAGTAATCTTGAAATCATTGATCTACGTAAGAATGGTAAAATGCGTTTTAATATGAACGATGGAACAAATACCTATGAGGAAATAGCTATAACAGATTATATAGAGAAAAAGGTACTCGAATTTGATTGGGGAACAGATTCAGTGAGATTTGAATTGTCTTCTACAGACAATGGCTCATTATTGCTTTTTGCAGAGACTTTGCACGAGCTAACGCAGCACACTTCAAGGGATTTAGCAGGGTGGCATATATGTCTTGATCTGTTAACAGATTTGTTGGATGGCATTGAACATCATAGCTTTCCAATGGAGGAGTGGCAACAACGATTCAACGAATACAAAGAACTGCTGGATAGCTATAAAAAATCCTAGAGTAACCATTACTCTAGGATCACTATTATGGATAAAAGGCAGTGGCTATTTCCAATGCTTTTAAAGGATCTTTGATCGAATCGAGTGTGTAGACAAGCTTTTCATCCTGCCACACGATTAAATTGCCTGATTGATAAACATCCAGCTGAGCCATGCCATATTGCTTAGGAATAGGCAGCATATGACTCTCTAAATATTCTACTGCCTGCTTAGCAAGTTTTACTCCTGCTTCAGGATTATCAATTCGTGTATGCGAGGCAATGGACCATCGTCCCTCATTCCAACCAGTCCATAATGAGCCAGCACCCGCATCTTGATAACCTTTTATATTATACCCTAGGTCAATTTTTTGCCCGCCATTTTGACTAAAGTTATCAAATGCAATCTGTGTGCTTGCCCCTTCTGCGCTTTTATATTGTTTGACCAACAATCTTCCAATGACCGTCGCTGAATTCTTTAATCGAATATCATTAATTGGCATATTCTCTTTGCTTTCATAAAAGATAATTTCAACTAGGTCATCATCAGTCCTTGTTGTAGCTGTTAAAAAGCTTCCTTTAGCAATGGGTAAAGCGGTTGGCATTTTTATTGGTACATTCACATGTATTTGCTCCTTTATTTGTTGAAGAGCCTCAGTCTGTGTCATCGATGTATCAGTATTAGATTGTCTTACAGATGTATCGTTCTTATTGTCATGTGCTTGATGATTAGTAGCTTGATCAGCACAAGCACCTGCTATAGTCATACTTAACAACAAAAAGAGAAATATTATTTTTTTCATCGCTTAAACCTCCATTTACCAGTTTACCTATAATCCATATTTTTCCCTGGCAACAGTTTATTTAAACGCTTAGCTATTTAAGCTCATTGATTTGCTTCGTCAGCTCGTTAAACTTTTGGTCAAGCATTGGGTAATCCTTATCCTTAGCTGTCAAAAAGCTCAGTTTACCTAATATCTCTTGTCGTTCTGTTTCAAGCTTTAAACGAAGTGCGACTGTGTCGTCTACTTGCTTCGGAGCATCTTTTCTCCATTTTTTCTTGATGTGCTGATTGTCAATCTCCCAAACGCTATTCGTTACTTTTTCTAGAAAGTATCGATCATGGGAGACGACAAGTAATGTCCCATTATATTGCGCAAGTGTTCGCTCTAACTGTTCACGCGAAGGTAGGTCAAGATGATTCGTTGGTTCATCTAAAAGAAGAACGTTTTTGTCCTCTAAAATATAAGCCATCAGTTTACACTTGACACGCTCGCCCATGCTCATCTTGCCTATAGCAGATGTCCAATGTGTTGGTGTAAATCCTAGATTCTTCATCAGATTGCGGACTTTCCCACGCTCTTCAAATGTTTCTTGATAAAAATATTGCTCTGGTGTCTGATCTAGTGGTAAATCAAATACTTCCTGTGTTAAATAACCTATGGTTGCTGCAGGGGATAGCCACACCTCTCCCTCAGCTTCTAGCTTCCCTAAAAGAACTTTTAAAAAGCTTGTTTTTCCGCTACCATTCTTTCCTGTAATAGCAATTTTATCTCCAAATTGAGCAGTGATGCTGACATCTTTCAATAACGTACGATCACCAAAAGATAAAGATAAATGCTTGCTCTCCAATAATCGCTTGCCAACACGTTGATTCGTGTTTAAAGAAAAACAAATGTCTGCTTCAGGCTCCACCGCTTCCACCCTTGCCTTCGCAAGCTCTGCCTCTAATCGCCTCTTCTTAGATTTCACTTGTGCGTCTAGCCGCTTTGCCTTCACACGATGATACTCCTTAAAGCCTTCTAGTTTTGTTGACTGTGCATGACCCTTTTGTGACCAAGATGTGAGTTCCTGCATTTGGGCCTCAATCCGATCAATGTTTTTTTGCTGTTTCTCGTAGGCACGTTGCTGCGTCAATCTTCGGTGCTCTCTTTCAGCCATATAGCTTGTATAATTGCCATAATGTTCAATTAAGCTCTGTTCCTCAATAGACCAAATTTTTGTGGCAACCCTATCTAAAAAATAACGGTCATGTGAGACCACAATAATCGTTCCCTTATTGTTTTGTACTTGTTTTATAAGAAAAGCGGTACTTTGCTCATCTAAATGATTCGTCGGTTCATCAAGCAATAGAATTTGAGCATTCTGAGCAAAACCTTCTGCAAGACGCATTTTAAGTTTCTCTCCACCGCTTAAAGCTGCAAATGATCTATTGGGTACCTGCCATTTTGCCAGCAAATCAGCCTCTCTTGCAGATATTGCTGGTTTGTCAAAATGAGCTAGCTCCTGTTCAACGATTGTGATTTTTACAGCTGATAACCCTTGTATTACTCCCGCAGTTGGCAATAATGCACCTTGAATCAACTGTAACAATGTCGATTTCCCAGCACCATTTCTTCCAATAATGCCGATAACCTCACCTTGTTTTACGGTGCCTGTCACATGTTCAAATAGTAAAGTATCCTTTATTTCATAACGTACATCCTGTAATTTTAAAAGTTCCTTCATACTATCCACCCTCTCCAGTTGGAGGGACAAAAAAATCCCTCCAATTATTTTGGAAGGATTAGTCGCTACAATATCATGCACAAATAAGCTATTGTAATAGCTATATTTATCACTCCAAAAGCAAGTTTTGGAGTAGCTAAATATTAGCAACTATGGGCCAATATTTAGCTATTATTATGGAAAATGGGCAGACTAATCCTATTTTTGTTTTTCGTGAAATATAAATTTCATGTGCAAAAAATAAGATTAGTTATTCATTAGCCACCCATCTTCCCTTCATTTTTAGTTACCGTCATTGTAACACCTTTTATTAAAAAATAAAAATCTCTACTCTAGAGTAGGTTTATCTAAAACATTCATAGGAGCGAATTTGATTTCTTGAAATGGTACGGAAATACCAGCCATATCTGCGGCTCCAGCGGAAACCCGCAATGATTTCCCTTCCTATAGCAGTTGGGAAAAACCAAAAACTCCGACCAGTGTTCATCCAAATATACGTATTTCTAAACAAACAAGAACGTATACCACTTGATCCTACTCGCCATGCAGGAATCGGTGGCGAAAAACCTGGTGGTGTGCTCATGGGCATTTGTCCTGCCGGAGGAGGTCCGAAATGAGTTGGCCCAAATGACGTTGTTTCAAAATCATCATAATCTCCCCAGCCAGGTCTTCTAAAATTATCTTCTCTAAATGGATTATTGTACACACAAACCCTCCTTTTACATTACTCAATATATGTAAAAGGGCGATTAACCGTTGAGCCATTGCCCATCTATCGAAGGTAATCCGTTACCTATTAATGTATAATGAAAGGGATATTTTTCTAAAAGGAGTCCTTATGAGAAAATTACTGTTACTCTTACTAGCCATTCTTATCGCAGGAAGTATGTGGTTGCTACTTGCTCAAAATCCAGTATCTTCTTCCACTAGTATCCAAGCAAAAATTGCTGACGTGAAAGATTACAAATACTACTTAGATAAAGGCAATGCTGCCATTGGTAAGGACATGACTAAGCTTGATCTAGTGATTGTAGAACCTATTGAAATGCAGCAGAAGTATATTGACAGTGCCCAAAAAAGCGGTACTTTAGTGTATGGCTATATTAATGCAATGGAGGCAGATAAATGGAACAAAGCCCTCTACCATCAATTAAACGAAGAAGACTTTTATCGAAATAAACAAGGTGAAAAAGTGTATTTTGCTGAATTGGATTCCTATTTAATGGATATGACTTCGAGTCATTATCAAGAACTTTTACTAACGGAAATCCAGAAGCAAATTGTACAGAAAGGCTTAGACGGTGTGTTTTTAGATACGGTTGGTAATATTAATTCTTATTTACCCCAAGACGAGCAAACATGGCAAAATGAAGCCATGTTATCATTTCTCCAACAAATTAAAAAACACAATCCTGAACTATCTGTTGCTCAGAATTGGGGGTTTCAAACACTAGCTGATTATACAGCACCCTATGTTGACTTTATTATGTGGGAAGACTTTTCTTACCCAGTGGTAGGAAAAGACGAATGGTCACTCGATATGATGCAAAAACTCGTCCATATACGAGATGAATTTGGTACACAGGTTATGGCAATTAGTTTTGAAGATGCAACAAAAAGTCGTGCATTAGCTGAGAAGTTTGATTTTAAATTCTTTTATAGCCCTGCTGGTTCATACTATAACACCTGGCAGTGACGATATCCCCCCACAAAAAGACTACTGTTTTTGTGGGGGATATTTTGTTTAAGTGCTCACCTCATGGGTAGACTAAAAGAAATTCAGCTTGAGGTGATATGATTGGGTATGACAAAGATGTACGAGGAACAAAATCATAAACACGAAAACCGCTTTCAATATAAACAACGTAATATGTGGACAGGCATATTATTCGGCCTTGGGGTTGTGGCATTTATAGATGAGGTCATTTTCCATCAATTATTACATTGGCATCATTTTTATGATAAATCTACAGCTGCTATTGGGTTAGTGTCAGATGGTTTATTTCATGCATTCAGCTTTTTCGCGACGATTGGTTCTGCTTTTTTATTGGCTGACCTACATAGAAAGCATGGATTTTGGCTAAAAAGATGGCTTGGTGGTATTTTTCTAGGAGCTGGCATATTTCAATTATACGACGGGATTATTCAACATAAATTCATGAAACTGCATCAAATTCGTTATCATGTTGATATTCTCCCATATGATGTGGTTTGGAACATATTAGCGGCTCTATTAATTGTTATTGGTGTGGTCTTGTTACTCCAAACCAATCAAAAGGGACGTTAGGAGGTTGCCCGTTTTGCATTCTGCTCATGCTCAAAGCTTTCCCATTATAGTACAGCTACTAATAGCTTTACCATTTTTTATAGCCATTATTTTTTATATCGTAGCTGTCATTGTTTCGAATCAACATAAAAAACAATGGCCGCATTTTCGTACTATCTGTTGGCTTGTGGGAAATGTAAGTGCCATCGTGACACTAATCGGTCCATTGGCTTCTCTTAGTCATGTCCACTTCGCAGCACATATGATAGGGCATCTATTGCTTGGCATGCTTGCCCCCCTACTTATGGCATTAGCAGCTCCCATGGCACTCCTTTTAAGGACATTATCAGTGAACACGGCTCGTACTCTTTCTCGTACAATGAGGAATCCTTATGTTCGTTTTATTTCTCACCCAATTAATGCGTCTATTTTAAATGTAGGTGGCTTATGGTTACTCTATACGACATCACTTTTCAATCTTATGCATGAACATATACTTCTATATATTTTCATTCACCTTCACATTTTTCTAGCAGGCTATGTATTTACCATTGCCTTTATTTATATTGATCCTACACCCCATCCATACCCTTATGTCTTTCGATCACTTATATTAGTAGTAGCACTAGCAGCTCATTCTATATTGGCAAAATATATTTATGCAAATCCTCCTCAGTATGTACCTGTCACACAGGCAGAGCTAGGTGCCAAGATCATGTACTATGGTGGCGATGCAATTGAAATCATCCTTGTTTATATCCTTTTTTATCAATGGTTTAAAAGCACAAGAAATGCTATTCACACAAAGACAACCATTTCATCACGCTAATTCTACCTCTGACTTAAGAGGATAAATAGGATTGAATAATCCGCCAGTCCTCTAGCTTTTCAGCAAAAGATTTTATATTTTTTCCTGGGATCGGACTGGTTGATGGCATTTTTTTATAAGCACGTTCTTCTAAAAGCTCTAGACCTATATGCTTTTTAAAAACCTCAAATGCTTTCGCTCCATTAAAGAGTACTAACTGGATATTAGGATATTCTTCAAATAAGGTTTGAAAATCATTTGGTTTTTCATTGCGAATTGCTGCGTCTAAGCTTCCTTCACGCTCACAAGTTTCAATCGTGTCCCAAAGACCGATTGCATTGTGTTTTAACAATGCGATTCTCTTTACATAATCGTCAGGAACCTCCGTCTCTAACAGCTCACTCATAATGGGCCAAAAGTGATTGCGTGGATTGCCATAATACTGTTGCTTTTCTAATGATTGCTTTCCTGGCATTGAGCCTACAATGAGCACCTTTGTTGCTGAATCTACGACTGGTAATAATACATTTTTTATTTCACTGGACACAACAATCACTCCTTTCCTCTATTGTAGCGGAAAATCTGAACCAGCAAGTATATCTTTGCTTGACGTAAATAGGAGATGTCGGGATGAATGCTTCTTACTATACGACTGAACAATTTTATAGCCTATACAGTAGCCTATCCAAGGTGGCAGCTCACCACCGTATAAAAACGGCCTATGCTTTTCTACCCCTTCAACCTGTAAATTCTGCAAAAAATGACTTTTCCATAAAACTAAAAGCTCTGTAGCTGAATATTTTTTTAACCATGGTGCAAGCCACTTTTCTCCGTATAAATCTTTCACTGCACTTTCTGCTAAGCCCTCTAAAATAAGAGCATCCAACAAAGTCATCTCATCGAGGGATTTTTTTAAATTGTGTAAACGGCAGACATGATTATATTCATGTGCGAACAATGCTTGCAGTTCCTGTGTCTCTACTTCTCCAATAAATAAAAAAAGAGCCTGAGGATAAGCCACACCGTTTTTATTGGTCATCGTTTGCTGTTGGGTAATTGGGAAAATATAAATCGGTATAGTCGGACCATTCCATTTCTTTTGCAAGTATATAAATTCTTGCTGTACGCAATCCCACACATTATGCTGCTTTAATTGCTCTACATCGACTGTCTCATCTGGTAGAAAAAGTCCCTGTTGCTGTAAAGAATAGTGTATTTCTTCTGACAAGCCGTCTTGAAATAATTCGACTAAATGATCACAAAGAATGGAGCATTGCAAACTATGTAACTCATCTTTTTTTGTGGATTTTCTGGCATAAACAAATTCATCTAACCACTTATCTGTTGGCACAACTGCCATGTCATCACCTCTTCTCAGCATATGTCGTGAATAGACAATCGGCTAGTGATAAATGCTTCGGATCGCATATATTAGCTTGTAATGACATCGAAAGGAGGGATGATATTGAATCCAGCTGATGCTTATAATCTTTGCTGTAAATATCATGGCAAACGCGTTCGAATCTCGGATTCATCTGGTAGGGTACATGTTGGGGAAATCACTAAGGTAGACAGAAGACAGGTATGGATTCTACCTGATAGAAGACATAGTGGTTATGGTTTAGGTTTTTGGGGATTTGGAGGATTTGGTGGGGAAGGTTTTGGCTATGGAATTGCTTTAGGAACAATCTTAGGGATTGCACTAGCTCCAATCATATTCTTCTAACTCAAACTTTTAATATATGTGAAAAATAAGCCATTTCAAACCTTGTTGAGATGGCTCATTTTTCATTATTGAACTTGCTCCTGTTGCTGTTGTTTACTTTCAATCATCTCGGATATTGTGACAAATGTGTAGCCCTGTTTTTTTAATGCAGGGAGGATTTCTTCTAATGCCTTAATGGTTTGTGTACGATTCCCACCACCATCATGAAATAAAATGACATCTCCAGGCCTCGTTCCCTTCATCACCTTTTGCACAATTTTCTTTACACCAGGCTCTTTCCAATCTTGCGTATCCTGATGCCAAGACCACATCACAACCTTGTAGCCATCCTTTACAGCAGCATTAATCATAGCATCCGTATAATTTCCACCTACAGGACGGAATAAAACTGGGGAAAAACCAGTAATACTATAAATCGTGTCATTTGTCTTTTGAAGCTCCTCTTGCAATTTTTTGATGGAAACTTTAAACGGATGTGTATACGTATGATTGGCTAATTCATGGCCTTCTGTATAAGAACGTAAAACAAGCTCTGGATATTTTTCTGCATTCTTTCCAATAATAAAAAAGGTTGCTTTGGCATCATATTTTGCTAATAAATCAAGCACTGCCGCAGTGTACTTGGGATGTGGGCCATCATCAAAGGTGAGGGCGACAATTTTATCCTCTGTGTTGATATCCCATACCACTTCTCCTGTTTCCTCATAATAAGGGCGACCCTTATCAGCATAGCCTTTCTCTCCTAAAAATCCCGAGATGATTAAAAAGCAAACTGTAAAAACCAATACATGTATACGTGTCATAGCATCACCTCCCAAGTCCGAATTCACAGAACTCCGTCAACTTACTATTTACGAATTGCAATGAAATATACTTATGAAGGATTGTCTGTTTTCTCCTTTTAATTATTTCATAACAATTTTGAACGATATGTGAAAAACAAGGGTTAGTGCTTTATTTTTTCTTTATTGATGTAAAATAAAATTATAAGTGATATATAACAAGTCGATAAATATACACTATGTTGTGTAACACAATGGAAGGGATGACATATATGTGGGTTATTACAGTATTTGAAGAAAACACTTATCGAATGTTTGAATATCGTTCTAAAAGTGAGGCAACAACTGCATTACATATATTTAAACAAACTGCTCTGCTTTCCTATACAAGGTAAAGAGATACAAGGAATCTATTCATCAGGAGTAGATTCCCTTTTTAATTGCCTCCATTAACTTCATCCATCATCTCATTCGTTTTCAGCATTATTCATCTGATGACTTTTTTCAAGGAAATGTTGAACACCTTGCTAGTCATCACCATATGTATATAGAGAAAAGGAGTGATTTCGATGGTGACAATTGAACCTATTATGATTAAAGGGCATTTCTTCACTGCAGTAGTTGTTCAATTACCTAAAACAACGCTACTGACCATTTCTAATACGACAGGCTACATTATGTGTGGAGCTTTAGATGTTGGCCTATTAAATAGTCGCTTAGTTGATCGAAAAATCGTTGCTGGTCGTGCAGTAGGTGTTAAAACAATTGATGAGCTATTAACAGCCCCATTAGAATCGGTAACGTATGAAGCAGAACAACTTGGCATTACTGAAGGAATGACTGGCGTAGAGGCACTTTTAAAAATGATCTAATTGGCTATAAAAAAGCGTCAACTAGACGCTTTTCTTTTTTGTTTGCCAACCGATAGTTGAATAAGCAAATATCCCCTTCCACATACTGTGGGACAAAGGGAGTTGTTGTTATGAATAATGGTCAACATTTTAAGATACACCTAACCTTACTTGCTATCGTCTTAATTGTATTTACCTGGTCAGTCATTAAACCATCCTCCTATTTAGATTGGCTGGCTGAGGTTAGCCCAGGGGTTGTGGCAATAACAGTCGTAGTTTGTATCTATCATAAATTTCGCTTCACCACATTTTCTTATATCATCATTGCCCTATTGTCGATCCTTACTTTTATAGGTGGACATTATACCTATTCAGAGGTTCCTCTTTTTAATTGGCTAAAAGAAGAATTTCATTTCCAACGCAATCACTATGATCGTTTCGGTCATTTTTTAAAAGGTTTATTAGCCATCGTGATAAGGGAAATATTACTTCGAAAGACGCAGCTTACTAAAGGAGCTTGGCTAACAGGTATTACAATTAGTATTTTGCTCGCAATTGCTGCTTTTTATGAAATCATCGAATGGTTAAGTACAAGAATCTCGAAGGGCAGTAAAGGGACGAAAGATTTTTTAGGCATGCAGGGAGATCGCTGGGATGCACAATGGGACATGTTTTTAGCCTTGTTGGGAACTATTTTAACTTTACTTTTCTTCACAAAGCTTCATGATAAATATTTAAAAAGACTAAACAAGGAATAAATTTCTTTGCATAGCATTATTATATACCTTACGAAAGGTGGTTTTGTATGTACTATGCACAAGTCAATCAACAAGTACCCCATCTATCACGCGTTATTACGGTAACTGGCAATGGCCAGGTAATGGCTACTCCAAGCTCTGTACAAATACAAATAGAAGTCCAAACACAAGGCAATAATGTACAAGGCCCTCAGCAGGAAAATGCAAGGATCATGAATCAAGTCATTCAGTCACTAGTAGCCCTCGGTATTCCAAGAGAACAAATACAAACAGCTAGTTATACAGTTACACCACAGTATCATTTTGAGGATGGCAAACAAATTTTTAATGGCTATGAAGTGGTCAATGCCATTACCGTCAATGTATCAAACATCGATAATTTGGGCTTAGTCATTGATACAGCCATAGAAAATGGAGCAAATCGTATTGCCAACATTCAGTTCAAATTGGACCATATAGACGCTTACTATCAGCAAGCATTAAATTTTGCTCTTCAGAATGCACAGTTGAAGGCGAAAACAATAGCAGAAACCATGCATCTTCCTTTACAGCCACTCCCTATAGAAATTGTGGAAGAGCAAGCTAACACACCGATCCTTTACCGCTCTATGGCTGTTTCCTCAGGAGTTACGCCTATAGAACAGGGACAAATTGCTATTGATGCTACTGTCCGCGTAAAATTCCAATACTAAAGACAGGCGCCTTCCACTAATTGATTAGTAGAAGGCTCTCATTTATTTTACAAGTGTATTTTTTTCAATAAGGATTTCATCATCCTCTGTTTTAATAACCATATCAAAATGTTGGCAATATGGATGCATAAATAATTCATATTGAATACGTCGTTCATCATGTGATTGTTTTAAATAATTTATATCTGTCCCTCTATCAAGTACATCACGATCTGATCTTCGCTTAAGCTCTGTAGCCCCATCTGTATAAAAATAAATTTTGAAATCCAATAACTCTGGATCTATAAATGCTACACTCATTCCTTCTACTATCGTGATCTGTTTTTTTGAAGAAATTAATGTGCTTTTCATATAATGTGTACCGATTGTCAATAAATCCAGCCCTGCTCTTATCATCCGAACATCTCTTTCCAATGAAGGAAGGTGATGGGCAGCGGGATGACAAGCGGTCATTTTAAAACGATGATTTACATTTTGATATGTATAATTAATCATTGTCTGTTTGCGAATATCTGAACTAACAATATAAGGATCAGTATTCAAATAATTCACTTCAGCTTGATTTAAAACTTTTAAAAGCTTTTCAGCAAATGTTGTTTTTCCTGCAGCTCCATGACCTGAAATGCCAATAATAATCCTTTTATCAGCAAATCTGATCGATTCCAATATTTCTTGAAAAATCTTCTCCATAGTATTGTTGTCCTCCCTAATTAAAAAGGTATGATGGAAAATTTGCACCATACTCGCTGTACTTTAAAAATAATAACAAACAGTTACAATACATAGAAGTTCATTTTCCAAATTTTTATGCGTTAACTCCATATCATTTCTAGCTTCGATCTAATAAAAACAATTTGACAGGTTGTCAGTCAATAATTATAATAAAAGCATCTTAATTGATATTGATTATCATTTAAGATGCTTTCACTCAATAATTAAATTTAACTTTCACAGTTTGTCTTAGGAGGGATAAATCAAATTTTCCATGAGGGACTCCGAATAAATGTTCGAACGTAGATTGAATGGCTTTAATTCTAGCAATACGTTCATCTTTATTCCATTTAAATAACGATGAATCTACCCAATGGTGGATTGTCGATAGGAAAAATTCTGCCACTAGCGTTGGATTTTCAATGTGAAAGAGCCCCTCTTTATTGCCTTGTATATTTAAATCTGTTAGCAGTGGCGTAAACTGACAAATGGTTTGTACATGTAATATTTGACGCAGAGTAGCATTACTATCATGTTGTAAATATTTAAAGATTTCGACATGGCCTGTTGGATCATCAAGCTCATAAACAAAAATCCATGCAATTTTCTCATACGCCGTAAGTGTCTCATTATAGATGACTTCTGTAAATTCTTGCTTTATTCCTTTAAGTTGCCTATCAATTAATGCATTTGCCAATGCTTCTTTGGATTTAAAGTAATAGTACAGCGTTCCCTGTGCTACTCCCATCTTTTTAGTTATATCAGTAGTTGAGGTTTTTTCATAACCTTTTTCACTAAAAAGAGACTCTGCTGTATCTAAAATCTCATTTCGTCGTTCTGATGCACTTTTTGTTACTCTAATCATTTTCTGAACTACCCCCTTTTTTCATTTAAGCATTTGACTAATAACTAGTCAAATGATCAGAGTGAGAAGAAATATTGTGAAACATTATTGAGTGACTATCAGTCAAATACTAATTTTTAGGAGAATTTAAATGTTAAAAAAAACCCTTTCTCTATTAGGTTTCACACTTATATTGCTGATTTTAGGTTGTGCACAATCACAGGAAACTATTTCTGAGAAAAAAGACAATACAACTATTAATGGAAACTATCCATTAACACTAGATACCTACACTTATGAAGGACAGAAAATCTCTCAGACTATCCCCAATGCTCCCGAGAAAGTGATGGTCATCGGTTCAGCTGTCGCAGAGTTAATAGTTAAGTTTGGACAGCAAGAAAAAGTCGTTGGATTTGCATATAGTGATTTAACAAATTCAGACTACAAAGATGACATTGACAAACTACCTTTAGTTAGTGAAATGTGGCCAGCTAAGGAGGCTATCATGGCTCTAGAACCTGATTTAATCTACTCTATTGCTTCTGCATTTAGAGAAGAATTAATTGGAAGTATCCCTTCTTGGAACAACCGTGGACTGCCTGTTGTTTCTTCCACCAACTTTACAATAGGACGTAGCATAGATATTTACTTTGAGGAAATTCAAACATTTGGGAAGGTTTTTAATATAGAAGATAAAACGAACAAATATCTAACTGAACAACAAACACGCATAGATGCCATTACTTCTAAAGTTAAGGATTCTAAAGAAAAGCCTACTGTCCTATTGATAAGTGGCGCTAGAGGAAAGTATTTCTACTTCTCACCAAAATGGGCCATGATTGACGAGATGATTGAAGGTGCAGGCGCTACATATTTAGAACTTTCGAAAGAAGACTATATTGAGCTTTCAACAGAGGCAATTATTGCAGCAAATCCAGATAAAATTATCATCACAGAATTCCAAGAGCCTGATCAAGAAAAAACAAAAAATAATTTAATGAATGATAAAAAGCTTCGAACTGTAAAAGCCATTCAAAATAATGAAGTTATGGCCGTAGAATATACAGGAGCTATAAATGGTGGTATTGAGATTGCTGATTTATATGAGGAAGTAGCTGCATTTATCAACCCTGAAATAGTTAATGGAGTGAAAAAAAATGCTCAAAAGTAAATTTTCTTTTTTTACCCTACTTCTATTTTTGATAGTGCTAGTTTTCATTTCTATAATTGCTTCTGTTTCCATAGGACAAGTCAGTATACCATTTCTTGATTCTTGCAAAATTGTTTTATATCAAATTACAGGAATAAACATAGGTCATATAGATACAACTATTTCTAACATGACACTTGAAATCATATGGCAAATTCGTTTTCCCAGAGTTTTATTAGCACTATTCGTCGGGAGTGGTTTGGCACTTTGCGGTAGTGTGATGCAAGCAACCATTCAGAATCCACTTGCAGATCCTTATTTACTTGGTATCTCCTCAGGTGCTTCACTAGGTGCAACATTCTCTATCATATTAGGGTATCAGCTCAGCCTTTTTGGAGAATCAAATTTAATGATTTGGGCGTTTCTAGGTGCGTTATTGGCAACATTTCTAGTATTGCTGCTATCAAGTATTGGGGAAAGAATGTCTGTTATTAAACTTATTCTAGCCGGAACTGTTGTCAATGCACTATTTACAGCTCTATCTAATCTATTTATATATTTTGCTAAAGATGCGGAAGGTGTACGTTCAGTATCATTTTGGACAATGGGGAGTTTGTCCACTGCTGATTGGGATGACCTGCCTTTAATCGCTACTACTATTATTATTATAGCTGTATTTTTCCTCTCCCAATGGCGCATTATGAATGCAATGCTTATGGGAGATGATGCTGCTATGACATTAGGTATTAATATAAATACTTATCGAAAAGTATTTTTAGTTATTTCTGCCGCTTTGACAGGCATTATAGTTTCAACATGTGGAATCATTGGCTTTGTTGGGCTTATCATTCCACATATTGTACGCATCTTTACAGGGTCAAATCATCAACAACTACTACCTATTGTTATTTTAGTAGGGGCTATCTTTTTAATCTGGACAGATTTATTAGCAAGGTCAATCATTCCTAACAGCGAATTACCAATTGGCATCGTAACCTCATTATTAGGTGCCCCAGTATTTATGCACATGTTAATAAAAAAGAAATATGGTTTTGGGGGTAACTAATATGGAATTAGATGTAGAAAATGTTTCATTCGCAGTATCAGATGTTGAAATTATCAAAAGTATTTCGCTAAAGGTGAAAGAAGGACAATTTGTTGGCATTATTGGACCGAATGGTTGTGGAAAATCAACACTATTAAAAAACATTTATAAAGTCATAAAACCCACTAGTGGCAAGATTTTTTTAGATGATATAGATATTGTTAAATCCTCTGCCAAAGAAATCGCGAAAAAAATGGGGGTTGTTGGACAATTTAACAACTCGAATTTTGACTTTACTGTACGTGATATGGTGATGATGGGAAGAACACCACATAAAAGAATGTTAGAATCAGATACAAAAAATGATATTGAACTTGTGGATAACATATTACGAAAAGTAAACTTAGAGCATTATGCTTCAAAACATTTCTCTTATCTTTCTGGTGGTGAAAAGCAACGTGTCATTCTCGCACGTGCCTTAGCTCAAGAACCACAGTTTTTAATTTTAGATGAACCTACAAATCACCTAGATATTAAATATCAAATTCAAATTTTATCACTAGTGCAATCATTACAGATTGGTACACTAGCCGCATTGCATGATCTATCTATTGCTGCCATGTATTGTGAATATTTATATGTACTAAAAAATGGTCGCATACTAACACATGGCAAGCCTGAGAAGCTACTAACACCTTCATTAGTAAAAGAGGTTTATGAAGTTGACTGTTGTATCTATCAAAATAATGATACGAATAATATAGTCGTTGCGTATCATCCAGCTTTACCTAATCACTAAAGCTATTTTTGACTGACAACCAATCAATATAAGGAGGAGTATCTATGAATCCAATTTCATCAGAAAAATCAAGTACGTTCTATTCATATAGATGGTTGGCATTAGCGGTGATATTACTTCCAACATTATTAATCTCCTTAAATACTTACATGATACAAATTGCATTACCTTCCATTCAAAACGACTTGCATATATCCTTTTCTCACGCTCAATTACTATTTTCAGGATATTCGGTTGGGCTTGCAACTGCTCTAATAATTGGAGGTAAACTAGGCGATATTTACGGTAGAAAAAAAATATTATGGATTGGCGTATTGTTCTTTACCCTTACTGCTTTCTTAGGAGGAATACTTTCAAGCCCATTGTTATTAGTTGGGATTCGATTTGTTCAAGGCTTAGCCGCAGCCCTTATTCAGCCTCAAGTTTTATCAACAATCCAGGAAATTTTTCCGCCTAGAGAAAAAAATTTAGCTTTCGGCTTGTATGGTGCTGTCATTGGAGTAGCCTTTACCTTTGGCTTAATATTAGGGGGATTATTAGTTCAATGGAATATATTTAACGGCGGTTGGCGAACTGTATTTTTTTTCAATGTTCCAATTGGCATGCTAGTACTCCTTTTGCTCCCTTTTATACCGGAGTCAACGGATAAGAAATCCAATCATATTGATTGGATGGGTTCAATTTTATTAATGGTTAGTATATTTCTACTTATTTATCCTTTATCCGAAGTCCAACAACAAGGATGGCAAACATGGATTTTTAGCTGTCTACTGCTTTCATTTGTTGTACTTATTCTGTTCATTTATCTTGAGCGATTTAAGCAAAAACTTCAACAATCACCTCTCGTAGACCTAAGTTTATTTAAGCATCGCCCTTTTGTATTTGGCATTTGTTCTGTGCTAGCTATTTACTTAAGTATGTTTGCCTTTTTCTTTATCCTTAGTTACTTTTTACAATATGGCCTAAAGTATGATACAGGAGAAACGAGTTTAGTTTTTCTACCAATAGGAATTGGATTTTTTGTAACGTCTATTATTTCTTCAAAAATTATTAATAAGTATGGTTTTATTGTTTTAAAAATGGGTGCATTATGTATGAGTATGTGTACTTTTTTACTTGTCTTCTTTTTATGGATGGAGCAATATAATTTACTCAGAACTGATGCAATAATCCTTTTATTCGTCTATGGCCTTGGACTTGGTCTTGCTACAACACCTTTAGCAAATGCCATATTGGGTAACATTCCAAAGATTCATATGGGGGTTGCTGCTGGTCTATTTACAACCTTTATGTACTTAGCAAATTCCTTAGCAGTCGCAGGTATTAGTATACTATTTTCTTATTATTTAGGAACAAGTTTAGAGAGCGCTTCTTTGTTAAATTATATACATGCTTTTACTATAAGTTTAATTGTCATTGGACTGTTTTCTATGATAGCCTATATGATTTTGTCACTTTATCATAAAATGATTTTAAGAATAAAAATAAAGCAACAATAAATTACTATTTTGATTTATAGATTTTTCAAATAATGTATGACAAGCTCTTCATTATTTCGAGCTTGTCTACAGTCTGAAATCACCTCGTACACTATCGAGGTGATTTTTTATAACCAACGTTCACTTCTTGTTTCTTTTCGACAACAAAAGAGCACAAAGAATAATACATATCCCTATGAAATGTTTGATTAATAACGGTTCTTTCAATATCAAATATCCAAGTAGAACACCTACTACAGGAACGATATAATTACTAAAAGAGGCAAATAAAGCACCCTCACTTTTAATTAAAAGATTATAAAGCATATACACAATCCCTGCGTGGAAAATGCCTAATATAACAATGGAGACGACCTGAATCCCATTTATGCTTAATCGTAATGGTTGTTCAAGGATAAATGCCATTGGTAATAAAATCACAGTGGCAATTCCTAAAACATTTCTCATATGAACGATTGGTGAACCACCCTCTAACTTCTCCATTAAAATTAACGAAAATGCAAAGCTCAGTGCTGCTAATAGTAGCAGCACATTCCCTAATACTGTCCCTGAACCACTCACCCCTTGTATTGGCCAAGAAAGAATGATGATCCCCAAAAAGCCTAATAGAATGCTAATCGTTTGAAACGAACTAACTTTTTTATTAAAGAAAAAAACAAAGAGAACTGACGTGATAATCGGGACAATTGCTATGAGCATAGACGCAATACTACTGGATACATATTTTTGACCTTGCGCAATGAGGACGAAGGGAATCACTACTTCAAAAATGGCAATCCCAATGTATAATTTACTATTTGCTAAGTAGTTTTCTTTTTTCAAAAATAAGCTCATAATACTTAAGCAGATTGCACCGATTAAAGCTTTTAACAAAGATAAAGTGACAGCTCCCACATCATTCGTAACTAATGCTACGAAGAAAAACTGAGAGCCCCATATACAACTTATTAATAGCAAAAGGCTGTATTTTCTCATTACACTACCTGCCTCTGCCCAAAATAATTTGTTCCTATGACGCCAATAATGATGATGATTCCACCAATAAAGTGATAAAGGTGAAAGACTTCCTGTAAAAACAAAACGCCTGCAAGTATTGTAATGAGCGTAGCAAAGTTACTAAAAACACTCATTTTAGAAGCCTCTAATTTAGATAACGCATAATTGGATAAATAGGACGTACCGAGCGAGGATAATAGCCCTAAATATAAAATCGCGATGACAAAATCAACATGTGTTAATGGCTGAAAAAATTCATCGATTGTACCATTCATCAGATGATTTCCAAGAGCCACCCCATTAAAAATGACAAATCCACATAATGTCATCACATACGTTAAAATCAGTAATGAATATTGCTTTGTAAGCCTTCGTGCAAACACGTTATAAAGCGACGCAGCAAGGGCTGAAAGTAAAATAAGTCCACTGCCGATGACATTTCCTGTAGTTGCATTGGCCCCATTCATAATTAGCATGTAGATAACTCCAAGTACAGATAAACTAATGAAGACGAGCTGTCCACGAGTAGCTTTTTCCTTTAATAATAAACCTGCTAGTGCTAATGTAAAAATAGGAATCGTTGCTTGAATAATTCCAGCTTCTGAAGAGGAAATTTTAGCAAGCCCAAGCACTTGAAAAGTGAAAAAAACAATGGGATACAATATGGCTAACGGTAAAATTTTTAGTAAATCATATTTTTTTATTGTTAGCTTATTTTTCGTAAATACCATTAAAATAACAATACAGATGAAGGCAAACGTAAAGCGATGGGCTAATATATCAGTTGGACTCGCCACCGTTAATGTAACTTTCACAAACATGAATGAAAGGCCAATGATACATGCATACGAAATCGCTGCTATATAGGCTTTTCTTTTTTCTGACATACGATAATGCTCCTTCTCAAATCATTCCGGCCGGTATAGTTATCGTATTAAAAAGAGAACCTATAGACGATATGAAAAAAACACATCTGTACCGATACAGATGTGCTGGAGGCTGTCTATGCTTAAATATGAATGGATTTATTCTCAGCTGCTGACTCAAATACAAGCAGGTACTCTTCAATCAGGGGCAAAGCTACCTTCTATCCGCCAGTTATCACAGCAATTTTCCTGTAGTAAAAGTACTATTTTAACTGCTTTAAAAAAACTTGAGGATCAGCATCTTATCTATGTATTACCGAAAAGCGGCTACTATGTTGTTGACCATCAGTTACCCTTACAACCACAGGAAAGAGATCACATAGATTTTGCTACATCTTCACCCAGTTGGCATGCTTTCCCATATCAGGATTTTCAACATTGTATAAACAAAGCTATTGATACATACCAAACAGATCTATTTAGATATGGAACACCAAAAGGCTTACCATCTTTAATAACAGAAGCGAAAAAATTATTAGCAAACTATCAAGTATTCGCAAAAGAAGAAAATATTTTTATTACTTCTGGCGTCCAGCAATCCCTGTCTTTGCTAAGTATTATGCCATTTCCAAATGGTCGTTCAACCATTTTAGTGGAACAACCTAGTTACCATTTATATATGGATTATTTAAAAACTTATGGAGTTTCGGCAATCGGCATCAAAAGAACAACGGATGGCATTGATTTACATGAATTAGAAAGCATTTTTAGTAAACATGACATAAAGTTTTTTTACACGATGCCACGTCTGCACAATCCTCTAGGTACTTCTTATAGTAAAAAGACAAAAGATCTAATCCGTAAACTTGCTTATCAATATAATGTTTACATTGTTGAAGATGATTATTTGGCAGATTTCGAGCAAAATTCGAAAATAGATCCCATTTATACAGATGATACACAGCAATATGTTATCTATTTAAAAAGCTTTTCTAAAATCATGTTTCCTGGCTTACGTATTGGACTTGCCGTTTTACCAGATGTCTTTACTGACACATTTCAGCAGTACAAAAATACCACTGATATTGATAGCTCCATGATTTCACAGGCTGCCTTAGAGCTTTACTTGAAAAGTGGTATGTTTGAACGTTATCAAAAGAAAGTCACCGAAGCTTATGCAAGCCGAGCGAATAGCCTTCAGCAATCCATAGCAACGCATTTAGCCCAATATCAGGCATCAATAGAAGTCTGTATGCATAGCCATATCGTTCTACCAAGACAGGTCAATACTCAAAAGCTTATTCAGCATTTGATGCAACATAAAATTTATCTAGATACGATTAACCGCAATTATTTAGATGCATTTGATCATGAGCGAATATTAAAGCTAAATGTGTCCAATGTGGAGGAATCTAAAATCGACGTTGGCATAAGGGAAATTGCATCAGCCCTTCAAAGTCCTAGCAATTACTTCTAAAGAAAAAAATTCATGAAACCTTATTGTAGCTCATATAATGAGACATCTTAAATTGCTTAATAAGGAGGATTCAATGCAATCTGAAAAATTGCGATTAAGGAAAATTCAGCGTCTTGCATATGAAATCATGGATGAGATGCACAAAGACAAAGACCGTACTGAATTACACAAACTCATTCCAATTATCGATAATTTATCTCGGGCCATTGGTGATTTAACAGATTCCGTTGGTAAATACTCGTTAGATTATGTGGAAGAAAAAGTGAGCAATGCACATGCACTTTTATTTAGTAAAGAAAAGGTGGATATTTTTTATTAATAAAGACAGGGAAAAAGGGTAACCATATACATGGCTACCCTTTTGGCATTAATGCGTTTCAGGTTCGAATGTTTTACAGTCTGTTTCCTCGCTGTTGGAAGCATGTTGTCCCTTTTGGCTGACAACATAAATTTTTTCGGCTGTACATTTGTTACCAGAATCCCAAAATGTGCAGTTATTGACTTCACAAAGAATTTCTTGTGCCATTGTCTCACACCTCCTCTTTGTTAGTTTTAACAAATTAGAGGTAAACAATACGTTGTTAAACAAAGTCAATCGATGATTACATTGCCTCCATTAAGCCATACTAAAGTCTAGATTAGCTGGATGGGTTGGTAAATGCTCCTGTGAAAGCATATTCGTTGTTGGAACTTTGTCATCTACCTCTTCAAATCGGAAACCATCTGCCCATACTTTCCCAGAACCAATTAATAACACACCAAAATAAATGGAGTCACCTTCTTCAGGTACGTCTAAGACAATAGAATAATGATTCCATTCAGTAGAACCTGTCACAGAACGCTGATCCATATTATCAAATTGAATAGTATCACCCGTACCATTGTCAATACGCATCCATGCACCACACTTTGTGGCATCTGCCGTCTTTAAATAGCAAGACATTTTCAAGCGCTTTCCTTTATAGTCAGTAGCCTGAAAGCCCTGCATCATCGTAGCAAATTGTCCCTGATTTGCTGATGCAGCTGTGGAATACAATACGCCTGAACGCTTCCCTGAATGAAACACCTTGTCATCTGTATGAAATTTATATAATTCTGGATTCGCTCCACTCAACATCCAACCTTTAACCTGTTCAACTGTTTCCATGTAATTTTCCTCCTCCAACATATTAAGTGATTGCATCAATTTTCGATACTTCCCTGGTGGTAATGCATAAACTTCTTTAAAGGCTCTTGTAAAAGTTTCTTGTGATTGAAACTGAAGTGTAAATGCAATGGTTAATATCGATACATTAGAGTACATCAAATAACTCGCAGCCATGGCTAGTCGACGTATACGAATATATTCACCAATCGTAATCCCCGTTTCCTGCTTAAAAATACGACTTAGATGGAACTTCGAGTAGCCAGCATTATTAGGAAGACGTTCAAGTGAAATTTCTTCCATCAATTGCTCCTCGATATAGGCAATCGTTCTTTGTGTTGCCTGACTATACTCCATGTTACTCACCTCATCTTTATTATATTGAAGAAGGAAAGAGATTTTTTGATGGAAGTTGCTAAATTTAACTTAATCAATTATTTTTGTTGGTGTTGCTTCTTGCACAACAATGAGACCATCATAAGCCTCTTCAGGTGTCATTTTAATGGTATACAGCATTTGTGTTAGCTTATACCACGGACGGAAATCATCACCGATATTGCCCATTCTTTGCTTTTGGGAAAGGATATCTGCCAGCTCCTTCGATTGTTTGGCAGTTTCAAAATCCACATAAAAGATGTTGCTATCGATGTCACTAAAAGCATCCACTAACACATTATGATGTTCAATTGAATATTCCTTTCGTTCACCAGAGCCGTTTTGTGCTTGAAATGTATTATTGACAAAGTCTGTGCCAATCGCAAAATAGTGTTCTTTATATTGCTCATTTAAGTATTGTCCCATTGATTGATAGCCTGCCATCGAAGCAGAGGTTTTCTCAATATGACCGTTATGAGCAGACATTAACACTTTATCATGCCCTTGCGTTGCTTCGTACTCCACAATCCATTGTAAATTTTCAGCCAAATATTCATCCCGTAAATTCATATAGTTTCCATCATTTACAAATAATTGCGTACGTTGCTTCATAATTTGTGCATATTGAGCAGCAAAGGAGAAGGCATCCTTTGATGATTTTTTCTCATATATCGCCTTGTTTGATTGTAAATCGTTGATGATTGTATCAATCGTTTTATCAAGCTCTATTAGCTGATTATTCGATAAATCTCTCATCGTTTTGTTGGAAACATGCTCTAGCTCAGTCGTAAATTTCTTAGCATTGTCAGCATGTACCTGTGCATAATAATCAAGCAATCCCTTTTTGCTATAATCATAGCGTTGCATATCATTTCCGTAAAAATAAATTTTATCTTGTTCATCGACTGTTAAGTTATAATCATGCATCCATTGAACAAGTTCAATCATTTGTTCTGTTTTATAAATGCCATAATCAAGAGCCTTTATAGCTTCCTCCGCCGTTCCAACACCGTTTAAAATAAATTGATTAATCTGCTGGGCTCCACCAAAATCTCCTTCTAAGACAAAAACATGGACATTTTCATTCTTAATCATCGCTTTAAATAGGTCTTTTTTTAATGTTTGAAATTCGATATTGCCATGTGTTGCTTCTCCAAACCCAATAATTTTTACATCATCAGGGATATTGATATCTTTTATTTCACTAGTATACTGCGAGACATCTTTTATAGACTCCCCCTGCCCACATCCAGCTAAAGCTACTAATAGCATTGATGCAGTTAAAAATCGGAAGCTTCGTTTCATTATTCTCATGTCAATTCTCCTTTAAGGTGTTAAATGGCTTTTCGTTGGAAATAGTAATATCCTCCGAGGAAAAATAGGATGAACCCACCACCTACTACTGTTAATAATTGCTCCCATGGCACAAAGAATACATCGTCTGTCTTGCCACCTATGTACATCATTGAAAAAGGCTGTGCCCAGGGATAATATGGACCAATTCGTTCAGAGTTCACCGCTAAAATTGATGGCAACGTAAATATGACATTGACAGCAAATGGAGCAGCAAAGCTTTTAAACATTATGGATAACCATAATTGAAGGGCCACTAAAGGCAATGTTGCTACCCATCCTCCAACAATACTTTTCCATACGATTCCCATTGGAAAAGGATCTGTATAGCCCTTCAGCGTACCTACAGCAAAGATGGAGCCTAAATACAAGAGCTGCATCGCTAGAACAAGCAGCATAATTAACACATATTTTGCTACAAATACTTTCCCTCTCGTTACCGGTAATGCTAAAAGCTGCTTCCATCCGCCAGACTGATGTTCATATCTACAGATGAGACTCGCAAAAACGCCCGTAATAAGAGGTAAAAATAATAATGCGTATGTTAAATTCATTGAAAATAAGGCAATATACCATTCATTTATTTCCAGTCCCTGCATATTGTCCTCTAAATTTGCTGATAGTCCAATGAAAAGCCCAATCATGGGCCCCGCCAAAATAATAGGTACCATTTTTGATTTACGCAATTTAAACCATTCAGCTTGCAGTAAAGCGTTCATTATTTCACGTCCCTTCTTGCAAAATCGACCATGCCAGCAATATAGAGTAAAATACCAATCCCTACACCTAGCATGACATTGATTATCGGCTCATCCCAGTGGTTCATCAATGATGGCCATTTCCATATCATCCAGTCAGGTAGAACATAGGAGGAATAAGCAAATATCACCCCAAAAATGCCTACTGTAATAGGAATTCCTTGATTATGGCTTACACTCGCAATCCACAATTGAAGTGCCAAAATAGGCAATGCTGCAAGCGCAGGGAAGTAACTAAATTTAACTAACTCCATATAAGGAATAGATTCACCTAGATTTAAAAACAGCCCATAACTCAGCGTAAAAATCATGAGTAGTGTTGAAGACAAAAATAGTAGAATAGCTAACACAGTATATTTAGATAAATACACAGTTAATTTGGATACAGGTAATGCGATAAGCTGCTTCCAAGCGTTAGTCTCGTTTTCAATACTCGCCATGAAGGACGTTAAAATGGCAATGCCCAACACAATGGCAAGCGGTGTAAATGAATGAACATTTAGTAAATAATAGCCCCAATCATCTTCACTTTGCTGTAAGAGGTAATCCTTTCTTACTCCATAATTGACCATTTGTAGAGCGACAACACCTAAGGGACCTAAGAGCGTTAAAAACCATAATCCTTTGCGTTTGATTTTTAAAAAATCAGCAGTTAACAGCTTGCCCATCATATCGCCTGCTCTCCCATCGTCATTTGCAGGAATATATCCTCCAATGAGCGTTTCTCTTCCTCCACTCGGAATACTGAAATACCCTCCTGAACAAGAACATGGACAATATGAGCAACTTTTTCATCTGAGCATTCCTCTAATAAAATAACCCCATCTTGATAATCTGCTTTAATGCCATGGGCTAATAGAGAGCGCCATCCTTTTTCACCATTGTTCACTTTAAATAGAATCTTTGGTTGAGCAAACCTACGCATCGCCTCAATAGAATCTTGGAAAATCAATTTCCCCTTAGAAACAATCCCTACTTGAGTCGCCATTTGATCGATCTCTGATAATAAATGGCTGGAAATAATAATAGTCATGCCGTATTCCTTTGGTAGCCTTTTAATTAAATTACGAATTTCAATAATTCCTGAAGGATCCAGACCATTCGTTGGTTCATCTAAAATAAGTAATTCAGGATTATGCAGTAGAGAAGCAGCAATACCTAGACGTTGCTTCATCCCTAACGAAAAGCCCTTTACCTTTTTATTAGCAGCTTCCTTCAAACGGACAATTTCGAGAACTTCATCGATTCGAGATTTCGGTACACCTACTATTTTTCTTAGTGCCTCCAAATTCTCATATGCTGTTAAGTGTGGGTAGTAGGAAGGATTCTCTACTAATGAACCTACATTGGCTAAGATTTGAATACGCTCCTTCGTAATGTCTTTTTGAAAAATTTTAATGGTACCTGTGGAAGGCTTCATTAAACCAAGAAGCATACGAATGGTAGTCGTTTTCCCTGCTCCATTTGGCCCTAAAAATCCGTATATTTCACCTTTTTGTATTTGTAAATTCATATTTGATACAGCTTGCTCTTTCCCAAAGTGTTTTGATAAGTTTTGTGTTTGTACGATATATTCCAATGTTCTCACCTCATTTACTATCATAAGAAGAAAAGGTTAAAAACAGGTATGGACCAAGTTTAAATTTTGTTTAAAAAACTTCTACTCTTTTTATAAGAGCCTTTCTTTTTCTGCTGCTATGCTTTCGATACAAAAAATTGTTGCATCAACATAAAAAAATCTGCGAGCTTTTACTTCCCAAGCTTCGCAGATTGAATCACATTTTTTATAATAATTTTTGTGCCCGAGTGATTGGAGTTTATGTCCCATTCTAAACCCATACCCTTTACCATTACATCAACAATGGATAAACCAATTCCTGCCCCCTTAGCATTCGATTCATTTTTCATCCCTTGACCATGGTCCTCAATCAGAAATGCTCTGTAGCTCTCCGTTGATTCCGTTGTCACCTTTATATATTTCCCACTGTTAGCGTGACGCAATACATTTTGGAATATATTATCAAATATTCGTCCTAACCATAATGGATCAACACGCCATTCATTAGGTTCAAATGCTTGCAGTTCAATGTCGATCGTAAAACCTTCTCGCTCAAAAACTGGATACCAGGTTGTTAGATGTTCCCGCACAAACCGAATAACATTGATGTTTTTCGGTTCGAAATTATATTTACTTGCCATTAACAATGTATAGGACATTAGATTTTCGATTAAAGCATCAATATTCACTATAGATGTTTCCATTGCCTTCAAAGCTTGTTTGCCTTCCTCTGACAAGGTTTCTTTGCTAATCGTATAGGACTGGGCTCTTACTTTTGTTAACGGTGTCCGTAAATCATGTGATAAATTGGCAATCAGTTCCCGTCTTAGCTGTTCTTCCTTCTGTTGACGCTGTTTACTATCTCTCAGCTCGCAAACCATTCTGTTAAAGCTATGCTCTAATTGCCCAATTTCATCCCGCTTTTTCACATGAATCTCAATAGGTAGACCGTCTACATCACGTATCTCCATGGCCTCTTGGAGATGTAATAATCTTTTTCGGATTCCTTTGAAAAATAAAAGCGAAACGACAATAAAAAATAAAATAACGGCAATTACACCAAAAAGTAAGAAGCTACCATAGTTATCATAGACCTTAATAAGCGGTGGATTAAAGGCTTCCCTTGAAATCTCTAATACAATAAAGCCATTTGATACATCACCGCCTAAGAAAGCCATAACAGTAAATGGATTACCTCCATAGCGTTCCTTTATAAATTGAGTTGTATAGGCTGGTGTCCATTTTGTTGGTAACTGCTCCTTCACATTGACAGAAGTCAGGAGATTGCCCTCTTCACTTACCCAAAACATAGAGGCTGTAGGATATTGCTCTTGCCATTTTTGAAAAAACTCGGCAACAGTATGATCTGAAGCTTGTTTTATGTTGTTGGCCTCTGTATGCCATTGCTCCTCGATTTCACTTTCCAGAAGAACATCACTTGAAAATTCTCCAGACGCTGTTTTTGTAATGCCTAACACGAAAATCGCAACACCCAGATAGGATATTTGCACAATTGATATGGCTAATAAAATAATTAGCATATATTTTGCTAATAGTGATCGGAAAAATTTCATAGTTTCACCCTATAGCCTATACCTCGAATTGTTTCGATAATCAGAGGCTTTGCAGGATTTACTTCAATCTTTTCTCTTAAGTAACGGATATGTACCATCAATGTTTTATCACCTTCTATATAACTCTCACCCCAAACACCCTCATAGAGTTGTTCCTTCGTTAAAATTTGATTGAGGTGACGTATAAAATACTGCAATAAATAAAATTGTTTACCAGTCAAAAGAATTTCTTCTTCATCCAATGTATTGATAATTCGCATATCTTTCGTATAAATTTTTAGGTGCTTCAATGCTAGGACATCATCATTTTTTTGATATCTTCTCAGTAATACTTCAAGCCTTGCTACTAGTTCATCGGGGTGGAATGGCTTTGTTACATAATCATCAGCGAAGTGGAGCCCTTCAATTTTATCCTCAATAGCCGTTCGAGCTGATAACATTAATATTGGTAAGTCCTTATTTTCTCGTTTAATTCTTTTGCCAATGGAGAAACCATCTAAGCCAGGTAGCATCACATCCAATATAGCAATATCCTTTGAGGCAATATGTTGCTCAAGATCTTCTCCAGACTCTAACCAGGTTACTTCATAGCCTCTTTCAGTTAATTCCTTACTGACCCATTGCCCTATTTCTTTTTCATCTTCTATGTACAATATACGAATCAATGGTCACCCTCCTTATTACTAATTAAAAATTATATTAAAATACCATATTTTGCATTATACATTTAATTAGAAATTAAAAACAATATAAATCCCATACATGGTTATTATAGGGTAAAATCTTATTAATTGTGGGAATAGGCAGGTATACATACAAAATCCTACTGCCCTGTGGATGAAAAGATTCTTTACTTGTCTAAAGCTGCTCAAAACTTAGGATATTTAACAGTTCATGCAAAAGAGAGCAAACTAATGTTTCTAGTTTGCTCTCTTTTTGGATTATTATTGAATAATCAGCATATCATTTTCATCAAACTGCCACATGTCACCATAGGCTACTTCCCAGTAGTAGCCATTTGGATCTTGGAAATAGCCACTATAGCCTCCCCAAAACACAGTTTCTGGCTCTTTCACAATTGTCGCTCCAGCCTCTTTTGCTAATGCAAATACACGATCCACTTCTTCTTTTGTTTTACCATTATAGGCAAGTGTAATTCCGCCAAAGCCACGGCCAATTTCTGGTGGGTTGGCTTCATTGATGTCTTTGACTAAGCGTTCAATTGGAAAAAGCGATATTTTCGTTCCTCCATTATTAAAGAACATCACATCTGGATTCGTTTCATCCCCGTACACGACTATCTCAAAGCCAAGCCCCTCTCGATAAAATGCTAGTGATTCCACCATATCTATAACACCTAATGTGATTAAATTTAACCGATTCATCTTCCAATTCCCCTTTATAAAGTTTTACTATTTTTAGTTTAAATTCGCTATCCAACAAAAATTCCCTTTATTACAGAAAAAAGTCATTCATTTACTTCAGTCCAAATACTCTTTATACAGGCAATTGTCATTCCATAGCGCCCCATATTTTTCTGATTAGAAGATGCGTGACCAATTAGGGGCTTACCATTTTGTTTAATAGCAAAATTTTTTATTCCTCTAACCATTGTCAGCTCACAAAAGTTACCTCGACGTTTCTATGAAACAAAAATGTGCGTACTTTTTTTCACCTTATCGAAACATCATAATGAAAAAGCAATCAAGCAAACTCACATATTGGAGGAATAAAAATGATTACTCATTTACAAGATACAATCACATTAAATAATGGCTTACAAATGCCTGGTATGGGTTTAGGTGTTTTCCAAGTAGCGAATGGCGCTACTGCAGAAATGGTCAAAAACGCCATCGAGGTCGGCTATCGAAGCATCGATACAGCTGCTATTTATGGCAATGAAGAAGGTGTAGGAGAAGGTATTAAACAGGCACTAACATCCACTAGTTTACAACGTGAAGACCTGTTTATTACATCAAAAGTGTGGAACGATGGATTAAGCTATGAGGAAACTATTACAGCCTATGAAAAGAGTTTAGAAAAACTGGGTTTAGATTATCTAGATCTTTATCTTATTCATTGGCCAGGTAAAGATAAATATACTGACTCTTGGAAGGCTCTAGAAGACTTATATGATCAAGGTAAGATAAAAGCAATTGGCGTATGTAATTTCACAGCCTCACACTTGCAAAACTTACTATCATTTGCTCGCATTAAGCCTGTTATCAATCAAGTGGAATTTCATCCACGCTTACAGCAAGCTGAGCTTCATTCATTCTGTAATAACCACCAAATTCAACTGGAGGCTTGGGCACCTTTAATGCAAGGTGGGCTTCTTGAAGATGAAACGATTTCGAAAATCGCAATAAAATATGGAAAATCTAATGCTCAAGTTATTTTGCGCTGGGATGTACAAAACGGCATTATTGCGATTCCAAAATCTGTGCGTCGAGAACGCATGCTACAAAATGCTGATATCTTCGACTTCCTTCTAACAGACGAAGAAATGGCTACAATCAATGCGATGAATCTTGAACAGCGTGTCGGACCGAATCCAAATAAATTCGACTTTGCTCTATAAGCATAAAAAGAGGAAAAGAGACTGTCTTACATGTGACAGTCTCTTTCTCCCCTCATTACGATGTTTGCTGCATTGCGATATCTTCATCACGTTGTTTTAACAGTACATCTTCACCTTTATCCTGTAATAATTCAACATGCTTTTCGCCCCAAGTGCAAAGCATGTTCAGAATAGGTTCCATCCCTTGTCCATAGGTCGTTAATGAATATTCGACTTTTGGTGGTACTTGATTGAAGACCTTTCGATGAATTAATCCAGCCTGCTCTAGCTCTCTTAATTGACTTGTAAGCATTTTTTGAGAAATACCCGGAATTAATCGGCGAAACTCATTTGTTCGAATTTTACCATGGTGGTTTAAATGACAAAGAATGACTGGTTTCCATTTACCGCCGATAACTTCAAGCGTAGCTTCAACACCAATATTATAAACTTTTTGCATTGTGACCCCCTGTAATATTTAAAAGTAACTAAAAGTACCGTACATATCTTTTAGGTATGTATGAATAGTACTACACACAATAAAAAAAATCAAAGGAGATTTTAATAGTATGTCAAAATCAAAAGAGTCAAGTGCTAAATTAACCTTACTAGCTCTTGCAATCAGTGCATTCGGTATAGGTTCCACTGAATTTATCAGCGTTGGACTTCTACCATTAATTACAGATGACTTTGGTATCTCTCTAAGCACAGCTGGCTTAACCGTTTCTATATATGCACTAGGGGTAACTGTTGGAGCTCCATTATTAACAGCCTTAACATCACGCCTTAGTCGAAAAACCGTATTATTGCTTGTCATGACCATCTTTATAGTAGGTAACTTAGCAGTCGCTTTAGCACCTAATTTCTCTTTATTATTAATCGGACGTATTATTTCAGCATTAGCACACGGTGTGTTTATGTCCATCGCTTCCGTTATAGCGGCTGATGTAGTGGAACCAAATAAACGAGCCAGTGCTATTGCCTTTATGTTTACAGGCTTAACTTTGGCTACTGTAACAGGTGTTCCACTTGGTACATTTATTGGTCAAGTAACAGACTGGCGGATGTCGTTCATCTTTATCGTCGTCATTGGGATTATCGGTTTAATTAGTAATGCGATCTTAGTACCTAACCAATTGTCGAAAGGCAATCCTATCTCTATTCGTGATATTGGCAAAGTATTAGGCAATATTCGCATGATTTTAATATTGTTCATTACCGCAATTGGATACGGTGGTGCCTTTGTTGTCTACACATATATTTCACCTATTTTAGAGCAATATATGGGGTATTCTCCTCATGCAGTAGTCATTATTTTAGTGGTCTATGGTATTTGCGTTGCGATCGGTAATACATTAGGTGGTCATTTTGCTAATCATAATCCGCTACGTTCTATCTTTATTATTTTTGTAGGACTTGCCTTGGCGTTGCTCGGCATTGGCTTCATGCTCGAATCACCTATTATCGGATTAATCATGGTATTAGTAATGGGCTTATTTATGTTTATGAATGTCCCAGGATTGCAGCTATATGCTGTTCTACTGTCTGAAAAATATGTACCATCAGCTATTTCTATGGCCTCAGCATTAAATATTTCTGCCTTCAACATTGGTATATTTTTAGGGTCCTATATTGGGGGCTTTATTATTCACCATCAATCATTAGCGCATACTCCCTTGTATGGATTTTTAATGGTTATGCTGGCAGCAATTGTTACATTAGTCTGGTACATTTTCGATAATAAAAAACAATAGGAAGTCAAATTTCATTTTGTATAAAAAAGAAGTAGAGAATGTGTATTGTTTGTTGATATGTTGTGTCCTATAATTTACTTGAATCAAACGAGAATGATTATCATTCTAGGTTGAGATGACATTCTTACTGTTTTAGTAAATTAATAGGAGTGAATAACAATGCGTAGAGGTCGATATTTTTCATTTGTCCTTTTACTTGCACTAATGTTCGTGTTAGGTGCCTGTGGCTCAAATGAAGTAAAAGAGGATACAGCGAAAGAAGATCAATCAACTAAAGATACAAGAATTGTAGAAGATGAGTTTGGAAAAGTAGAAATTCCTACAAACCCACAGCGTGTAGCTGCTATCTATATGGAAGATTATTTAACTGCCTTGGATGTAAAACCTGTTGTGCAATGGTATCACCCATCATGGGGTAAACAGGACTATTTAGGATTAGATGTTCCTGAGTTCGACATTACTGGTAGTATGGAAACATTACTACAAGCTAAGCCTGATTTAATCATTGTGGATGGCGCCGCGGATAAGGCAAAATATGAAGAATACTCAAAGATTGCACCTACTTACCGCTTAAAAGAAGATATTCTACAAAATCCACGTGAAATTGTAAAAACAATAGCTGATGTTTTAAATATTCCTGATAAAGCAAAGGAAATCGTTGACAAATATGAGCAACGTGTATCCGATTTAAAAGCAAAATTAGATGAATCAATTGGAGACGAAACAGTTGCTGTTGTACGTCTAAATGTCGCAGATAATACATTAGCTTTATTTGGCATTAAAAATCGCTACACTGGCTATATTTACACAGAAACGGGCTTGACACCACATCCGTTAGCACGTGATATGACAGAGTTTCATGAAGTCTTATCAGAAGAGGCTATTCCAGAGCTAGATGCGGATCATATCATCCTTTTCCCTTCAAATGGCACTTGGGATTCGGAAGAAAATCAAGAAGCGATTAAATGGTTAGATAGTACACTATGGAAAACAGTACCTGCTGTTAAAAATGGGCATGTCTATATTGCGGATCGAACATATTGGCAGTCTGGAGCTATCACAGCTAACCTGCTGAAATATGATGATCTTGAGAAATGGTTCGTGAAATAATTTTCAAAAGAAAGCTCTTTATGAGGGCTTTCTTTGCATAGCGTTGAAAAACAAAACCATCCATAAAATTTTTGTGAAAGATGAAAATGGATTTCCGTTGCAGGCTACTTGCTTTCCTGTGGGCGAGCGCTGAGCCGCTTCCTCCGTGCAGGGGCTCGCCTGTCTCGCTATCCCATGGGAGTCAAGTAGCCTTCCACTCCAACCCACAAAAATGGTACCTTTTTAGCAAAGGTTTTCAAATAAGGCGAAGGTCTTCACTACTCTTTATGGAGAGGTGTTGTCACACATCACTTCCCCACATTGAAAATAAGAGCTTATTCCCTCTAAAAATAATGGGCTATTTAATCGCTATATTACTATGAAAAAAAGTAAAGACACTTTGCAGAATGGTTGATTGGAGTGGAGCCAGCGTCACTCCTAGGGGATTTAGCGTCACAGATGAGACCCTGGAGCGAGCGTAAGTGAGTGAAGCGGCTCATCGGACGCCCCCTGGAAAGGGCGCTGGCGGAACGGAAATCAACCTTTCACCTTGCAAATTTGCTTTTTCTGCCGTTGACATCATCTTTTTTCAACAACATGAAAGAAAGCTCTTCAGAGAGCTTTCTTTGTGTTGTTCTCCAAATTCAATTATAAAGGGGTGAATCATCAATGGGTAACTTAACACATGTCTATACGTTACAAACTATTTCTTATGTGATTCAATCAACGAACAAGCAGCAGTTTAATAGTGATTTCTATACACTTTTCATCGTAATGAGTGGCAGCGGAAAGCTAGAAATAGATCATAACACCATTCATCTTAGTGAAGAAAAGTGCATATCGATTCCTCCTAATAACACGGCTAATATACGCATTCAAAACGAGCACCTTTGTTTTTATCAATTACAGTTCAACATTGTCCATCTTTGCAATAAACAGACTACTAGCCCTTTTAAGCGTGTCAAAGAGCAACGTCTTCTCCCCTTTTCGCAATGTCGTAGACTGCTAGAAGCCATTTATCAGAACCGTCTAGCGGAGGATGAGCACACCATCTTTGAGCAGCATGTACACTTTCAAGAGCTGATGTTATTGCTCTTACATCAAACAATACCCAAGCTGGTGCAAAAAAATGATCGTCAATCTGTTGAGCAATCCATTAACTATTTGCATAAACATTTTGAAAAAGAGTGGACTGTCGAGCAGTTGGCAGAGCTAGCTGATGTTCCAAGATGGAATTATACCCGTATGTTCAAAGAGATTACAGGGCAAATCCCTCTTCACTATTTAAATAACATTCGCATTGAAAAAGCCAAGCAATTATTAATGACAACAAATGATCGGGTATTTGAAATTAGTCAGTCTATCGGATTTAATAATGAGTATTATTTCAATCGTCGTTTTAAAGAACATGTCGGCATCTCTCCAGGACAATATCGAAGAAACCAAAGCAGCAATCTACGTGTATTTGCACCATTCTTAGAAGATTTCTTTGTCGCCCTTGGGATTACACCAATTGCTCAATTCAGTCATCCAAAATGGGGAAAACAAGACTATTTAGGTCTACAAGAAGTGCCTGATATCGATGTACAAAATGGAGAAATGGATCGACTCCTTCACTATAAACCAACATTAATTATGCTAGATGCAGGTATAGAGCGATGGGAATCCTGTCATCATTTAAATGAAGTAGCTCCCATCTGTCATATCTCACATCCTGGAGAGAACTGGCAGTCTACTTTGTTTAAGATTGCTGATTTAACAGGAAAAACCGCCTTGATGCAAGACGTGATCCTACAATATGAGGATAAGGTACAGCAAGCAAAAGGAATTCTTAGTAAATCCGTTTATGGGCAAAGTGTGGCATTTCTTCGCATTTCAGCCATTGGCATTACTCTATATGCGGGTCCTGAATGTGGCTATACGGGGCCAATTTTATATCGTGACCTCGGTTTAATGCCACATCCACTTGTCTGGAGTATTCCGCACAATCAACGTAAAGCACCACTGACATTTGATCAATTGCTGCAATTAGATGCGGATCATTTATTTATTACTTTTGATAAACAACATTCCATTTACGAGAACGAGGAGCGTACGATTTTAAAAACTTCTATGTGGAAAAATCTAGCTGCAGTTAAAACCAACTGTGTATATGAAGTGGATTTTTTAACATGGATGAATTACGGTATTCTGTCTCATAGTAAAAAAATTGATGATGTCTTACATGTTCTCGGCTAAAAGAGGAAGCTCACTTTGGCTTCCTTTTTAAATGATTAGGACAGACATTGCACTGCAAAATAACACCTAAAGACGTTTAGCTACATAAGATAAGATATCAGCTATAGGATAGGAGGAATTACATTGTATTACAATCCTTATCCGTACTTTGTTCATCCTTATCATTACCCAACGTCGCCACTTGCCCAGCAGCTTGCCGTTAGACCTATTCCTCAACATTTAGCAATGCCGAACACTACCCCCTTTCCACCTGTCGACACACATAAATTAAAAATGTCAGCTACACGGATAAAGGCGATCATGCAACAGGCTCAATTGCTTACGGATAAAATTGATAGCTCTCAACAATTTGCACATGATCTAATGAATGCTGCACAGCTTTCAAATAAAACAGAGGTTGATAAATTAATCACATCAACAGGCATTACGATGAAATTTGATGCAAATTATACACCAGACAATTTCAGAATACGTCTTATGGATAATGGTTGTTGTGGCATAACCATAAATTTAAGTTGGTAAAAAAATTTACCCTTATATCTCTATCGAACTTGTAAACTATAAAATTCTATGCTAAAGTGTTTTTATTATTATTTCTGAAAATTCTTATATCACTTTTCTTATCGAGAGAGACGGAGGGATTGGCCCGATGAAGTCTCAGCAACCAGCTCAACAGTATGGTGCTAATTCCAATTGGCAAAATTTTAAGCCTGAAAGATGAGAAGAAGAACTACCGTTGCTTATTCTGGAGTCCTCTTCTAAGGGGACTCTTTTTTATGTTCTACTAATTTTAACAGAAAGCAGTGAAATCAATGTCAAACCAACTTTTACAAGCATTACAATTATTAAAATCAAAACAATGGGTTGATTTAACACATACATTCGGCCCTAATTCCCCACATTTTTTTATGTTTGAAGATGCTAAATTTGAAACATTATTCTCTCATGATGACGGGTTCTTCGCACAACAATTCACGTTCCCAGGACAATATGGCACACATATCGACCCACCCATTCATTTTGTGCGAGACTCCCGCTATCTAGAAGAATTAGAACTAAAAGAACTAGTTCTTCCTCTTGTCGTTATTGATAAATCACGAGAAGCTGCTAGCAATCATGACTTCTCGCTAAGTGTGCAAGATATTTTTGATTTTGAAGCACAACATGGAGTAATTGAAGCAGGTACCTTTGTAGCGCTACGTACGGATTGGAGTAAGCGCTGGCCAGATAAAGAGGCATTTAGTAACCAAGATATGGATGGACATAACCATATACCAGGCTGGGGCTTAGAGGCATTACAATTTTTATTGAAGGAACGTCAAATAAGTGCACTTGGCCATGAAACATTTGATACTGATTCAGCCGCTGATTTTCACAAAAATGGTAAGCTAGACGGCGAATACTTCGTGCTTGAACAAAACATCTATCAAATTGAGTTGATGACTAACTTGGACAAGCTACCTGCGAAGGGGGCAATTATCTTCAATATCGTCCCTAAGCCTGAAAAGGCATCTGGATTCCCTGTACGCTCATTTGCTATTTTGCCATAACACAAAGGTCTGTACGATTCATATGTTGAATCATACAGACCTTTATTTTCGTATATTTCTTTTTTTGAATAGATAGTAAACGATGAGCATTACGAGGCCAAACAATAGGATGAGATAAATACTATAATGGGATAAATAATAACCAACAAACCGCCACTTCTCCCCAAGCATCCTCCCTAACGTTATAAATGTGAAAGTCCAGATAAATGCCCCTGTATAGGCAAAAAAAGCAAACTTTCTATATGGATAATTATTAATTGCCGCAATATAGGCTGTCAGATGTCGTACACCAGGTATAAAATAGCCTATTAATAATAAAGTTGGCCCAATTTTAGTAAACAGTTGTTTTGTAAAATCAATTTTTTGCTCCGTAATATGAATTTTGGGTCCATATTTCTGCAATAATGGTAAGCCAAAACGATAGCCGATATAGTAGCTTAAGGTAATACCGCCAACTGCACCAATCATTGCACTTACTAAAGCGGGAATGTGTTCAAGGCTTTCTATATAAACGCTGTAGCCAACATATGTTAGAAAGACCTCATCAGGAAGTGGCAACCCAACAATGCCTCCAATTAGGATCACGATAATACCCAAATACCCGTAATGTTCAATTAGAGATTGCACATGATGTGCCATATAACATCCCACCCAAAATTTATTAAAACGCATTGATTAACAAGTTCCTTCAATAGATCTAAGAGAACCTGAGGCATCGACTTTAAGACCTTCAGCAGCTTTATATCATTTGAAACTGCCGTAAAGCAAAGTCAATACCACCTTCAGTGGAACTCTTTGTAACAAAATTCGCAACTGCTTTTAGAGCTGCACTACCATTTCCCATAGCAATACCTAGCCCTACATGCTCTAACATATCAATATCATTATCCCCATCTCCAAAAGCAATAGCATTTTCAGGATCAATGTTAAAATGGTCTAGTACCGCTTTAACAGCTATCGATTTGGCAACATCCTGCTGTAATACATTCACAATATAAGGATGCCATCGCTGCCAAAATATATGCGGAAATTGGCTAGCATATCTTTTTTCAGCCTCCTCATCTGCATATAGACACATGAGAAAAACTTCTTCATCCACAATTTTTTCATTCACAACCGGAAAATTTCGTAAAGATAGAGTTGCCTGCATCGCATTGAAAGCAGCTGGATGCTGAATGCCATTCATCGATAGTTGCTCTGTAAAAAATGTGAGGCTATGCTGCTGTTCACGTGCAAAAGCTTGTACATTTTGAATTATGTATGATTAAATCCTTGTGTTTCACATATGCCCCATTTGCTGTAATAAAGGTTTCAATCCCTAGCGCTTGTATCTCCTGACACATCGATAAAGGTCTTCCTGTAGCCGCTACAAGGTGAATTCCTCTCTCCTGCAAAAGTTGAATGGCCTGCTTTGTGCTTTCTTCCACACAGCCATCTTCGTAATTAATCAGTGTTCCATCCACATCAAAAAATATGATATTATAATTCATCTTAAGCCGCCTTTATAAAACAGTACTTTAGAATCACAAACATTTAATTCATTCCTTATACTTAATGAAAAGTATGAAAGTATTTTGACAAACTTTCAGCAAACTCTATAACTTACATTAACAGCACCGATAAATACTATTACAAGCATAGATTTAATGACAATTAACTATAAAACAGATGAATATTTTTATTTTAATAATTCTAAAGGAGTATACCAAAGAACACAGAATTGTTAAAATAAAAGATATCTACTTAAATACATTGAACGATAAACATTTACGTATAAATAGAGCAAAAGAAACAAAATTTTAGAGCCTGCAAAGGAGTTGATTCTTATGGCATTTAACATTTACTACTATGAAAGTAGTGTAGATTGTAAATTTTGCAAAAAGCATTTTACAACTTATAAAGTACGCCCTAATCGATATAAAATCATCGAGGAGCAAACAGATTTCATGCCTGTTTATGATGGCTTAAATCCTTTGCTGTATGAGGTTGCTGTTTGTCCCCATTGCGGCTATGCCTACCATAAGTCTATGACACGGACATATGGACCTTTCATGCAACTCATTGATGAAATTTACATTAAAGAGCTCCAGAAGCCGATGGATATTTGTCAGGAACGTACAATCGATGATGCCATTGTCAGTTTTAAGCTTGCTTATTTGGTATCACGTGCTTCCATGGAGGAATCCCTTTTAATGGCGAATTTCGCCTTGAAAATTGCTTGGCTTTATCGTTTAAAAACCGATGAGGAATCCGAAAAGCGTTACCTTTTTGCAGCTAGAGACTTTTATAGTAAATCCTTTGCATCCAATCAGGAGGGTGGAGAAAGAATCCAGTTTTTACATGCTGAATTAAGCCTTCGACTCGGTGATATTGTAGAAGCTAAAAAAGGATTCTCACGTTTAATTGCCGATCGAAATGTATCACCAAAATATCGAAAGCTTGCGCGTAATCGTTGGGAAAATTATAAATATGACGAACAACCTATAACAGTTAATGAAATCATTAATTGATTTGACGAGGAGAGGACTAGTTATGTTGCTATTCCATAAAAGAATTGATGTGAGAGAAGAGGACATATTTTCAGAGTTACATCATTTTTTATTAAGAAAAAATAATCGCTACTTAACAAACGATGAGATAGTCGCTTTAACAGGAGTGTCACCTGAACTCCTTTACAAATGGGTAAAAGCAGGAAAGTTAAAAAAGTCCATTTTCCCTAATTTAGGAGCGCCCTGTGAACGATGTGGACAAATTACACAAGCTAAAATTTGTGTGAGCTGCTCCTCCTCCATTGTTGGTACATTAAAGCAAGAAGAAAAGGATCGTGCATGGTTCAATCAAATTCAACGTAACCATGTTAGAGCAAGCACCTATCACTATAAATAATGATAAACATCTCCACTTTACAAATGGAGATGTTTTATGTTGTTGAAAAAAGGTGATTCACTAGCAGAAAAAGAACCCTTGGCAAGGTAGTTTTGTTTCCAACGCTATGGAGCAACTCCACTTTACAAACGGGGATGTTTTTTTGCCAATATAGGCAAATTTAAACAAAATTTAAACAAACTCTTCCTAAGCTTTAAACTTCGTTCCTTATAATAAGTATCAATATAAGAAGAAGGGCTGATTATTAATGAAAAAAGATAGGAAACGTAAGGTTTTATTAAGTATTGCACTGACAAGTTTAATGGCACTAAACGGAGTAACTAGTGTCTCTGCGGCTGTCACTGCAAATGAAGAACAGCTCAATATTGAACTTAATTCAACAGTCAAACAGGTTAGGTCTTCTAATGAAACGTTATTAGATTGGAAAAAATGGGTAAACGATCATGCCTATAGCCTGTCCTCCATTCAACCTGAAACATTTAATGGACAAAAAATTCCATCTAGTGAATTTGAGGATTTAGAGATGCTAAAGCCATTATTACATGATAAGCGCATTGTCTTTTTAGGAGAGAGCTCTCATGGTGTTGCACAATTTAATCTAGCTAAAACACGTTTAATACAATTTTTACATCAAGAAATGGGCTATAATGTTCTCGCTTTTGAAAGTGGCATGGGAAATGTGATGAACGCCCAAGGAAAAATTGACAAACAAGCGGCTCTACAAACAATGAAGGATGGTATTTTCGGTGTATGGTGGACAAAAGAAACCCTTCCTCTGTTTGAATACGCCAAAACAACTTATACAACAAAGCAACCCCTTGTTCTCACGGGCTTTGATATTCAACAACAAGGGGCATTCACGAATGGAGATTGGCTGCACAATCCTCAATTAGCTCAACAATTCAGTGAAGCAGAGAAACAACTCGCTGAATGGAGCTCAGGAAAAGATTTAAAGGGCTATCAAAAAGAAAAGGCAACAATTATCAATGTGTATAAACAAGTAAAGGCACAAGTACAGTTAAAAGAAAAAGAGTTGCAAGCAGCATATCCAAATGAACCCCACATTGTAAAACTGATGGAGCGTACTTTAGCAGATCGTATTCGTTTAGCAAATGAATATGTTGAACTAACTATTCAGGCCAATATTGACCTTGAACAAAATAATATAGAGTCATTTTTACAAACAATGGAATGGCGAGATCAGGCAATGGGTGAAAACTTACTTTGGTTAGCTGAAAAGGTTTATCCAACAGAAAAGTTTATCGTGTGGGCACATAATGACCATATTCGTAAAGCACAATCGGATGTAATGGGTTCCCCTTATCCAGTCAAATTAATGGGCGAACGTTTACCAGACATCTACAAGAAATATAGCTATGTACTAGGCCTATACATGGGAAGTGGCGAGACAGCAAATAATATGGGTGAACCGATGGCTGTATTACCACCTATCAAGGGATCTATTGAGGATATTCTGTCTACAAAAAATAAACCATATACATTCATCGATATGCGCAATCGTCAAAATGAGCGAGGCAACTCATGGATGTTTGAGCCTCGCATAGGCTATAGCTGGGGCGTTATGCAGGAAAGCTTTGTTCCACGCGATCAATACGATGGTATTCTCTTGATCGATAAAGTAAGTAAACCCCATTATGTAAAATAACCTCTCTTATAAAATAATCGCAAACTAGATTCCCTAGTTTGCGATTACTTTATGTATCCATGGATATCGTATCCCATTCCTCGTCTTGATACCCAATCATCCAAAATAAGCCTCTACGCCTTTCCATCACAACACTTTCATTTAACGCTAAAGGAGCTGTCTGTCCATTAATTCGACTATCTACACAAGCCCAATGCAATCTATAAATTTTATCAGCCTCGTCTAAAATTTCTTCCTTACTGCGCATAATTGTTTGTTGGTAAAACTGTTCAAACGTTTCGCAGCTTGAAACAGCTTGAATCGCATATTCACAATCACAAACATCTTCCGGAAAATCTAACTCTTCCACCATACCTAATGCCCAAATGAGTGTCCAATAGGCTTCATATTGCCATGAAATATTGACAGCCTCTTGCGTACTAGGATGCTGCGCCCCCAGAAAGAGCCTTTCTTGCTCCGTTAAGAATGGTTGTACTTTATATTTATGTAGCATATCGGTAAAGAATTCCCTAGACCCTTCAATATCGCCATTTTGTGCTACGTCACAGGCGAATTGAATAACAATCAATAGGGCAACTGCTCTTCTTGCGATATCCTCTTGACTTTTAAAGTGGAGATTTTCTAATGGTGATAGCTGAGGAAGAGAAGCAGCGTAAGGAATCTCTCGTTCTGTTAAAAAAGCGATCGTTTTATTTTTTCGCACTTCTCCCTGTGCTGATGCTACCTCATGCGTATTTATTTTTCTTGTACAAGCATGGGGTCTAAAGTCAGATGGACCTGATTCCCCGTTAGGATAAACAATCACGCTACCGTTTTGATCCAGCAAAGTACCGTCTGGTAGAAAACCAATACCGCCTATCCTTGTTAGTAGTCTTGTAAATAGCTGCATATGCTCGTCTGTCATAGCCCTATCCATCTCGATTGCAATGACTGTATTGAGCACAGCTATTTGAATCATTACTCGTTCTTTTAGCTGTTCATCTTTAAAGGGAATAGTATCGTAATAGCCCATCATCCCAGGGATATTTTTTGCAAAATAATCAGGGTTCATATCTTCAGTTAAAATGTTCATCGAGCATCTACATTTTTTAAAAAGCCCTTTAGATTTCAATAAATATCCGCTATCTTGTTTTTCAATAGCAAAGCCTTTGGCAAATACGTCGGCTATTTTAGCATGCATATCATCTAGATCATTTTTGGAAGCAAATATCGTAAAATGATTCAAACTACTCTCTCCTTTGTAACATATAGCATTTCAGTATCCAATTTTCCAAACCATTCAGTACTTGGCTAAATAATTGTTTATTTTTTCGTAATACCTCATGTTCCATCCAATAAGCCAGCAAAGAGCGCCATTCTTCCTCATTTATCATTGTTGTTGGTGTGATTCCCTGCTGCATCATATAGCAAACAGCTCGGATAGCTGTCAGTCTCTCTACTTCACTACCATCTAACCACTCAAATAGTGTCCCTGCACTTGGCTGTGATACTGCTAAAAGCGAGTCCCAGCCATCGATCGGAAATGCAACATAGGGCTTCATCCATGTAATAATGTTTGGGTGCTGGAAATGGCGTAATCGATGTAATGCCGTATAGGCATCCATGTTATCTTTTTCAATATCCTGTAGGATAAGGGCCAGCCCTTCGTCTACTGGTAAACAATGCGCCGTTAAATAATCACGTAGCCAGGCTGGAAGTTCAGCATTCCCTTGCCAAAGTTCCTTTACCCATCTTTCAGCCTCGTCAGCACACACCGTTACTAGAACTTCACCCCAAGCTTTTTGTTGTGCTGGAGTCTGTGCTTGTTCAACTCTTTGTTGAAGTGCCTCATATATCCTTACCTTATCAAATTGCCAAAAAGCCTCTTGAATGCTTGTTTCTCTTACGCCATGCATGGAAACATAATGAAGTAAAGATTCTAAGCTTGATTTAGCCTGCTGTAAATTAGAGCTTAAATATTGTTCCAGCCACGTTAACCATATTTGTGACCTAGTCAGATTAACATCCAATCCCTCCCCACTACAAAATTGTTGATGCTGTCCACAGTCTACACTAATACAGCCTAGCGTGGTCGCAATGTCGACATACGCAGGAAAGCTTAAGGCAAGCAAATTAAATTCATCTTCTTCATGACTCCAATACCAAATCGATTCGTCCTCAAGCTTGAGGAGAAGGGCATCTCCGTTACCTGCCGTAAAAAATTGTAAGTATTGCTGTTCATGCAATTCATCATCCCCTCCAAAATAGGGGAAATCCAAATCATTTAAGCTCCAGCCAAAATCTCCAGAAGGCTTATCCAGCAATTCTGTAGGCAAGATAGCTTCGTCAGGGAGAGACCAATAAATAGTTACTTGCTGCGAGCAATTTAGTAAGAGATGACGGAACTCATTAGGGATTTGTACGCCAAGTCGTGCCTCTACCTGCTGTAAATCATGTTCAGTAGCGACTGCTCGTATTTCAATCGGATGTACATAAGCTCCTTGCCACTTCAATCGCTTTATTAAATGTTGCCAACGCTCAATCCACATTGCAGCTCACCTCCACATAGGCTAAAATGATTTCTTTCGTCTTATTTTTATCGTCAGAAAATCATCTACTGATTAGGTTCATTTCCAACACAATAAAAAATGCTATTATTTTACTGATATATAAGCCTTCAAATATGCTAAATTACTTAACTCTATACGGTCTTTTTTAGTAAGTAACAGTGAATTATTTGACTTTCTTTACTTCCATCATAATTTTTGTCACATACTCTTCTTCTCGATTTTTTATAACAGCATCATAAACGTATTCCTCATAAACGTATTGACCAAGCTCATAGCCTTTTTCATGCATGACATTAAATAAACGTGTATAGGTCTCTCCAAGCTTCGCAGAGGGCCCAACATGATAACCAATAACGAATTCCCCCTCTATTGCTTTAAAGTAAGGATGACCTTCTCTTGGATTAGGCTGCTCAATATATAAATAGCTGTAATTATCGTAATTGCCAGCTAATACTTGTTCTCTCCTCGTAATCCCTCCGATTGGATAACCTGTATCTAATTGAGAGCGATCTAATTCCTCGATAAAATCCGATACAGCCTTCACAAACTGCTCTTCAGTAGAATCTTCGATATTTTTACTTAGGTATAATGTATCTTCAGGAAAGTACTCAATCGTGATGTCATCAAAATGTAGATGTAGAGCTTCCTCAGTCGTTTTGATTTTGACATCAATAATATTTTCAATCATTTCGAGCTCTCGACGTTTCTTCGCAACAATTTCTTTTTGTTGATGCATCAATTCTAAAAAATTCTCTGGTGATTTCTCTGCCATATACTGCTGAATATCCTTCAAGGACATTCCAACTGCTTTTAATAACTCAATAACACTAAAAAAATCATATTGAGCAAGTGAATAATACCGATAATCTTTACTATCCTTCATGATGGGAGATAATAATCCAATTTGATCGTAATAAATGAGTGTTTGCTTATTAACCTTACAAATTTTAGCAAATTCCCCAGTTGTAAAATATTTTACATTTTTATTAAGCATTTTTTGAGCTTCCTCCCTTGACTATATAGTAACTATATACTTTAAATTGTACCTATTCACAATAAAAATAGAAAGGTTTTGACATTATGTTCACGGAGATTCGTGACATTACAGCTTTCAACAAGAAAGAAATTTTAGCTTTACGCATCGCAGACAATCAGCAACATTTTATTGAAACGACAGACCAATGCTTAACAGAGGCAGAAATGGATCGACGCTTTACTCCTTTAGGTCTGTATAAAGATAACACCGTTATAGGCTTCGCTATGTATGGATTATTCCCTCATGAAGATTACAGTCAACGCGTTTGGCTCGATCGCTATCTAATTGATGAACAATACCAAGGGCAAGGTTTAGGTAAACATTTTTTACAGCAACTTATTCATTACTTAACAGTAAAGTTCAACTGTTCACAAATATATTTAAGTGTTTATGACAATAACGCAGTAGCTATTCAGCTGTATAAACGATTTGGTTTTATATTTAATGGTGAACTAGATGACAAAGGGGAAAAAGTAATGGTGTTGGAGGTGCATGGACATGACAACCATTAATCCTATTGAAACAAGACCACTGAAACCATTATTTCTTTCATACTTATTCCCCGCAATGATCGGTATGCTTTTGATGTCCGTCAATATTTTGGTAGATGGTATTTTCGTTAGTCATGGCGTGGGTCCTACAGCGTTAGCTGGGGTTAATATAGCCGTTCCCATTTTCTCTATTTTACTTTCAATTTCTCTATGGATTGGTATGGGAGGAGCTACGCTTTTCTCAATTTCTCTTGGGGAGGGCAATAGGCAACGAGCTCATCAGCTCTTTACATTAGCGTTTATAATGATGTTACTAGTCGTGCTAACGATTATCGGATTCCTTGCGTTCAATTTAAAAGATATTTCTTATATATTTGGGGCAAGCGATGATACGTATCCCTATGTACAGGAATACTTACATGTTATTTTACTGTTTGGCGTGTTTTACACACTAGAAAATCTACTAAGTATTTTCATTCGAAATGATGGTAACCCAAAGCTTGCTATGCTGGGCTTAATTACAACATCAGTATTGAATATACTCTTAAATTATATCTTTATCTTCGTACTAGATTATGGTGTGACTGGCTGTGCCTTAGCAACAGCAATCGCCACTATTATAGGTACGTCTGTACTTTGTCTTCATTTTTTCCGTCCACAATCTGAGTTAAAGTTTGTCTCTTCATTTTTTAATCTATCAGATCTCAGAAAAATATTTGCTATTGGACTACCTAGCTTTATCGTTGAAGCTTCCGTAGCAGTTATCGTTATTTTGTATAATGTTACCTTCTTGCACTACTTAGGGGCAAATGGCGTAACAGCCTATGCAATGGTCAACTATATCCATACTGTATTGTTAACGATTTTCCTTGGCATCGGTATGGCACTACAACCATTAGTGAGCTATCACCATGGGGCGAGATTACTAGAACGATTAACAGCATTATTAAAAATAGGGCTAGCTACTGCATTTATTTTAGGGTTAACGACGGCACTTATCGCAATGCTTTTCCCTTCTCAATTAATGGCATTATTTGGAGATAGCTCCTTTGAAATTCGTAGTTTGGCAGCACAGGGCTTTGTTCACTTTGCCATTGGCTATGTATTTTTAGGAATCAATATGGTGTTCGCAGAATTTTTTCAATCCATTGAAAAAATTCGTATTGCCACAACCATTATGTTACTACGCAGTATTATTTTATTTATCCCTACCCTCATCGTACTACCCAAACTACTTGGCTCTCAGGCCATTTGGTGGACCTTCCCGGTAGCAGAGGGCATTACAGCATTGCTCATTTACTTGTATATTAAAAAAAATCCAAGAACCATTTCCTCTCTAAAAAATGCTTAAATAGAAAGGGGCCTCATCATGGCCCCTTTCTTACTTTTTATTCAAATATTCATCACGCAACATACTCATAATAATCCCATCCGAAAATGCATTGTTCATAAACAAAGCCTGTCTTAAAATAACTTCTGTATTTGAAACCGAACAAATAGCAAAATCATAGCGCGAGGCATCTTCTTTAAAACGTTGAATCGCCTCTTTAATGTGTTCTTTTGTAAATATGTTACGCGTTCCTGTCATATACATGATTTCTTCATTTTGAAAGCACCTTGCAATACGATCGATATCATCCTCACGAATGGCTCTTAAATAGACTCTTTGACCTTTTATCATGATAGACTCCTCTTTCACATGAAATAAGGAACCATCTTGTACGTAGATGATTCCTTTGTCAAAACTATTCCATTTACTTTTCATTGGGTATTGGTACCGATTTCTTTACAGGCTCTTCCGAGGAGGTTACACCTAGAATATCGAGCAGGAACATAAACAGCGGAATACCAATGATTAACCCCCATACACCAAGGAAATGCTCTGAGAAGAGGATGACCATAAACGTATAGAAAATCGGTAAATCTGTCTTTGCGGACATCAGCTTTGGATTTAAGAAATAAGCTTCAATGGCATGTAATACCATGACAATGACTAAAATATAGACAATGTACATTAAGCCACCGATACTATATGCGATAATACTTAGTGGAATTAGTGAAATAATAACTCCTGCGACTGGCACTAAACCTAAAATAAAGAGCATAATCCCAAGAGCAATCAGATGTGGAAAGCCCATTATAGAAAGGGCAATCACTGATAACACACAGTTGACAGCAGCAATAATAAATTGAGCCTCAATTACTTTACCAAATGAGCGGATGAAAATTCTTGAAAAATAATGAAGTTCATCATAAAGTGGTCCAACTTTACTATCCTTAAACTTGGCTGTAAACTCAATAATGCGTTTCTTTTCCAACAAGATGAACAAGCTCAATATTAGAGAAATCAAAATTTGCATAATGATTTTACCAATATTCGTAATATTTTTAAGAGTTAAATCCACACCCTGCTCTAAATATTTTCCAAGTTCGATTTTCTCAAAAGTTGGCGCTAAATATCTGGCAATCTCATTGTCATCTGGATCGAGATTAAAGCTGGCAATAAGATCGAAAAGCTGGGTAATTTGCTGGGTTACAATCGGCAAATACTTGTAAATTACCGCAACAATACCTGCGACAAGTAAAAGGTACAATGTTACTGTAACAGCCTTTTCATTCATCGGTGTATATTTTCTTATGCTTTTCGTTGTCTTCGTAGTAAGCTGATTCATCAAATAGGTAATAATAAACGTCAGCAAAATTAAGTTGATCATACTACGCATTAAATACAATGCAACTGCAATCCCAACTAGAAGAATAATACGTTTAAATCCATTACTCCGAAAGAAATTACTCATTTATTCACTCCTTCTACAAAACGGCCTCGCTGCCTCTGCTACCTAGGGCTACACTATCAACTAAACATAAGCAGTATAAAATTGATTTACAACAATACGCATCATTCTTATGTAAAAATTTCCCTCTCATTTAATGAGTATAGCCATCTACCTTCAAAATAAGACGAAATTCATGTTTCTTTAGAAGTGTCTGTATAAAACCTTAGGCGTGGGTGAAGTGAATTGTATGTCTTGTCAAATTAAAAAATCAATACTTTTATCCTTTTTGAAAGCTTTATCAGCGTATAAGCCTAAATTCTATGAATCTATTATAACCCTATAAAACCAGCATATCCAATTTGAAAGTTCTTTTATAATGGTATTTGCATAGAACTTTTATCAGATGGTACATTATGCTATTTTGATTACAGAAACAAATTAAAAATAGACAAGGACTGATTCTATGAAAATTGCGAGGAATCCTGAGAACATTCACCCACCTGTTGCTCCTTATGTACATCAAATTGAAGTCACTGGCCCCCATAGGTGGTTAACCCTATCAGGTCAAATCGGTATGATGGCAGATGGGACTATCCCTGAAGATGCAGCAGTACAATTGAATGTAGCACTAGAAAATATAAAAAAAAATTTAGAAAGCGCCAATATGGAGGTTCAAGATCTGACGAAGATCGTTTTCTATTTGGTAGGAGAAATGGATGCAAGTCAACGACAGCAAATCATCAATAACTTTTTTGGGGGACATCTTCCATGCACAACATTGATATATGTGGTTGCACTCGCTACTCCTGCCTTAAAGGTTGAGATAGACGCATGGGCTTGTAAGAAATTATAAATCATACTATGTTATATATAATCAAGATGTGCTGTAATTATGTATTTTTCTAGTACCCCTTTAACCCTTCTAAAGGGGTACAGTTTCATCTACTTTTACATAGATAGTAAAGTATTATTTAAGTAATGTGAGCGTTGTTGCAATTGCATTATCAACAAAGGCTTGTTGCGGCTGTGATTTCAGCATGACCGTTAATCCGATTAGTGCCACAAGTAGTGCTTGTGCTAAAGATTTCGCATCCGTGTCAGCATCTAACTCGCCTGATTGGATTCCTCGCTCAATCGTCTCCTGAAAAATAACAGCTAAATAAAGTTGATGCTCTCTCGTTAAAATTTCAAATCTCTCGTCATGAGGAGCTAATTCAACCATTGTATTGATACAAAAACAGCCGTTACTAAGATCTTTCGTATATTCAGCTGCAATCACTTCTTCAAAAAAAGTAGCAAATGCCTGCTTTACAGACGTATGGCTTTGGAGTCTTGCTCGTATATCAGCTGCACGAGATGTCGTATATCTTCGAAGTGCTGCTTCGAAAAGCTCTTTTTTGTCACCAAAGGTTGAATAAATACTAGGACGTTGAATGCCCATTCTAGCAGTGAGATCACTTAAAGAAGTAGCTTCATATCCCTTCTCCCAAAATAACTGCATGGCAGCCTCTAATACTTTTTCTTCATCAAATTCACGGGTTCTTGCCATAAAAAACCCACCTCCTTTATGTAAGGATTAATAAGCTGGTCACTACAATTTAAATACCAAATAGTATGTAATAATTGTATAACCTGCTCTTTATATTGTCAATTTCCGTTTTATTTATAAAAATAAATTCAAAAAATACATTGACACAGCAAATAAAACTAAGATATATTTACCAATAATTATTTCATACCGAACGGTAAGTTATAATGACAATTCAATTATGAATGGAGGATATCGTGTGGACAATGATCTGAAGCGAGAAAACGATGCGCCTACTATAAATCAACAGTCTTCCATGTCTCGAGCTATAACATTATTATTCGCAACAGCCTGTGGAATGTCTGTAGCCAATATTTATTTTGCACAGCCGCTGCTCGATCAATTGTCAAATGAGTTTACTATTGATCACTCGATTATTGGTGTTGTTATTACCATCACGCAAATCTTTTATGGCTTAGGTTTATTACTCTTAGTGCCTCTAGGGGATTTACTCAATCAGCGCCGATTGATTATTGGACAGATGCTACTGTCCATAACGGCTTTGGTTATAGTAGGCACTGCCTCCTATAGCGCAGTACTTTTCACAGGTATGGCTTTGGTAGGTCTACTTGCAGTTGTGACGCAGACACTTGTGGCATTTGCGGCTACTATGGCTTCCCCTACAGAACGAGGTCGTGTTGTTGGTATTGTCACGAGCGGAATCGTCATTGGCATACTGCTCGCTCGGACCTTCGCTGGTCTCTTAACTGATCTTGCTGGCTGGCGGTCCGTTTATCTAGTCTCTGCCACTCTTATGTTTTTAATGGTCTGTATATTTCTAAAAGTGTTACCTAAAGTGGAGCGTGAAGTAAAAGCCCTATCCTACTTTCAGCTAATTAAATCCGTATTTATGTTGTTCATTCAAGAAAGAACTTTACGTATCCGCTCGGTTCTAGCCATGCTAATTTTTGCTAATTTCAGTATTTTATGGACGCCACTTGTTCTGCCACTTAGTGCCCCACCGTTAACACTGTCACACAGTGTCATTGGTGCTTTTGGTCTTATTGGAGTGGCTGGTGCATTAGCTGCCGCACAGGCAGGGAAATTTGCTGACCGGGGTTATGGACAAAAAACAACAGGGATTGCTTTAGTGCTACTACTCATTTCATGGTTGTTTATAAATTATCTAGAAAAGTCGTTATTTGCATTAGTTGTTGGTATTATCTTGCTGGATTTGGCCGTACAGGCAATTCATGTCACTAATCAGACGATGATTCTTCCATTGCGTGCAGAAGCGCGAAGTCGACTTACCGCTGGTTACATGGTGTTCTACTCCATCGGCAGCGCTGGCGGTTCAATCGCTTCTACACAGACATATGCACACTTTGGCTGGGAAGGGGTTTGCTTACTTGGAGCTTCTATCAGTACAATTGCCCTTATTTTTTGGGTAATGACTAGACGATTCACAAAATATTGATTTAACTTAGGAGAGATAACAAATGGAAATAGGAATTACTTCTTTCGTAGAAACAAAACCAGATGTTCATAGTGGCGAGGTAATTAGTCATGCACAGCGTTTACGTGAAGTAGTGGAGGAAATCATTCTTGCAGATCAAGTAGGATTGGATGTGTTTGGCGTTGGCGAGCACCATCGAGAAGATTATGCTGCTTCCTCCCCAGCAATGGTGTTATCAGCTGCCGCTCCACAAACGAAAAAAATTCGATTAACAAGTGCCGTGACAGTTCTTTCTTCTGCCGATCCCGTACGTGTCTTTCAGGATTTTTCTACTTTAGACGGACTATCAAATGGGCGTGCGGAGATTATGGCTGGCCGTGGATCCTTTATCGAATCTTTCCCCCTATTTGGCTACAATTTAAATGATTATGATGAACTGTTTGAAGAACATTTGGACTTATTACTCAAAATTCGCGAGTCAGAAAAAGTAGTATGGGAAGGGAAGCATCGACCAGCGATCAACAATTTAGGTGTGTATCCAAGATCTGTTCAAAACTCCTTACCCATATGGATTGGAAGTGGAGGAAATCAACAATCTGCCATTCGGGCCGGACTTTTAGGATTACCACTTATGCTAGCAATCATTGGAGGCAGTCCTATGCAGTTTGCTCCAATCGTACAACTCTATAAAAAAGCTGCAGCTCATGCAGGCCACGATTTATCTAAGCTTCAGGTAGGCTCTCATTCAATAGGTTTTGTTGGTCCAAATAAGGAATGGGCAGCAGATACATTTTTCCCATCCACAAAAGCAGGCATGAATAAATTGGGCAAAGAACGCGGCTGGCCGTATTATGATCGTTCTAGTTATGATGCTGCACGAAGTTTTGAAGGGGCATTATATGTAGGTGATCCAAAGACAGTTGCAGATAAAATCATTCATCTTCGTAAACATGTAGGGATCACACGGTTTATGCTATACGTACCTTTAAGTACAATGCCACATGATCAAGTCATGCAAGCGATAGAACTTCTTGGAACAGAAGTGGCACCCCGTGTGCGTGAGGAAGTTGCTAAATGGGAGGCGGAAATGGCACTAGAAGGACATCCATTTCTTTAGGATTTCATTATATTTTAAAGGGGAATTTATATGACGATTAATAATCGAGTACTACCAGAATTAAGACAGGCTTACTCACAGTTTCCGGGCTTTCGTCTGCAGGAAGATTTAGCGTGGAGTCGCAGCCTCTTAGTCCAGCCACCATTAGAAAAGTCAAAACTTGTGCACACGACGAATTGCATGATTCCTAGAGGAGATGGAGGTGAAATGCTAGTTAAAATTTATGAACCAATTGAACGAAACCGTGATAAACTTCCAGCTATGCTTTGGATTCATGGTGGTGGTTTCGTTATGGGACACCCCGATATGGATGATCTTCTATGTGAACGTTTTGTTCAGACCGCTAACTGCGTTGTCGTTTCTGTTGATTATCGACTTGCTCCTGAGCATCCTTATCCAGCCGCGATTGAAGATTGTTATGCAGGGTTAGTATGGATGACAGCTGAGGCTCCATCACTAGGCATTGATGTTAAACGAGTGGCAATTGCTGGTGCAAGTGGTGGCGGAGGGCTAACAGCAGCACTAGCATTAATGGCTCGCGATAAGGGAGGGCCTTCAATTATATTTCAAATGCCATTATATCCAATGCTTGATAACCGAAATGAAACGCCATCTAGCTATGAGATTACCGATGCTCATGCAACATGGAGTAGATCAAATAATTTGACCGCTTGGCGTATGTACTTAGGAGAAGAAAAGGACACCAACGAACTTTCTCCGTATGCGGTTCCTTCAAGAGCAGATAATTTAGCAGGATTACCACCAACCTATACATGTATAGGTCAACTTGATTTATTTCGAGATGAAACCTTTGATTATGTAACACGTCTTGCCCAAGCAGGAGTAGATGTTGAAATGAATCTCTACCCTGGTAGCTTTCATTGCTTTGAAGTCTTTGTACCTGAAGCCGAGGTAAGTCAGCGTGCAAGTCAGAACTATTTAGATGCAATGGCTCGCGCTCTTCACCCTTAGTCTACCTTACTGAAAATGTGAAATAGCCCTTATCATAGTCGTTAAGTAGTTCAGTTGCAATCATAATTGGCAGGAGCATAATTTTCTAAATGAAAGTTGCTGCTCTTGGAATGTTTGAATATGAAAATTTAAAATGCGAAAATGCTTTGACGATATTTTCGCATTTTATAATTATAACAATTTAGTTATGATGACCTTGTTGATAAAAACTTCACAGCTATGCAAGTCCAATTCCTCAATTTATGGCAAGTTTATCGTAAAATAAAATAATGACTTTTTTTATCATCAAATGAACTATGATGTTAAAATTACTATAAAGTGATCCAATCAGGAGGTGTAATCATTTGGAAGAAAAATATACTATAGGTGAAACAGCTAAAATAATAGGTTCTACTATAAAAACAGTTCGTTACTATGATGAAATTGGGTTGCTAAAACCTACAAGTTATACTGATGGTGGACATCGATTATACACAGTGAAAGATATATGGCGTCTTGAAATGATTACAAACCTGCGTTATTTGGATTTTGGAATTGATGATATAAGCAAAATGATATCTGAGGAGCTATCAGTCACTAGAATACTTGATTGGCAGATTGAATCGATGGAAACACAGGTTAATACGCTTATGGATATGATATCAATTTTGCGTCAAGCAAAGGAACATAATGGGGATTCATTGCAGTGTATTCATGATTTAGTGAATGCACGAACAATTAAAGCTGAAAATAAAAAACAATTTATCGATAAAAAAGTGCAAGAAATACAATTCTTAAATGGCATTCCAAAAGAGTGGAAAGATTCGTTTTTTTATTATTTTGACAAATACATTATTAATCAGGTGAAAGGCTCCGCCAAACAAACCGCTGCTTGGCATGAGTTGCAGGAGCTCATAAATGATCCGCAGTTTATAAAAGACCTGAAAAATACTGAATTTCTGTACATGAATATTGTTCATCAGCCAAAATACAATGCTACAACACTGGTCAGAAAGCTCGAAAACATCCATGATCGATTGAATAAGGCGTTGAAACAAAAATCGCCTGCCAGCAGTCCGGTTGTACAGGCCATTGTCGATGATACTGCTAGGCTGTATGCGAACTCAGAGCATTTGGACAATAAAGAAGATTACTTCCATTACTTTGTAAAATATATTCAAAGAACCAAAACCAAACGACTCGAACGATGCGAAATATTATGTGCCATTCTAAGTCCACAATACTACCAACTCTCAAAAGCTAATCAATTACTATTTCAAGGAATAGAATGGCGACTTGAACATATGGAAAATTCAGAAGGCGAATAATTGAGGGGCTAAACACCCTCAACTATTCACCTTAGCTGTCAACCTTTCTGTAACGTAAATTCTGGATAATCCCCAATATTTTGCTCTAATAGTTTAAATGGCTGTTGCTTTAAATAATGATTAAAGAAATCCAATGAATAGTCGTTAATCAGATGATAAGCCTTTTGGATGTCGACCCCTTCCATCCGTTCATAAAGTGGTGAAAACAGGTATAAATCAGAGAAGCCCATATGCTTCATATCTTTAATCTTCATCCAATAGTTCCCACCCACAGTTACATACTCATACCGTGGCAAAGTTTCGTTTACAAACTCGATGAACTCCTCACTATCCGTTTCCTTCGCTTCTCTGATTGAGTCATCAGCACTCATCATCATAAATGGCTTCTTCAGCCCCTCCGTAGGAACTCGGAGTTTTCCATATAGAACGCCGTCCATATTAAGAGCTGCTTTTATTCTTGAATCTGTCATTAGCATTTGGGTGCTCGTTGCCCCACCAAAGGAATGGCCAAACATACCTATATTCTCCATATCCATTCGACCTGTAAAACGGTTTTCAGAATCATTTTGGGCCAGCTGCTCTACTTGATCCAGCACAAATTTAGCATCTTCAACCCAACCTTCATTTGCTTTATCTAAATATGCAATTGATTCCGTTTTTTGTGGGACGTAATTTGCTATACGACCATCAGAAAAAACTGAGGCCGTGCTACTGTAGGTGTGATCTATACCTACCACGATATAGCCTTGACTGACTAATTGCTCAATTTGAAAAGTGTTCTGATTTTTATGCCCACTAAAGCCATGAGAGAAAAGGAGTACCGGATAGGTTGTTTCCTGATTAGAAATCTCAGCGTTCTCAATAGCATGTGTTTTGACATAACCAAAATTTGCGAATAAAAACTTCGGTAAATTTAGAATTTTACTATACCCCTCTGCAAAAACAGCAGAATCGGAAATATAAGGAGCCGTATTACCTTTAGCATTCGTATCAGCAGGATACCAGATTTGTACCATTAATTCGCGTTTGTCGCCAAGCTCTGGTGTGAGAGTCTCTTCCCTCTTAGTATCTTCCCAATCGTAGGTGACTGTTCCAATTTGGTACGGACCCGCTGGCTTTTCAAAGGTAAATACCGGAAGAACGATAGGCAGACTAACTGCTATGGCAGAATAAAGTACAGCTAATGTTGAATTCAGAACAACGCGTAATCGGCGCATACTTGATTGTTGTTCTTTTTGAACTTTTGGGTTAAAAAAGTGCCTTATCACAACAACAACGAGAAAAAATAATGTCATCAAATAAGTCGGTATCATTTGCCACCGCATCCCTTCAATGATTCCATGGACAAGTAGAAATAGCATAGACATACCACCAGCTATCAGTATTCCTCGCTGTGACTTGTTTCTACCAAAAACTAACCAACCTAGTAAAACAATATTAAAGATGACATAAAACAATTCAATAGACCTCATAATAAAAACCTCCTTGTTTTTTGATCTTGCTGATTCAAATCAAAGTGTATTACCTCCAGTAAGAGGAGAATCAACAATCAATACAAAAAAACACTGACATTTTTTATAATTGTCCACCATTTTACAAATTTAAGGTTGTATATTATTAAAATAAAAATTGAGCAGTTATAAAAAATTGTCTTTATAATATCAATAAAGAACTATGAATATTTCACAGGTACAGGTTAAATTATTTTAGAAGTTAGGAGAGGACAGAAATGGATTCCTATGAAGTATCGACATTAAAAAAGGGCCTTTTGATATTGGATATATTACGACAAAAGCATGCTCTTACATTGACTGAAATTATGGAAGAGTTATCACTGAATAAGACATCGGTTTTTCGCATGCTTTATACTTTGGAAAAAATGAATTATGTTAATAAATATAATAAATACTATCAATTAAATCCTCATATTTTTAGAGATGAACATCTATATTGGCATCAAGATATTGAATGGACTTCCCTTGTAGCACCCTATCAATTAGCCCGACAAGAAGAAATAACTACTTATATTGGTATTTTAGAAGATTGTGAAATGGTGATAAAAAATGTCATCAGGGAGCCATTTGAACAACCTTTTTTTCAAGCAATCGATACTCGAACACCCATGCATTCAAGTGCACTTGGAAAAGTAGTCTTAGCTCACCTACCCATAGAAACGCAACATGACATGTTAAATAGTATAAGACTTCATCCACTTACATCAAAAACCTTCTATGATTATGGTTTATTAATTCCTCACTTACAGGTTATTAAAGCACAAGGATACGCTGTTGATAATGAAGAAACCAATCTAGGTAAATGTTGTATTGCAGTACCTATCTATGTCAATAAAGAAGTAATAGGTGCCATTGCCCTACACGGTTCGACGGAGCAAATAAAGAAAGCGGCCATTCGTTCTTTTGTAAAAAAATTAGTCGAGGCAAGTAAAAAATTAACAGCGGAAATTGATTATCTTTTAACATAGTTTTGTATCTTAGAAGATTAATAAGCTATGCTCCTTTGCAATAAAAATGCTTTTGCTTCTATATATGAAACTATTAGTATAGATGTTTGTAAAAATAGGTTTTTATCCTATTCTTGTTATAGAAAAACGAGGAGGTAAGAAGATGAAATTCCATACATTAAAGAAAACTAATATCCGTATTTCAGAAATTGGTCTTGGAACAAATGCTGTTGGTGGTCATAATTTATTTGAAAGCTTAAATGAACAAGATGGAAAGGAGCTAGTGACAACAGCCCTAGATCTTGGAATAACTTTTATTGATACAGCAGACATTTATGGTAAAGGGCGTTCAGAGGAAATCGTTGGGGATGTTTTGAAAAACTATCGTAGGGAAGATTTCGTTTTGGCAACAAAGGCAGCTAAACGTTGGTTTGAAGATGGTACAGTAACAGTAGATAATCATCCAAAATATCTACGACAAGCTTTTGAAAATAGCTTAAATCGCCTCCAATTGGATTATGTAGATCTATACTATTTGCACTTCCCTGATAACGAAACACCCCTTGTTGAATCGATTGGAGAATTATCGCGCTTAAAAGAAGAAGGTAAAATCGGAGCAATAGGAATTTCTAACGTAACATTAGATCAATTAATCGAAGCAAATATGCATAATGATATTTCAGTCTTACAATCTCCTTATAATATGTTAAACCGTTCAGCCGAACAAGATTTACTGCCATACTGTATAAAAAATGATATTTCATTTATTCCTTATGGACCACTCTCATATGGTCTACTTGGTGGCAAGTATACAAAAGATTTTAAACTAGGCGCAGGGGACTGGCGAGTTTCAAACCCTTTATTCCACGGTGAACTGTTTGAACAAACATTAGTTAAAGTAGAGGCGTTAAAGGAAGTAGCAGCAGAAAAACAAACAACATTACCAAATCTGGCTCTTGCTTGGTTATTAGCCCAAGACGGTGTTGATGCCGTTATCCCAGGAGGAAAGCATAAAAGCCAAGTAGCTATCAATGTGGAAGCAACGGATGTCCTGTTAACAAATGAAGATTTAATGAAAATAGAAGGAATTTTATAATAAAAAATGAGAAAAGAGAGGATTTTTGCAAATTCGCTCTTTTCTCATTTTTATTATATTTTAGCTTTGTGCTCTATCGCAATTTTAGCGTAGTTTGACTGTGCAATTCTGCTAACAGCCTGTCATTTTCTTGGATTATTGGAAATTAAGCGACTCCTCTTCTTAATCCAATTTACGCACTTTAATCGGGATTAATGTTCTTTCTAATTGTTCACGATGCTGTTCGTACTGAAGTGGCAACATTAATTGGCTACCCATTGTCTCAGGTGTTTCGTCATGAGCAAATCCAGGAGGATCTGTAGCGATTTCAAATAGAATTTCGCCAGGCTCACGGAAATAAATCGCATTGAAATAATTACGATCTTTGACTTCCGTTACATGCTGTCCATGGTTCATCACATACTCTTGCCATTCTAAATGATCCGTATTATCTTGAGCTCTCCACGCAATATGGTGAACCGTTCCTACACCCATTTGACCACGTACACCTGCTACTGTTTTTAAATCTACAGTATTACCAATAGCTGCACTTGATTTATAACGAGTATAGTCACCCTCTGTCGCTACCTGTTCAAGGCCCATCACTTCTGTTAAAACTTTTGCCGTTTCTTCAGGATGACTTGAGTATAGTGTAGCTCCACCAAAACCTTTAATAGCAACCTCGGGTGTTACCTCACCAAATGTCCATTCATTGAGCTCGCCTTCCGCACGTGCAACGAGTTCAATATGCAAACCATGTGGGTCGTCCAATTGAATGACTTGCTCACCAAAGCGTTCAGCTTTTTGGAAGGGAATCGAGAATTTTGCTAAGCGATTAATCCAAAATGGAAGTGCCCCTTCTGGTACAACATACGTTGTAACGCCAACTTGGCCATCACCAATACGTCCTTGATAAGCATCTGCCCAAGGGAAGAAGGTAATGATTGTGCCTGGTTTTCCACCTTTATCGCCAAAATATAAATGATATGTGCCAGGATCATCAAAGTTTACAGTTTGCTTCACTAAACGTAAGCCCAACACACCTGCGTAAAAATCAATATTCTCTTGTGGATGCCCTACGATGGCTGTGATATGGTGAATACCTGCTGTATGTTTTTTCATGTTAACAAGCCCTTTCGACTATTTTTCTCACCTTTACTGTGCCCAACTACGTCCTACCTCAAACTGGATAAGCTTAGCGAATTGTATATAAAGCTTTAGACCATGGGATTAATTGATCTAACATTTGGTCCACTGAATCTGATTGTACTTCCTTTGGTTTAAAGTCTGTTCCATTTTCAAAATCTGTGAATAAGGATAATGCTGGGTGAACACGTACATCTGCAATTAATAGCTCTCCCATAATGCCACGTAGATGTTCTGCTGCACGAGCTCCACCTACAGAACCATATGAAACGATTCCTGCTGCCTTGTTATTCCACTCAACACGTAAATAGTCTAGTGCATTTTTTAAGGCCCCTGTAATAGAGTGATTATATTCTTGTACGATAAACACAAATCCATCTTGTTTAGCAATAATTTCTGACCAAGCCTGTGCACCCGAAGCATCTTGCCCTGGTTCGCCTAATAATGGCAATTTATAATCAGCAATATCGATCACTGTATAGTTTGCGTCACCACGTAGATCTGCAATTTCCTTTACCCATTGTGCTACTTGAGGGCTTACACGTCCCTCACGTGTCGATCCAATAATAATACCGATATTTAATTCTGCCATTGTTTGTTCCTCCTCTTTTTTTGAACTAAATAATTTATTCAAAAAACCCATAATTGTACCTCCTGACGAAAGCTAAAGGTTCGAATTCATTTATCTCGAAATTATTTATCTTGAATTCGAGATAATAATAACACGATATTTTTATCAACGTCAACAACTTTGTTTTTAAATTTAAAAAGGCAGAGAAAATTAACTCTCTACCTTCCCTAAAAGCTTATAAACCTGTGATTTTAAATAGCTATATTGCCCATCATTGGTATCATGAAAAGCCTCATTCCTATTTGAATCAATATCCTGATAGTCGATTATGTATGAAAATTGCTCCTCCGTAAAATCCATTCTTACGCCATTAATGACATTATAAAAGTGCCAGCCCTCCTTGAGAAATGTCTTTCTAATTTCTCCGCCAAGAATATCCTGCACCACTAATGAAGTAACGCCACATTGCCCTTTTGCAAGGTTATCCAAGCTCCATTTAGAACTTGATTGGCTTGACCATAATTTTCTTAAAGCGTTTAAAATGTCTTTTTTCATGCTATAACTCCTCTCAAACACTTTAAAATGGGACTTCATCCATTTTTATTGGTGTTGAGTTCCCTGTAATCCAATCATCTTTAATAGCACTATAGACAATACTATCTGTCACGGTACCGTCCTCATTTTCCCAAGCATTTCTTAAATAGCCCTCTTTCACAAAGCCAGCCTTACTAAAGCATTTTCGCATCCCCATATTATCGGCTCTAGTATAGCCTTCAATACGAATCTTACCTTTTTCGCCAAATAGATCAATGAAGTGCTTTAACACCATATCCTTACTTCCACATGAATAAAAAGAATCCCGACTTTTTCCCCTTCCTCAAGTAGCCAATGTGTTTCACGATCGTTCTTATAGTAACCCTCCACATATGCAGCTCGAATGGACTCTTCTTTTACCAGTGGATTCGTGTGATACAACCATTTATTTTGAGTGAGTAACTGTACTAAATCATCAATTTCTTCTTCAAATAATTTGAATTCCATTAATAGCTCCTTTCTTAAATGTCCTCACATATATCAGAAAAAATAAAATTGGTTTTTGTATGTGCATATGGCTGTAATACATCAATAAACTGCTCAACATCAGAAAAAGTTTGAAAATGCCCTTTTAATAAAAAACATGCCTCACCTGATATTCGATAACAAAAATCTATCGTTGTATACGTCTTAATAAGATCTTTAAAATCTGCATAGCGGTTGTTTTTTATTGTCGCCTCAATGATAGCCTCAACTGGATAGCCTAATGCCTTTTTATTAATAGCCAAAGTATATTTTTTTATGACTTCCTGTTCCTCTAATTGCCGTACTCTTTCACGAACAGCTGGTGCCGATAAATGTACTCGTCTCCCTAATTCACTCATAGAAATACGACTATCCTCCTTTAATTCTTTCAGTATCCTTTCATTAATGAAATCCATTATGGCAATACCCCTTCTTTTTAAAAGGAAACGATTATAATTTCCTTCGAATTCGCATGTTAACTTCGTTATTCATATTTTACACTAATGAAAGGAGGGATGTTTGATGACACTTATTCATTTACACGACAAGGGCTTAACGCCATTTCAACAACTATTAGGCTATAACGAGGGAATTCAGCTGCACTGGCAACAGTTGGGGGAGGTACTCGAAAAAGACGGGCATCTATCCGCTTCATTAAAAGAAGAGGTTCGAAAAACATTAGCTCAAAAAAATGGCTGTCAGTATTGTAAGGCAAAAGGCAAACCAGATCCACAATACTATGATGAGAAAACAGCCGTATGTACAGGTTTTGCAGAAGCATTCTTAGCTTCAAAAGGTCACACTGCGGCCAATGTCACAGCTGTATTAAAGGATTATTTAACAGCAGCCGAGATTAGCGAGCTACTAGCATTTATTTGCTTCGCGACAGCACAGCAATATTTTGGTGCTCTTATGCAATTAAAATAACGGAACTAGGGGTCTTCCCTAGTTCCTATCCACCAATTTGAACGTTCTATCCATCACATTTAGTGCTGTATCCACCGCTTTATGCATGCTATCCATCTAAATCGATTTTATTAGCTATATCTATAATAAATTGCTTACTAAGCTCCTCTTTCATATTATTCTCAGCATCCACCATCACTTGTTCAATGAGACAGCCTTGATGATGAAAGACATCTTCATGATCTGAAGCACAACTAAATAATGAGGTTTGTCCTTCAATCGCATAAATCACATCTAAGAAAGAAATTTCTTGTGGACGCTTAGAAATACGGTAACCACCGTTGACACCTGGATTCGACTCAATTAAACCTGCCTTCACAAGCTTTGTTAATATTTTCGAAAGATAGGTTGGTGATAATTTCTGCATTTCTGCTAGAGACTCTACGCTCATTGATTTCCCTTTAGGATTGAGCGTTAAAAACACCATCGTATGTAACGCATAATTTGTTGCTTTTGAATATTTCATCATTAATCACCTCCATTCAGGACTATTACTATCTGTAATTAAAACACATTCTACCATATATCAAGAAAAAAGCATGTTTTGCAGAAAAACACGCTTTATGATTTCTTATTCACGCTGCCCATAGCCTTCTTCTTCAGCCATGGCATCAGCCTTTGTCGTATGAACAGTTCCAAATGGATGGTTTGGTGGTGCATAAATTGTGTAAAGCTTTAGCGGTTTATTGCCTATATTCGTAACATTATGCCATGTCCCTGCTGGCACCATAATGGCCATATCTTCAGACACGTGTCTTTGGAAGTTTAAATAATCTTTACTTGGTCCCATCTGTGTAACGCCATGCCCTTCCTCAATACAAATAAATTGATCGACGTGAGGGTGTACTTCTAAGCCAATATCTTCCCCAACGTTAAGGCTCATCACAGTTACTTGTAAGTGTGGCCCTGTCCATAGTACTGTTCGATAATTTTTGTTGTGCTTTGTAGTCTCTTCAATGTTGACAACGAATGGTCCTGATCCAAAATCATTCTGGACATTACTTCTTGGCACTCGTTCTTCCTGATTTGGATAGGCCCAATAAACAGGTTGATAACCGTAATTATACAGTAGATAATTACCGTAATAAGGGTGGTACATGTAACTCAATCCTCTCATACATGATAACGCTATATTATGCAGTTGAATGAAAGAAGGTACTCCGTTTGCACGTTGAATTATTAATGGAGTGCTATTTATAAACAGATTGGAGGTAGCTGCCATGTACGCTAGATTAGCAGAAATGCTAGCAAGTACTACGGCGATTAAATGGTTTCCTGGACATGATGTTGAAGATGATTGGATTGTAGAAGCTGAAGTTGAATTAGGGTTCAGCTTACCACCATCCTATTGCTGGTGGTTAAAAAATTATGGCAATGGGCAACTGAATGGTGGATCTATTCTCACAATCGGTCAACCAGCATACAGAGACATCGATCATACAGATATTCTTTATATACATCGTCTTAACTTGGCTGACAAGGATTGGTGTAAACAATATCCGAATAGGTTAGATTTATTTGTTCCAGACGCAGACGAACTATATTTTTTTAATACATCATCAAAAGATGAACATGGTGAGTTTTCAGTTATGTGCTTTGACTTATTGAATGACATGATTTATGAATATGCTTCTACTTTCTCAAAGTTTCTCGAAAAATTAATGGATGAACGGAGCTAATAGTGTGAGTTGCCATATCTATAGAGGCAACTCACAACTCAGAAAACTCCCTTTTAAGACGCTTGCGAAACTTATCATCTGTCAGAAATTTCAATTGAAAACTATTCATACTATTAGATAGTTTAATTTGTTCCATTGTATTTAAGTCGTTAGCAAAAAGGGCAATTTCCGTTTGATTCCCTTCTTTATCTTCCGCATAGGCTGCTAGTGTTAAGACAAATGCAGTCGATCCACCCTTTTGACCTGCATGTGTTAGCCATTCTTGATTTTTAGGATTCTGCATCAACTGTTCCATTACGGGATCTAAGTATTTATGTACCTCTGCAATGAAGAAGTTTTTATTATTCAATTTTTCTAAAATAGAGATGTAATCGTTTGTAGTGGCCCTTATTAAACGGTCAGACCATATCTTTTGAAAATCTATATTGAGCAGTTTTTGTGCCTCTGCTTTCTCCTCGTAAGTCAAAGGTTGCTCTATCCAACTGGCGTGAATAGACGATGCACGCTCACGATATTCAGCCATATCCATTTCTTGCAAAGCCGCTAATGTTTCTTTTTTCGTTAAATTTTTTTCTTTCAAGACTTGAACCGGGATATGGAGTGCACTGACGATTGGATATAATGGTTCATGATCCTCTACATGTAGCTGTGTAAGCACATCATTAATCGCTTGAAAACCTAATACATGCATTAAATATTCCGTATTCGCATTGGAACTATAAGCAATCATACCACTTGCGACTTCACTTAAAGGTACATGATCCACACCCTGAAGGTTTAACTGCGCTAACCATGCTTCATGTGCACCTCCATCCGTTTTAGGAATATAAAATACCTCTAACTCCTTTAGATCGACCTGTTGCTGAGGATTAATGCGACCCTCTGCTGCTTGCTGTGCATAGGCTATAGCGACGATGATTTTAACTGTACTTGCTAATGGCAGCTGTTCCTTAGTGTTTAATTCCACCCAATATTGTTGATTGCGTTGAATGGCTACGGAAACATTTTTATCAGCTCTATGTTCCTTTATAAATTGAACAATATATTCTGGGTCGTCCTTCTTAATCTCTTTTTGAAACTTCCAAAAGACAATACCTATTACTAACCCTGCACAAATTAAAATGCCACCCATCATCCAATATAATTTTTTCACTTTCATCCCTCCATCACTCGTCTGCTTCCACCAACCATTGCTGCAATGCTGTAGACGACTGGTTTAATTGCAACGCTATTTCTATGTTTACTTCATCTGGGGGCATCACTTCCACGAGTATACAAATAGCGTCTCTTGTTTGATTCAAGGCAAATAGTCCCTCCTCATCAAGCTTTTTCATGGCTAATTCCATTGCTGTTAGCCGGAATGTCAATTCTTGCTGCCATTTTTCACCCCCAAGGACATTGATATTAGGTCGCTCATTCAAGTACTGACATACATTTGTAAAATACTCTTCACCGAAGCAACAATAAGGAGAATCTGCATAAGACCATTTGATAAGAGCAGCCATTTCAGATTGAGAGTTGTTGCTATTTCTTGCCTGTTTAGTAGCTTCCCGCTCCAATGCTTCCCACGACCAAGCTGAAACGTTCGGAGCATGCCCTTCGCCAGTTGTATATAGCGTACAGTAATAGTCCCGCTCACCATTTTTAAATAAATTCAGAAATGATTTTCTTGCAGCATTAACAATTTCCTCTACTAAAGTCTCCGGTAGGCATCATAACTATGAATATCTCCTTTAACTTGCTTTAGGTATATAGAACGTGTTATCGACGGATAGCACCTTTTTCAATTTGATAGTAAGACACAAAAAACCATCTCTAATCTTCATTTAGGTGGTTTTAAATGTTTCAATTTAGTCATCGACCCTTCTTGAGAAATAAGACTAATGCTAATGAAGCCAAAAAGAATAAACTTAGATGGAAACTAACCAAATTAGCAATGTATTGAATGTAATAATGAGTATTAAGTATTGTACTTTGTTGTCGCATTAAAGTAGAAATAATTGTTGGACTAAATAACGAAATAACAGCGATAACAATTATACAACTTGAAAACATTTTCTTATCCAAAAAATCACCTACCAATTCTGTTCAGAAGTATCTATAGGTTTTTGAATAAGATGCTCCCACTAGTTTTCCTGCAACTCCACTCCCAAGACTCATCTCTCCTATAGTGGTAGCAGCATTTAATAAAGTTTAAGGTCATTGCATTGTAAGCTACATACACTAATGAATTAACGAAGCTCTTAAACTGCTAATGCCATTTTCTAAATATCCTTTGAGGCATGTTAACATATAAACCCAACCCTCTTTTTGCCCCATCATTTTTGCCATAATCTCTGGGTCATGGGCATTAAACCCTGACTCTACTACAGTAATAATGGTTTCGCCTTGTAATTCTTCAAGAGTGATGGTAACCATCGTCACTTCACCATGCTCTTCACCCCATACAAACATAATTTTTTCATTAGCCTCCATTTCCAGCACAGTGATTACACCCTCAGCATGATACTCATCATATCTAAGCGTAATCCTTTTACCCGCTCCCCATCTTTCAGAGCTATCAGAGAACCAATAATGCCCAATTTCAGTAGGAGAAATAATGGCTTCAAAAACTTTATGGACTGGCTGCCTGATTTTTAATTTCGTCGTCACATCCGTATTCATCATCGATCATCATCCTTTTTGTAATATTTATCTACACATTCTTCGCCAAATTTTCCCTTTTACCTCTCTAATAATAAAAATTGACTAAAAAAGTGTGATTCCCCTAATGGTAAAATCACACTTTTATATTGGTAAAATGATCTCAAATGTTGTACCGACATTTAATGTACTTTGGACGTTTACTTTCCCATGATGCTTTTCAACGATGGTTCTGACAATAGATAAACCTAACCCAGAGCCACCCAACTCACGGGCTCGGGAGTGATCGACACGGTAAAACGGCTCAAAAATATAGTGTAGCTGATCATTTGGTATCCCAATTCCTGAATCTGTAATTGTAATATGAGTAGCTCCATTCTTAACCTGTCCACGAACTTCAACCATTCCATTCTTGTGGTTGTACTTAATCGCATTTTCAATCATATTAGAAAAAACTCTATAGAGTAATGTTTGATTTCCCGTTATCGTTTTCACGTCAATATCTACAGAAATAGCGATATTTTTTTCTATACATAAAGGCTGTAATTCTTGTGTAATCGTGTCTAACATTGCTTTGAGCTCAATATCATCAGAAAAATGTTCCGTTTGCTCATAAGCTAATGTTAACAGATCGTTCACAACCTGGATGAGCCTTTGTGTGCCTTGCTCTGTCACCTCTAAATTTTCCTTATAATCTTCTACTGTTGGTGATTTTTCCAGTTTTAAAACCTGGATACCTGCCTTCATGGTTGTTAGTGGTGTTTTCAATTCATGTGCTGCATTTGCGGCAAAGCTCTTTTGGTACAGAAACGATTTTTCTAGTCGATCTAGCATGTGATTAAATGAAGCTGTAAGATCCCCTATTTCATCTTTTGTAGAAATATGTTCGATACGTTGAGCTAAATTATGTTCGCTTATATTTCCGATTTTTTGACTAAGATCATGAACTGGCTTTAAAGCTCGACCAGCCACTACATAAATGGTAGCTATCCCTGCTACAATAATAATTAACATCCATATGACACTCTGATTGATAAATTTCTTTTTCGCTTCTCTTACATCCGTAATCTTTATTTGAGCAACGATATCATGATTCATCTTGGTTTCTACTGTCGCCTCATCTATGATTTCTTTGTGAAGCCTATTTTCTTGATTGAGTATCGTTGTCGTAATAGGTTGAACAATTTTTTCCTCGGCACTATAAATGGATAGGAACGTTAACAAAATTGTAACCACTACAAAAATACAGCCAGTTAAAAGGGTCAGCCTCATTCTTAATGTTAAGTTATTCATATGAACCTCTATCATTTTCTGCAATGATATAACCTTGTCCTCGGATTGTCTGAATCACTTCTATTTCCCCCAAAACATCTGCCATTTTTTTTCGTAATGAATGGATATGGAACTTGAGTGAATTTGAAAATAAATCCGTTTCACTGTCCCATACATGCTCTATCAACTCCTCTGAGCTAATGACTTTATTTTGATGTAGCATGAGATATTCTAGAATAGCATATTCCTTTTTGGTAACATGTATCATCTCACCATCCACTAAAACTATTTTCTTTGAGCTATCAAGTGTTATATTTTCAAAAGATATAATGGCGCTTTTTTGACTAAAAGACCGCCTTAATAAGTTGCGTATACGCGCATCCAACTCTTGAAAATCAAAGGGCTTTATTAAATAATCATTGGCTCCACAATCAAGACCCAATATTTTATCATGAATAGCTGAACGTGCTGAAAGGATAAGTATTTTCACATCCTCGCTCTGAACTCGAATCTGCTCTAACACCTCTATGCCATCCATTTTGGGTAGGTTTAAGTCCAATATAATAAGGTCATATTCATTGATTTCGAATAATTCTAATGCTTCCTTACCATCAAAAGCTGTATCAACGGCATAGCCAGATTTCTTTAACCCTTTAGAGATGATCCTGGATAAGACAGCCTCATCTTCGACCAATAAAAGTTTCATTCGTTCTATCCACCTTTAAAAATCAGACTTTTTTAACGACCCGTTAGTTTCATAAATTTTGCTAACAAACAAGTCCTACCCCTTTGTACTAGAATAGCCTACTTGAATGAGCTTTTAAAATAATTTAAGTCAACTAACACTTGTCTCTTTTACCTTTACATAGTAAGAAGCTTGTTTTGAAAGATCAAAACAAGCTTCTTTTCATTACTTATCCTTTTCCCCGCCATCAACTATTGTAGTTGTCATCATCACAGCACCCTCAGGAATAGCTGGCATTTCACCAGGTTCAAAGGTTTTTACGCTCACTTTGACTGATTCTTTTTCATCTACTTTTGTTTTTTTCATTAACAAGCCTTTAGGAACCTCCTTTTTCTCCCCAGGCTTAAGTATCTTCACATCAGCCTTGATTGATTGTGCCCCTTTTTCATTCTCATCATTTGAAGAAGCTAATGCAGAAAATGAAAAACCACCTGTTAATAAACCTAATGCTAGTGTTCCTACCCCTAATGCTCTTAATTTCATAAATATCCCTCCAAGAAAATGATTTGTAACAATGGTTACAGACCAAGTATATCGATTGCTAGGTTAGAGGAGGGTTAGATTTTATAATAATTGATGATTTCTTTTACATTCCTATAATGTTCAAAATTTCGCTGACACATTTGTTTTGAATATTGATCATCATTCCTTTTTATAGTGTATTGACTTTTTTATATACTCTTCTTATGAATATAAATTCAATAAAAAAGGTGCGATTCTCCTGCTGATAGAATCGCACCTTCCCATTTAAAATATTTTATTACTTTCTATAGTAAACTGTAAATCTGCTACATTTGCGATAAAATTCTTATCATGTGTCACGAAGATGATTGTTCCCTCATAAGCCATTATAAATTGCTCTAGCGCCTCTAATGCTTGAATATCTAAGAAGTTGGTTGGCTCATCCAGTAACAGTATATTAAAGTTCCCCAAAAACAGATAACAAAGCTGGAGTCGTATCGCTTCACCACCGCTTAATAACTTCACACTTTTTTGTATATCATTTCCTACAAACTGCATGGAATTTAGAACACTTCGTAGAAAACCCTCATCGTAATCAGAACGATTTTTTAAAAATTGGAGGACCGTTTCCTCACTTTTAAATTGGTAGCTCATCTGATGAAAATAGCCTATTTTGGCCTTAGGGGAAATGGTTAACCCATCCCCATAGTTTGCAATATGTTGTAGTAATGTACTTTTTCCACAACCGTTACTACCTGCAAGCGCAACCTTTTTACCTAATGGTATTTGGAAGTTCACTTTATTCAATAGTAGTTTCCCTGGTACGTGTAAAGTGAATTGCTCTGCCATAATCGGAAATTTATTGTGTAGTTCCAAAGCTTTCGATTGTCGAAAAACTATTTTTCTCTCTACCTGTACCGCATCTACTTTCTGAAGCTTCTCTATTCGATGTTCTATCGCTTTGGCTGCACGTTGTACGCTTTTTTGACTCGTACCTTTGGACTTTGTCATAAACATACGATTCGGTTTTGCATGAGCTTCTCTTTTTGACATGCTCCCTGCTTGGGTAATTTTTTCAGCTTTTCTCATTTTTTTATCAACAGCTTGTTCAAGACGACTTCTTTCCTTCAAGTATAAGTCATGCGCCTGACTTTGTTGATCTCGCTCTACCTGCTTTTGCTGAGCATAATTACTATAATTTCCAGAATAAATATTTATTCTGCCCCCATCAACCTCCCAGATCGTTGTGACCAATTCATCTAGTACAGCACGATCATGGCTAATTAGTACAAGCGCTCCATAATAATAACGCAATTCATCCAGTAAAAACGAAATACCCTCTTGATCTAAATGTGTTGTTGGTTCATCAATGAGCAGTGCTTCCTCATAAGAAGAAAGTAATTGTGCTAACTTCAATCTCGTTTGCTCCCCACCACTTAGTCCTTCAGAATATGGAGGAACAGCTAATTTTCCTAATAACTGTGCCTCTACCTCTACGAACGTTGGTGCTTCCATTTGTTCAAAATATCCAAAATGAACATGACTCTTTAACATCCCACTCGTCGGCTGAATTTTGCTAGCAAGTAACTTCATTAATGTACTTTTTCCAGCACCATTTTTCCCAACGATGCCGATCCGATCGAATTGGTGAATAGCTAATTTTTCAATGTTTAAAATTTCTTTATCTAAATAATTTACGATTACATGCTCTAATTCAAAGCAAATTTTCTCCATATTGCTACCTCCCGAAAATAAATCATTTCGTATCGATAGCTATGGTATCGATACGAGCTTTTAGTTAAAGCCCGTATCAAAAGAATAATAGCATATGCATTCTACCTTCCCCCTTATTGGGTAAATAAAAAACACAGACAATGTGCCTGTGATCTAAGTAACTGAGATATATTAGGAAAGTTGGCTCACTAAATAAAGGCGTGAGCTCCCTTTGTTGTGTTATGAAAGATGATTAAAAAAGGACAGACTATCCCGTATACTCTGGTTTCACAAACAGAGTTATTGACCCTATTCAGTTATTGGTTCAAAAAGGTAAAACGTAGTCTCATTGAATAGCCCATTTTTTTAATCCTCCTTAAAAGTGTTATGATTATTATAAATATTTTTCCCAATTAGTCAAGGTCTCCCAGACTAAAGACATACAAAAAAAGGTCGATATATCATAAATGAACATTACAAAAAGTATATCATTTGGTGAAAACCTGATATAGTATGGATTTAAGAAAAAATCTAAATTGATATGGTGGTGTTATGTGAATGAAAAAATACGTAATGGATATTTTAATGATTATGCTTGGATCACTGCTCTTTGCCCTTGCAGTTAACTTATTTGTCATTCCGAATGATTTGGGTGAAGGCGGCGTAACAGGCTTAACAATTATTGCCTATTATCTTTTCGGATGGTCTCCGAGTATTGTCAGCTTTATCATGAATGCAGCTTTACTAATGGTTGGCTATAAATTCCTAAATAGACAAACAACAATCTATACTATCATTGCGGTCTCTTTCCATTCTTTATTCTTACATTTAACAGAATCTTGGTCTATTTCCTCAGATGAGATTATCGTAAATACGATTTTTGGTGGCGTATTTGCCGGGGTTGGTATCGGCTTAATTATTAGAGTTGGTGGTACAACAGCAGGTTCTACGATTTTAGCTAGAATTACCAACAAATACCTTGGTTGGAGTATTAGCTATGGACTTTTATTCTTTGATTTAATTGTTGCTTTTTCATCTTATTTTATCATCGGTGCAGAGGCTTTAATGCTAACGATTATTATGCTCTATGTTGGTACAAAGGTGATGGAATTTGTGATTGAGGGCGTTAACCCTAAAAAAGCTGTTACCATTATCTCAAAGAAACCAGAAGACATTGCTGGACAGGTGACTGCTTATATGAACCGTGGAGTTACAGTTCTTTCAGGTCATGGCTATTATACAAAGGAACAAAAAGAAATTCTGTATATCGTCATTAGTAAACAAGAAGTTGTGAAGCTCAAAAAAATTGTCAAAGAAGTCGATAAAGATGCCTTTATTGCCATTCATGATGTAAGGGACGTTTTTGGAGAAGGCTTTATTGAACTAGCAAAATCTTAAGACAGTCAAAACACCTTTTGTAAGTTACAACAAAAAGGTGTTTTTTCTATTTACCTATTTCTATCGATCTGTAAGGAGCTTTCAATAATACTGTCCAATAGTGCTGGATAACTGATGCCAGCAGCCAGTGCACTTTTTGGTAGAAGGCTATTTTGCGTCATCCCAGGCAATGTATTAACCTCTAACACATAAGGGACGCCATCCTTAATTAACATATCTACTCTAGCATAAACACTGCATCTTAAAGTCTTGTAGCTTAGCATCGCAGCTTTTGCCACACGATCATGAATCGCAAGTGGGAGTTCCACAGGCTCCTCTATTGTAGAAGCATCATCATATTTCGCCTGGTAGTCAAAAAATACTGCCGTATGTTTGATTGAAAGGACTGGCAAAAGCTTCTCATTGAGGATTGGGCATGTAATTTCGTCACCAATCAAGTACTGCTCAATAATGATTTCGTTATCCCACCTAAATACCTCTGCTACAGCAGTCAATAAGGCACTCTGATTATGGACAATTTGAACACCTACACTAGAGCCACCAGCATTTGGTTTCACTACAAGCGGATAACCAATAAGTTCTATATCCTGTAAGGGCAGCTCCTCTCCTTTGATGAGATGTATCCAATCTGGTGTTGCGACACCTTCATATCGCAATATTTTTTTAGCCATATTTTTATCCATGCACAAGCTACTTGCTAGAAGACCACTTCCTGTATAAGGAATACCCAATGTTTCTAGTACCCCTTGAATCGTACCATCCTCCCCAAACTTTCCATGCAGTGCTAACAAAGCGACATCAATGCCACGCACCTTATCAATTACCTCTTTGTTGTCATCTAAAGTAATGGCAACAACCTCATATTTTTGCTTATCTAATTGAGCGACCATTTCTTTACCTGTCATAATGGAAACCTCCTTTTCAGAGGAAGTACCTCCCATAATTACGCCAACCTTCATTTTCTCAACCCCTCTTATCATTTTTCAATGTATCACCTATGATTTGAATACCACGAACAATATCGTCATCTGCTAAACGAGAAAAACCTAAACGAAATGTATTACTGCCTTTCCCATTTGTGAAAAATACATCTCCTGGGTAAAACACTACGCCCTTGTCATAGCACTTCTCCAGTAGCAGACGTGCATCAATTCCCTCTTCTAGCTCTATAAAAAGATGGAGCCCACCATCTCCTGTGATTCTACTAAACGGAATGAATTGCATACAGGCTTGACGAGCAAGCTCATATTTTTTTTATAGACAGACCTTGCCTTCTTTAAATATTTTTCAAAATAGCCATCCTGCAAATATTGATATAATACCGCCTGATCGAGTGTTGACGTATGAATCGTTCGAGCTCTTTTCATGCTTTCTAAGCAGTCGATTAACGCCTTATCTGCTAAAATCCAGCCAACACGTAAGCCTGGGAAAAGTATTTTAGAAAAGCTGCCAATATAGACAATGTTATTACCTTTACCACTAAAAGCGATCAGCGGCGCCAAATGAGCGCTTAAATACCTTAATTCCTCATTAAAGCCATCCTCTACGACGGGAATTTGATATTTTGCAAAAAGCTGAAAAATAGCATTCCGTTTTTCTGAGGAAGTAACAATTCCAGTAGGATTATGATAAGACGGAATGAGATAGGCAAAATCAAATTCTTTTGCTGCTAAGGCTTTTTCCACCTGGTCCATATCAATACCATCATCTTTCATATCAATGCCATGTATCTCTAACCCATGCAAACGGAAAAGCTTTAATGCTGCGTGGTGTGTAGGATTTTCACATAGTACACGCCCTGATTTTTTAGCTAAAGAGGACAATAAAATATCTAGCCCCTCTGTAAAACCATTTGTAATGACAATATCTTTATTAGAAATGTCTACACCCTTCAATTCCATATAACTGAGAAGATAGTCAATTAAAGGCTTATAGCCCTTTGCATAGCCATAGTTTAAGACAACATCTCCTTCAATCGACATTCTTGTAAGAAACGCCCTTTTGAAATTTTCAACATCAAAAAGCTTTTCTTCCGGGGCAATACTAGTGAAGGAGATCATTCCTTTTTGCCACTGTATATCTTGTCGTAATAAATCAATTTCATCTGCTAATAAAGTGGTTGCATTCAGCCTTTGCTTCCAGTCCATTTCAATAGACGCTGTTTTCAATGGCGTGACCTTCCCTACAAAATGCCCTATTCCCTTCTTTGCATAGATGATGCCATCTAGCTCTAATTCGGCATATGCGTTCAAGACCGTATTTCTACTGATTGATAATAGCTTACTAAGTTCACGGGTAGATGGAAGCTTTTGATGTTCTAACAGATGCCCTTTGACAATCATATCTTGAACATAATCCTTCAATTGCACATAAACCGGACGTTCATCCATAAGCTTAAAATCACTAAACACTTCCTAACCCCCTTGCTTCATTTTTTCATAACCCTTGCCAACCTAAAAGGTCCACCTATTATGTAATTTCCAGTTAGAGTGGTTGCTCCTCTTTCTATCATATTTCAATAGTATGGTGTGTATATCAAGAAAACCCTACGCTATGTAGCATGAAATATAGGAGTTTAAAATTTATCATATACAGTTAGACAAAGCTAGAAACGAACTGTTTTCATTTTAACAAGAGGAATAACCTCCTGTTTATTATGCTATAGTGTATTTATGGGTAATTTTTCAAAAATTAGAAAGGAGCTATGAAATGGATGAAATTTTAACGATTACGAATTTAACGAAGAGTTATGGAAACAAAGAAATCTTGAGGGGGATTGACCTTCATGCAGCTAGAGGGGAAATCATCGGTTACATTGGTCCTAATGGCGCTGGTAAAAGTACGACTGTAAAACTTATTCTAGGGCTAGAAGGTGATTATGGCGGAGAAATTAAGCTCTTTGGAAAAAGCATAGGGCAAGATCATATTGATTATAAACGAAAAATTGGCTACGTTCCCGAAATCGCTGATGTTTATGACAATTTAACAGGCTATGAGTATTTAACCTTTATTGGACAGCTTTATGGTTTAGAGCTAGAAGAGGCGGCTGACAAATCCAAATCACTAATGGAATTATTCGGGGTTGGTGAAGCATACCATTCTAGAATTTCCTCCTATTCAAAGGGTATGCGCCAAAAACTACTCATCATTGCAAGCCTTATACATAATCCAGACCTACTATTTTTAGACGAACCTATCAATGGCTTAGATGCAAACAGTGTCATGATTTTTAAAGAAATTTTAACGCAGCTGGCTGCCAACGGAAAAACCATATTTTACTCATCTCATATTATGGATGTGGTTGAAAAAATCAGTAGCCGTATCATTCTTCTGTATGAAGGAAAAATTGCAGCAGACGGAACATTTGCCCAACTACAAGCAGATAATACCGAAGGAACATTAGAAAGAATTTTTAACCAGTTAACTGGATTTCATGAGCATCAGGAAATCGGAGAGAAATTTGTGTCCATCGTCCGAGGAGTTCAATCATGACAGATTTCAAAACGCTACAATTGCTTGATAAATTCCGACTGCTCTTTGTAAAAATGGGCATTGATTATGACGTGATGAGAAAAATTCTTCATATTAAATTAACGATGGATGAACGTAAAGTACCAACAATATTTAATCAGAATAAAAAGAAAGAGAACCAAAAATACGGCTATATTAAATCATTGTGGATTTATGTTTTATTTGGACTTGTACTCATCCCACTTATGGGATTTGGTGAAAACTTTCTTTTTCAACTGAGTATTGCCTATGCCATGATCATATTTTTAATTATGACATCCCTGATTTCTGATTTTTCTTCTGTACTTTTAGATGTACGGGATAAAAGCATACTTTCAACCAAGCCTATTTCAGCTAAAACAATCAATGCAGCTAAATTTATGCATATTTTTATTTACTTATCTTATTTAACACTTGCCTTAACAGCTATCCCACTGATAGTCAGCCTTTTTACTCAAGGAATTGTATTTTTTATTTTAACGGGTCTTGAGATTCTACTCATGAATTTACTGATTGTGGCATTCACAGCCATTTTGTATATTGCTATTTTACGCTTCTTTGATGGCGAAAAACTGAAGGATATGATTAACTATGTACAAATTGCTTTGTCACTCATGCTGATGATTGGCTATCAGGTTCTTATTCGATCCTTTGAATTCGTCGATTTAAATATGACCGTAACATTTCATTGGTGGAGCCTCTTCCTTGTACCGATGTGGTTTGCCGCTCCATATGAATTAATACTACATGGTGATACATCTTTATTAACAGTCATCTACAGTATTTTAGCACTGATTATTCCTATAATCTCAATAGGAATCTACATCAAGCTCATTCCAACCTTTGAACGCAATCTTCAAAAGCTACTTAGTACAAGTAAATCAAAAAAAGAGAAGAACAACCGACTTAAGTCCTTTCTATTAACACTCGTGTGTAGCACACATGAAGAACGAGCTTTCTATCGCTTTGCCACTCTTATGATGAAGCAGGAGCGAGAGTTTAAGCTAAAGGTCTATCCGTCTTTAGGTTTTTCATTTATTATTCCTTTTATTTTCATGTTTACGTTTAATAGGTCCGAAGAAGTTGATTATGCTCTTAGTATGAGTTACTTAAATATTTACTTTAGTATGCTCATTATTCCTTCTGCTGTGCTTTTTCTTGGTCACTCTGCTAAATATAAAGCGGCGTGGATTTATAAAACACTCCCGCTTAAAGATTATACAGACTTACAAAAAGGTAGCTTGAAGGCATTTTTAATCAAATTGTATATTCCGTTATTTTTAGTACTAAGTGTAATCTTTAGCTATATTTACGGCATTCGAATTATCCCAGATTTACTAGTAGTTTTAGTAACAAGCTGGTTGTATACTATTATTTGTTTCGTCACGATGAGCAATAAAATACCTTTTACTAAACCATATGATGAAGTTGGAGATGCTCAAGGCTGGAAAACTATGTTGTTATTCATCCCTTTAGGTATGCTGGCAGGTCTACATTATTTAATTGCTAGTCAGGTACCATTCGGCTCTACTGTATATTTCATTGTGCTTCTCCTCATCAATATCGTGATATGGAAGCTGGTTTTTAAATCGGAAAAATAACTACAAAACGGCTTGAGTCCCTTAATAGGATTCAGCCGTTTTTTCATTAAAAAGCCTTTCGCTCATAAATACGTATAGACAGTAACCATGACCCCGTATATAAGATAATAATGATGACTGTTGCAATGAGATATAGTTGTAGTTCCTGTACCGCCATAAATTTTTGTACAAGGGCTCTTACTTGATTATTAAAGTCCGGAACAAAATAATTTACCATCACCATATAAATTCCAAATAAAGTTACACTAACAATAGCTAAGTGCTTTGTTTTAAATTGATAGGATATCGGCAGAATAAATGACATCGCAATCATGACTAATCCCATAATTAGTAGTATTTCTTTCCACAGTACTAATACTTCTTGCCCGTTCAAAAGAAAGTCGAGCAGATACGTATAGCACATAAATAACCCTGTAAAAATGAATGCCCCAATATATTTTGAACTGACAATTTCCTTCCTTGTATAGGGTAATGAATTCAGTAAAATATTAGCATTATCTTTTTCATCACTGGAAAATGCATTCATAATAAAAACAATACTATAAACAAATACGATAAATACTGGAGAAACACTGACCAATAAGTAAAGTATAATAGTAGCTATGTAGATGATAAGCATGTTTTTTTGAATTAAAATATCCTTCAGAATAAGGTTCACCATATCCTTATCTCCCCTTTTTTGTATAATACATAATGTCTTCAAGCGTAGGTTTTTCGACGACAACGGCATCTCCAAATATTGTGGCCACTCTATGTTTATGAGCTGTCAGTGCTTCAAAACCTCTGTTTGTTTTGCGAATGGCCAAGAACTCCTGCTCTGTTTCACGATCTAATAGCTCAAGCGTTCCCTTGACGATAGCGTAATCCTCTTCAATTTTATAAAACTCCTTCGTGAAGATATGCTCGCCATTATGAATAAAGGTAATATAATCTGCAATACGATCTAAATCTGTTGTAATATGTGTAGAGAAAAATATAGTTTTGTGTTCATCTTGCATTAACTCATGTAAAATATTTAGAAGCTCTCTACGAAATATAGGATCAAGACCTGATGTTGGCTCATCCATAATGATTAATTCAGCATGATGAGCTAAAGCCATGGCTAATGATGCCTTCATCTTCATCCCCTTTGAGAATGTCTTCATATTTTTGTTCAATGGCAGTTCAAACTGATTAATATAATGTTGAAATGTTTTTTCATCCCAGTTTTTATAAGCTGGTTTAATGATCCTTTTCATATCCTTTAGCGTAATATTTTCATAAAAAATATTGTCATCATAGACAAAACCGATGCGTTCTTTTATTTCCTTTTCGTTTCCCTTATAGGGCTTACCAAAAATAGAGATAGTCCCGCTATCCTGCTGCATTAAATTCATAATCATTTTAATCGTCGTCGATTTTCCTGCCCCATTTCCACCAATAAACCCTGTCACAAAACCCTTTTTAACTTTGATCGAAAGATCCTTTATTTCAAACCCATTAAAGGATTTTTGTATATGCTGTAATTCAATAACATTTTCCATCACTCATCCTCCGTATACAATAAAGTAAGCATTTCCTTTAACTCTATTAAGCTAATATTCATTTCCTTCGCATTTTGAATCGCCACCAACAACTTTTCCTCAATGGCCTTCATTTTTCTTTCCTTCATCATTTCTGTATTTTGTTCAGAGATGAACGAGCCTTTCCCAACAATAGAGTAAATAAAGCCGTTTTTTTCAAGTTCTTCATAAGCACGCTTTGTTGTGATGACACTAATTTCCAAATCTTTTGCTAGTTGACGCATGGAGGGTAATGGTTGGCCCTCTTGTAATTCACCCGTTAAGATTCGTTTTTTGATTTGTGCATATATTTGTTCATAAATAGGCTCTTTTGAACTGTTAGAAATAATAATTTGCATGCAAATACCTCTTTTGAAATATTGTATATATACTTTATATACAATATATACACATTTACAGTTATTTGCAAGTAAAAATTTCCTTTTAGTTAACCTGAGAAGATAGTTACCTGCAAACACCAAAAAAGCATATAGCCTAATGAATGACTATATGCCCTAAAACTTAAAATATAAATGCTTTCATTTCTTCCTCGTCTTCTCATCTGCTAAAAAGATTTCATGAAGACTAATGGTCATGTTTATTCCCCCTTTAATATTAAGGGTTACTATAAACACGGGTGTTAAAATGTAACATTTCACTAAAATTTATGCAGTATTATGTTTAATTTTTCAAGAGTGTCTAACATTTCGGCTAGCTCGTCAGATGATAAATAGGCATGGTATTTTTCAGTAATCTGTTGGTTAAATGCTTCCACTTCTTGTTGATAAAGTAATCCCTTTTCACCTAATTCTATAGAAAATGCTCGCTTATCTTCAACATGCTGCTTTTTTGTAATGTAGCCATCCTTTTCAAGCTTTGCTAACTGCTGACTCACTGCACTTTTCGTAATTGCCATTTTTTCAGCTAGTTCCGAAGGTGAGCAGGATGGATGTCGAATCACTAATGTTAAAAGAACATATTGCTGATTATTTAAGGAGAATTTAGTATAGGCCCTTTCCATTTTCTCAAGGATGATCCAAATATCTTCTATCGTTTGATTAATTTGCTCCGCTACATTGTTAGTCTTCATTTTTTTGAGTATCACCTTTTTCACGCCATTTTTTAGGATTTAGATAGCTTTTAAATTTGTTCGCTACTTCTTTCCCAACAAGTAAAGCACCCAGCCAAAACATGATTTCAGCAACTATAATACTTCCTGGTATTATACCTGCTTTTACTTTTGTAGGTATCGGTGTGAATGGTGTAATGATTGGGATTAACCACAGTGAAAGGGAAAAAATAATAATGCCTATTCCAAGCTTATAAGCAAAGGATTTTTGTGTTTTTTCATTAGAGGTCATATGTCTTCTCCTGTACAATAATTTATTTAAGTTAACTAAACTATATGATAAATTTATTTTTATGTAAAGCCGTTTTATCTTTACAAGAAAATAAAAACCCCTATCTATTTGAATACTGATGAGCCAAATAGATGGGGTTAGACTATCATACTTTAAGTATTTATTATTTCCCAGATGTAAGCGGCACACGTAGCTCTGCATCTGGATCATTCGTAGTATATTTCCAAATATAAATATCGAGCTCTTTATCCTTGAAGTTCTTATACTCATCCACGTGCTTATTATTCCCATTACCAAGTATTTTAGCAATCAGAGGCATTCCATAGTTACGATCTTTATGATCTAGATAATAGGTTTGAGAGACACCACCAAATGTAGGATCAGTGCTAAAGGATTCAACGTAGAGGTTGCTATCTTTCTTATAGTAAGTCCACGTTATTGAATACTCTCCAATCGTAGATGTCTTACTTTGAGGTTTCTCTGATATGTCAGTTAACCGAATCGGTTGTTGATCACCGTCTTTTACATCAACACGATGTTTAGCTACCAATGTCACAGATTGATTCGACAACGAGGACACATCCACTCCCGTCAATTCAAAACGAAGCTCTGTTTTATACGGATCTTTTTCTATATCCCATCTCCCTCCATCCAAAAATACTCCTCCAATATCCAGCTGATAATCAATGTAAGGAATATATGCATATTTCTCCTTATGTGTCAGTATTAAACGTACTTGTGTTGGAGTAACTTTCATTTCATGAATTTTTATCCCCTCAGATGCATTTTCTAAAGGAATATTGACTACTTTTTTAAATGACCCCTTCTTCAATTCTTCTTTGGATAACTTCATCTCTATATTCCAACTATCCTTTGCAATATTTAATGTATGTTCATAAGTTAGTTGGAACTTTGTACCTTTCGCTCGTAAGTTGTGTGATGTGAAAATTTGCTGACTAAAGTATTCACCTGTTGCACCAGGAGTTCCAAATACAGGTGTTTCCTCTTCTTTAATAGGCTGATTTTTATCATCAATAGCCTTGATACGTACCCATTTGTTCTTCATTTCAGAATCTGTAAATTTAACCGCTGACTGAAGCATTACTTTCCCTTCTGATTGTTCAAAGGTTTGTAGAATTACATTGCCGATTCCATCCTTTTGAATAGCGAAATTCTGCGTATGAGAGTCATTAGGGTTGTAAGGAATAGGCAGTTCTTCATCACCTATGGAATGAATGTTCTTCATTAAAAATTTAATGTCCGATTTCTGATCATCTGCTACCCAGTCTGTCTCAAAATACCCTTGGAAAAGACCAAGATCTTCATTCCATCGATGTGAGTAATTCCCTTTAATAAAATCGCCATTAGAATCTTGAAGTCCAATTTGATCAAAGCTCACATTCTTTCCATCCCAAGATGCTTCAGGTTTCAAACTATATAGCAGAAATGTTCTGTTATCATCGATAAACGCTGTATGTACAGTTAGCGTGAACCCTTCCTTCGTAACAGATTGTTCAATCGTCTGCCCTAAGCCTTGTTCTAATGCAGACTGAATACCAGCTCTATAAGAAAGAATATTGGACCAATCATAATTCAGTGCTGCATAGACGGGTGTAGCCATTAAAGCGACAGCTAGTCCCGCAACCAAAACAAATCTTTTTCTTTTACGAGGTCGAAGTTCGATGGGTTCATCTGCAATCTTTAACTTATCCTGCTGGATACTATTCCACATTTGATCAAAGTCAGGATACGACATGTTATGGTCTGCCTTCATTTCATTGTTAAGCTTCTTTTCAATGCGTTCCAAATTGTTTCTCTCCCTTCAACGATAGGTTTTGATTTTGTTCCAACTTTTTGCGCATTATTTTCAATGCCTTATGAAGTCTCGATTTCACTGTACCCACTGGAATCCCTAGAGCTTCAGCAATTTCAGCTAACGATAGCTCACCGATATAGCGAAGGGTGACGACAGCCATTAATTTTTCAGGTAATTGCTTAAATAGCCCCTCCCATTCTTCCTCCGCTACCTTTTCCAATACAATGGTGTCTACAGATTTAACTGATTCTGTAGTTTGCTCATGAAGCAATAGAATCTGACTTTGTTTTTTTAACTGTGCCTGTTTTCTTTTAAGCATATTTAAGCATTGATTCATTGCAATTCGTAAAATCCAAGCACGCGTATGCTCAACATCCCTCCAATCTTGACGAAAAACGGTGACAAATACGTCATGGCAGAGGTCCTCTGCATCTTGGGTGTTCCGTAGCATGTAATAGCAGGTACGGTAGACATCTTTGTTGTATGCATCGAATAATTCACGTTCTGTCAATCTAAGGCACTCCTTTCTGATTGTTCTACTTTATAAACAAATGACTACTAGAAAAGGTTCATCTTTTTGGAAAAAGCCGTTACTTCACTTTAAAGATCCAACACGATAACCCTGCTCTAATGAAAGAGCAGGGTTTATCTACTTGCATTGTTTCTTTTTTGAACAGTGAAACAGGCATTTATAAATTTCTTTTCACTAATCTTCCTACTTGTTTTGCTACTAATTCGATATCACCATCGACCTCTTCTAAAACATAAGACTCTAAAACACCTAAGACAGCTGTTCCTAAAAACTTTAAGATAATATGTTTATCAATCCCCTGATTTGAAGGAGCATTTACATCTAATTTCTTATCGATTTCTCCCATAATAAAGACTAATAATTTTTTTCGAAATGAGAGTGTACTTTCACTTCTAAATAACGATGCAAAAAAAAGCTTGTGCTGCTGAAAGTAGGTAAACCATATAACGGTTCCTTCTATAAAGCCCTTCTCTTTCTTCTGATCACATATTTCTCTCAGACATGCTAAATGATCCTCAACAATTTTGTCTAATAAATCATATTTATCTGTGTAATGAAGATAAAATGTTTTTCTTCCGATGTCCGCTTTTTCACTTATATTTTTTACAGTAATATCATCAAAACCTTCATTTATCAACATTGCTAAAAATGAGGATTGTATCGCCTGTTGAGATTTCGTTTTTCTTCTATCCATTTTTTCCACGTTAAAACCTCCACGTTTTAATACACAGTTTTCATTTTATGTGTCATAACACACAATTGCTTGAATATGGTCATTGTTGTGACTACCTGTCTTTATTATTATAAATATACACGAGTGTAATAAAACTCACAAGTGTATATAAAACGTATAAAGGTGGTCTTCATATGACAGTTACAAAGAATAATGTAAGATTCAATGCAAGGGGAATAAAGCTTGCTGGTATTTTATACTTACCGGGGAAAGCTAACGAAAAGGAATCAAACCCTGCCATCGTTTGTGTACATCCAGGTAGTAGCTGTAAAGATCAAACAGCAGGTCTCTATGCTGAGAAGCTAGCAGAGTTAGGCTATGTCACAATTGCATTTGATGCCTCCTATCAAGGAGAAAGTGAAGGAGAGCCTCGATATATAGAAGAACCAGCTGCACGTGTTGAAGATATTCGTTGTGCGGTAGATTACTTGACTACACTTGCGTATGTAGATAAAAACCGTATTGGTGTCTTAGGGGTTTGTGCTGGAGGAGGTTATGCAGTGAATGCAGCAATGACAGAACGCCGCATTAAAGCGGTTGGTACAGTCGTTGGTGCAAATATTGGTCGATTAAATCGTGAAAGTGATCCTATTAAAGCGTTAGAGGCAATCGGTCAACAGCGTACTGCTGAAGCTCGGGGCGCCGAGTCCATGATAACAAATTGGATTCCTAAAAACCAAGCAGCGCTAGAGCAAGCTGGGATTACTGATATTGATATTATAGAAGCAGTTGATTATTACACAACCCCAAGAGGTCAAAGTCCAAACTCTCCGAATAAGTTAAACTTTACAAGTATGGGATCTGTCATTGGTTTTGATGCTTTTCATTTAGTTGAGGAATTACTAACTCAGCCGTTACAAATTATTATTGGTAGTGTACAAGGGGCATTCGGGTCATATAAAGATGGTCATGAGCTATATAAAAGAGCAGCTTCACAGAATAAAGATTTACTTGTCGTTGAAGGGGCAAGTCACTATGATTTATACGATCAACCAGAACCTGTTCAAATTGCTGTTGAAAAATTAGCCACATTCTATAATGAGTATCTTTAACTAAAGCTATTAGTTGAACCGAACTCTCTATAGTAAGTACTATCAAAAGTGCTCCTATTCAATGTTCGGTTCATCTATCATTAAAACGCAGGGATTACATTCTAAACAATCTCTTCCTTCAAACCCTCATAGGCAGACTTTGAATGCATAAATACATATAAAAGTAGAGAAATAAAAATAGCTAAGATACCAAATACAATACATACTAACTGTAGCGAAAGCCAGTCCGCTAATATGCCTAAAGCTAACGTAAAGACAATCTGTAGCATATTTACGCCCATTGTGGAAACACTGCCGAAGCGACCCATAATGGCTGATGGCACACTCAATTGATAAAATGTACTGTATCCCGCATTACAAAATGACATACATATCCCTAAGGCAATAAAACTAATGGTCCCCATTGCTACATTCGGTGATAAATAAAATAAGGTGTAGCAAATCGTTGTCAAAAGCAGACCATAAATAATATATTGTCTAGTTGAAAACCTTTTAGCATACCGAGCAGCCATTGCTCCACCGATAATCGCCCCAATCCCTGCAATACTAACCATTACACCATATAGACTATCTGAGGCTTGTAAGTTCTGTTTAATAAATGTAGCTTCCTGTGAATCTAATGCAAAAGCAATCATTAAAGCACCTTGAAAATAGAGAAAAACTTTGGCAAAGGCTCGCTCCTTTTTAATATAGGCATAGACAATACCATAATCCTCTTTTAGCATCTGCCAGGTAAGCCGTTGTCGGTGCATGTCCTGACGACCGTCTACTACTGGAAGCTTGAAAATGGCCAATGCACATACAAAGAACGTTAAAGCATTAAACCAAATTGCTACGGATACATCTGATAAAGCAATGATAAACCCAGCCAGTGCAGGCCCAATTAAAAATGAACCTGAGCTAAACATTCCTAGAATGGCATTAAAGGATTGTTTATCTTTGTCTGGCACATATTTTGCAATATAATAGGTACTACTTGGTCCAAAAAAGCTACTCGCTATATTAGATAAAAATAATACGCCATAAATAAGCCAAATAGAAGACGTAAATGGTAACAATAAAATCAGTATCCCGCGAATGATGTCACTATAGATCATTAATTTTTGTTTATTGGATCGATCAATAATAGAGCCTGCAAAAAAGCTGGTTAAAATACGAGCGATTGGCCCTACAATAAATATACTAGCCATGGCAGTAGGTGACTCTGTCAAATGCCAAACTAATAAATTGAGCGCAACAAGATTTACCCAATTTCCTAAATATGAAAAACCAAAGCCAAACAGAATGAGACGATATTTCCTAATAATGCGCATAGGTCTCCCTTCTAGCTCTCAAAAATAGATTTTTGGTCATTTTTTACATAAAAGTACTCTTTTAGACAATCATATCTATTGAGGGATTTTGGTGCAACTAAAAATAGCAACCCTTAGCTAGGTCCATAGCTTTGGGTTGCCTTTTTAGTTTTTCTTTATTGATAAAATGGTTTTACATTGTATCCGCTTTTCTCCAAGTGATAGCGAATATTTTTATCGACTAGGAAGTGACCAGAACCAACTACAACAAAGTACTTACCTTCTTTTTCTTCAAGTACATTCATGATTTTCTTTGCCATTTGTTCATCACGTAAACCAAATAGCATTTTATTGAATTCTGATGATGTACCTTCCATTGCTTGGAAGCTTTTTGCGAACTCCTCAACATTCCCTTTATTCCAGCTTGTAAACCACTCTTTAAGAATTTTTGATTGATTTTCATCAGAAGGACTGATGATACTATCCAACACTGCGACTAATGACTGCTCCTGTGCTTCTGGTGATAATGCATCAAACATATCAACTTGTGCTTTTACTCCTTCTAATTCAATGACTGGCTTTTGTTGCAACTGTGCATTCAATAAGAAGTATACATCAATACCATGCATCGTCATCTCTTGTGGCGTCAATCCAAAGGAATCGTCCATTGCCAGCATTGATAACGCACTAGATAGCATCCAAGGCTTTTGCATTGTCAGCTGATCCATCGGAAGATCGTAAAGCTTTGCAACTTGCTCAAGCTTTGCATATGTTTCTGGTGCCACAGCATCTTTCAATGTTTTACCTTCTGTATACAGTGCCTTTTCTGAATAATATTCAAGTGCTTTTGTATCCAAAATATTTGCCTCAACTAATAGCGCATCCGATTCATTGAACGCTGTTACTAATTTTTTATCGAAAGGATATAAGTCTGGTGTGCCTAGATGGATGGATCCTAATAAGTACACAGTCGTATCCTCATCCTCTACAACCCAGGCCACCCCCTTCGATCCTTGTTCTGCAAGGGCATATGTACTTTTAATGAAACGAACAGCTAGTATAACAGCCTGCTGTGTTGTTGCTTTTTTTTCTAAATGCAGTCCGTTTGGAGAACCTTGTAATATATTTTGTTCTTTCATAAATTGAATGGCATCTTTGCCAACAGGTAAATCATAGCGTGCTACGATATTGTACATGCGCTTCACAATATCACCACGTGTATTATCGTTCTTTACACTCACTGGCTTGTATTGTTTATTTTCAGCTAAACCTAGAGTAGCAATTTTCTTTTCTGTCAAAGCTAGTAATTCATTTACTTTATCCACCGAAATTTCTTCAAGGAAACCATCGTAATACCATTCCATAGGGAAAATACCATATTTTTCTCCCTCATTTAATGTTTCAATAGCCCACGGACTAATCGATGGAACTTGAGGCTGTAATTGCTCTTCAGCATGAATCACAGGTACAACCGTTGTCAGCATTAACGAAGCACCAAGCAATACTGCACTTGTTCGTTTCATCATCTTTTTCATCATACTCTTTTCTCTCCTATCTCCTATTTTATGTATCAACACCGCTTGAAATTATACCATATAAATAACAACTATATTATACTTAAATGTGAAAAAATTAACAAAATTGTATTACCATTAAAGTTATGTCGAAATAGTTATCTATAAGCTACGTAATGCGACGTAGTTAATGCCGTTCACGCAAATAAATAAGACGATGACAGCTATTTATGTCATCGTCTTACTTGTGTATAGTTTATTGAATAAATTTAGGATCTAATATACCTAAACCACTACCTTCAAGTTCAAATTTCACTTTTGAAGCTCCATCTAAATTAACATGAACCTTTACCTTGTCTTTGATTGCTCCACTATCATAAATCAATTTACCATCTGCGTAAATTTTCAAGAAACCTACTCCGAAAGAGTTAGCTGCTAACTTTTTAATTGGTGCCAAATTGGTTTCGAATCCTTTGTAATTTCCATTGGCTAAGTATTCCGCTGTATGGTCTTGAACAGCACCGCCCCCATGGTAACCACCAAGTTGATAAGAACGCTCGAACTTTTCACCTGTATGAATTACGATAGAACTTGGATTATGGAACAATGGGTCCTCATCACGCCCAATAGGTTTTACATCTTTCAAAGAGGTGAATTGGGGAACCTCACCAATATAAACGGATTTTGTTTTTCCGTCCCATGTTACCTTTTCACCTAAAGATTCCGCAACAAAGCGCATTGGAACATATATTGTACCTTGATAATTAAATCCAGATTGACCTTTTTGCGGCACTTTTTCAACCTTATTGACATAGTAATTGATTGGATCCTGATACACGCTGATCTTTTTCAAGTCGTTTGCCGCTTCCGTAGTTGAGAAGTACGTAAACGTCAAACCTCCTAATATAAAAAATCCTAAATAACTTGTTATTATCAATAACTTCTTCACAAAATCACTCCTTAAAATTAATATAGATATATGTAATTATACCAGAAATTTCATATAAATTTTATACCAGGATATTTTTAAACAAACTTTTTTTCTAGTAGAATTATTTTCTCTGTACTAGTTTATTTGTGCGCTATTTGAATATTAATGGAAAAAACTCGAACCATAGCTAATGGATCGAGTTTTACAGCAATTTTATTTCTTCTGCTTATCAAATAATGTTCTTTTTGAAAATAGATGGTAGCACATCTAACAACCGTTCACGTGTGATAGGGTCACAATGATTCCATGTAAAATCTACGAAATGAGTCTTACCAGGAGTTAACTTGGCTAAAGTGACAATCTGTGGACATTGAGTAATCGTTTGTAGTTCTTGAGGAGAAGCCAAGATAAAATTACGTTCTCCAGCATAGTGATTTATTTGATGCTGCTGGATTTCTATCCATGCTTGCCCTTGCTCAATTAGGTGCATTACTTTGGGAGTGGGACGGAAGCCAAGTGATTCATACAAGCTAGCAGCCAATCCGGTCTGACACATAACGTAAAATTTTACACCAAGCTTGAGATAAACCGTAGCCGTCTCTCCAGCAACATAAGCATCCACTAATTGCCTACGTACCATTCTTACTTTGTCCTCATATGTAGTAATCCACTTCTCCGCCGCTTTACTCCGCTCAACTAGTTTAGCGATATATCGTAACCGCTCAAACAATCTAAACTTCTTGTCCAGTACAACAGTTGGAGCAAGCGCATCCAGTTCCTGCAAGTCTTGCGGATAATAGCTAAGCAATATGAACTCTGGTTGCAGCTGTGCTATTTTATCTGGATCTGCCCAATCCCCGATACTATGAATATTTCGCAATTTATTGTGATAAACCACGTTATCTCTCATGATGGAGATGGCTGCTCCTATAGGGGGTATGCCTAGAACGAGTAATTCCCCAAGTGTAAATTTTCCATCAGTCACAATACGTGTTGCACTTGTAGGAACAAGAACCCTTCTACCCAGTGAATCAATAACTGTTCTTTCTGGCGTATGAAGATGAATGTTTGCATATTCACGTGGGGTGTTTCCAGTTAATTTATGAAAGCACCGACTGAAATAGTATTCATCTTTAAAACCAATTTGTCGAGCTATTTTGCTCAATGGATCGGTCGTATTACGTAGAAGTTCTTTTGCCTGATTTATACGTAAATGAGCCACATAATCAGTCGGCTTTTTGCCAGTCAACGTTTTAAACTTTTGACTATATTGCCATCTCACCATTCCAGCCATGTTAGCCAGTTGTTCTACTGTCAAGTCCTCATCATAGTGCTGTTCTATGTACTGTACAGTTTTTTGAACCAATTGTATCTTTTCTTCATTCAACAACTCGTTAGCTTGCTCATCTAACTGGACCATCATAGCTAGTATCTGCTGAAGTCTACCTTGCATCATCGCCATTTCTGATGTGGATAGAGAGGAACAAAGCTGATTATCTATCCATGCTTCATTTCCTAATACTTGCTTGACTTGAGAAAATAACAGATTATAGGGATAACCACAAAGTAGGGGTGGGTGGGCAACCTGATTCAACGTCATCCCTTCCACTTTAAAAGTTTCAAAGGTAAAGTGTGCCAGCTGTGCCTCTTTGTTACTTGATTCTACAGTGTAGCTTTGTGTAGGTAAAATTAGAATGCAGCTTCCTTGTCGTAGATCAATAGCCATTTTGTCTACATACAGCCGTATGCCATGACTCAGTGCTATTAATAATACGCATACATTTATTTCATTATCCTTTATTCCCTCATTGTAGCTACTAGCTAGCATTATTTGATCAACTTGAAATCGTTCATAATGTTGTAGCCTAATATATAGGGGTGCTAGATTCATAAGCAACTCTCCAACCATTGAAAATGATTCTCATTATCGTTATTGTAACATATAATGACCCTCTATCAACTATTGTTCGAGTATGTACTATTTTAAAATACAAACAGTTTAAAAAATTGATTAGGTAAATACAATTTTTACTGTTTGTGCATCCATTCTGGTAACTTTTTATACAATTGCTCCAAAGCTAATAAATTATCTGTATTCCATTCATTAGGAACAACATAAACATTTCCCTTTTTGACTGCAGGTAAAGTTCCCCATATTGGGCTTTGTAGTAGTCGATCCGCCTCTGCTTCACTTTCACCATCCTCTTGTACAATGACAAACAAATGATCACCAGCAAACTCTGGAAGCACCTCTTCGGAAACCTCAAGGAAAGATACCCCTTCTACATCAATAATATTCTTCTGTACAACTGGTGGGACGGCAAAACCGTTTTCTCCATATATAATGGCGCCAAAGTTACGATCGCCCATAACATAAAGTATTTTACCTAACTGGTAGAATACCGTTGCGGTCTCCCCTTTTGCTAATTGAAGCTTATCAAACATTTCTTTAGATTGCGTTTCAAACTTAGCAATCATTTTACCCACTTCTTCCTGTTTACCCGAGATATTGCCCATCTCCTTTACACGTTCTGTATAAGGAAGAGCTGGGTTAAAGGGAATAGTCGTTGCGATTTTTGACAATTCCTCGTTAAGATTTGGATCGGACTTGTAATAACCATTAATAATCAGATCAGGTTTTAAAGTCAGAATCGTCTCTAAGTTAGCAGGATTTCCAATATCAACGATGCCTTCAAGTTTATCTCCATAGTAACTTGCAGGATCTTGAGGAAGATTATTACCAACAAGGGGAATATCCATCGCCAAGAAATCACCCGTCGTCTGACCAATATAAACTACTCGTTTTGGATCTGCAGGTATTTCAACTTGTTCGCCTGTAATCGTTGTATATTGAACCGTTGTCTCACTTTCCTCTGCTTGCACATCAGATTGAGCTGTTTTCCCATTTTCCTTACCCTGCGCATCAGACGCACTGCCATTAGAATTACTGCATGCCGATAGCATCAACAGCAACAGAAGGAAACTCCCTCCCCATAGTATAAATTGCTTTCGTAGAAGCTTTTTCACATTTATTACCCCTTTCCTTTTTATCTTCAATTGAAAATGATTATCATTTACAGCACTATTATAGTTTGTATGAAAAGGGTAAACAATGGAAAAAACGCAATGATTTATTTGGATAAATGTCAATAGCTTCCCCCAAAAAACGCACGTTCTCTTATTTCACTTATTAAGTAGCAGAAAGAAGTTTTACATTTATTTAATTATCTCTACACAGCCGTGTTTAATGACAATAACCCAGAAGAGTTTCAATAAAGTTGGATACTAATACGCAAACAGCAATAAGATTATTCAATTCAAATTTGATAAAAAATCTTGGGTTTTCTATTTAATTTCCTCAGCCAGCTCCAAAATAATTCCTTCTGGTCCGCGAACGTAGCATAATTTATAAGCATTTTCATAGTTAGATATCTCACCAATTAGTTCTGCGCCTTTCTTTGTCAATTTGGTAACAAGGGCTTCAATATCTTCAACAGCAAAGGCAATATGCTGGATACCCAGCGTATTTGCTAAAGGATGCCGTATCCCTATTTCATTTGTTGGCGCGTTAAATTTTACTAGTTCAATATTTGTATCACCATCTGGCGTTCGCAACATTACTATTTCTAAATTTGCGTCACTATCCGATAGTCGCCATATTGCCGTTTCCTCTTTAACGTCTTGAAGCCCTATTATCCGCTCCATCCTCTTTACCCACTCACCCTCCACTTTTCCTTCCCCTAGCATCTCAAGGCCAAATTCAAGGAAAAATGCTTTTGCTGCTGGAAGATCATTGACGATTATCCCCACATGATCGATCTTACGGATTTTCATATTTCATACCACCTTTCTCCTAATTTTAATAATTTCTTTTTGATTGTTGAATAGCTTTTCCCCTATACTCAACAAACTATCCACCATTGGCAAATATCTATAACTAACATGAACTAATAATCCTAAGTCTTAATCTTTTTCATCGTATATTTATGATAGTCCTTTTTACGAACAAAAACGTTTTTCTGAAACAACTCCATAGACCTTAAACATCTAATTTTTGATTAAGGGTGGTTTTAGACTCTTTTCATTTCCTCCAATAACAATCTACAAAAGAAGCCCATTACTTTTGTAGATTTAATACAGATAAACAATTTTTCACTTGATCATCTCTTTAACCCCATGGACAATAGATTTTAAACTTATTATGTTAATTTAAAGAGGGAAAATCCCTAATACTACACAGACGATCATCATGACAATGGTAGAACCGAAAGCCCACTTTAAGAAGATACGTTGTAATGTGCCGAAATCCTCTCCAACCATACCTACTAATAAATAAGTAGATGGAACAAGTGGACTTAGAAGATGGACTGGCATCCCTAATAGAGAAGCTCTACCAATTAAGGCGGGGTCGATGCCATATACCGCTCCTGCCTTGGCAAGTAATGGCAGCACTCCATAGTAAAAGGCATCGTTGGACATAAAAAATGTAAAAGGTGCGCTAAGGATGGCTGTAACTACTGCAAAATGAGAACCCATTGCATCTGGAATATAATGAATTACTGAGTTTGCCATCGCATCTACCATTGCTGTTCCTGAAAGAATCCCTGTAAAAATCCCAGCTGCAAAAACCATTGAAACAACTGATAATGCATTGTCAGCATAATTCGCAATACGTTCCTTTTGGTCTTTCAATTTTGGATAGTTTACAGTAATCGCAATCGCAAAACCAAGCATGAATAATGTAACAGGTGGTAATAGCTCCATAATTAACGCTATTAAAAGAATGATTGTTAGTGCATAGTTAAAGATAATTAGTTTTGGACGTTTCAAAGAGTCATCCTCGACTGTAGCAGCAGGCTGAACTGCAGTTTCATAATCATATTCTATAACACCAATTCGCTTCCTCTCCTGTCTTCCGAACATAAATGCCATGAGCAGAACAAAGATAGCACCGCCAATCATCGCGGGAATCACGGGTGTAAAAACTTCAGACATTTCAAGATTCAATGCTGTCATAACCCTTGCAGTTGGCCCTCCCCAAGGTAGGAGGTTCATAACACCTGAGGCTGAAACGGCAATACCGGCTAATACAATTGGTCGCATGCCAATTCTTTTATAAAGCGGTAAAAATGCTGAAATAGTAATCATGTAGGTTGTTGTACCATCACCATCTAAAGAAATCAGAAGGGCTAATACGGCTGTTCCGATGGCAATTTTTACAGGATCACCTTTTACTAACCTAAGAATTGTTTGAATGATTGGATCAAATACTCCAGCATCAATCAAAATACCAAAGAAAAGAATGGCAAATAAAATCATAATCCCGGTTGGAGCCACACTTTTAATCCCATCCAACATCATAGGACCCATTTCACTTCCGAATCCACCAATAACTGCAAACGTAATGGGAACTACAATTAATGCAATCATTGCTGTAAGACGACCAGTCATAATCAAAATCATAAATACTATTATCATTAAAAAACCTAAAATTGCTAGCATTCTAATCCCCCCAATGACCCTTTTAAGTTATTTATCAATTCTATAAATAACTAATTTTCCGAATATTAAACCTTATAGTAAAACAACATCGAGCAAATGTAATCGTTTTCAAATTAATGTTTATTAATTTCTTTATATCTATTACGTACATTTTGTTCACTAAAAGTAATACCTTCCATTTCAATAGCTTCTTAAGATGCCTATTGTACACATTAAAAATACCTCCCTTATCAAAGGGAGGCCATACATTTTGATGTTCTGTAAGGATTTTTTATTTCCTATGTTTGAACTTGTCTTTTTTATGCCGTCTGCTGTGATATTCCGTAGTATACTTTTATCACAACAAACTAAAGGAGTACATAAATGCTTGATTCTAATCCTAATTGGCTGGCACATTGCACAGAAATAAAAGATTTAGCCAAATCCTTATTTCAAAAGTCTACGATACATCTTGAAAGTGCGGCTCTCTTATTGATTACGGATGGCCAAACCACCCTGTCCATTAATGGGCACAAAGAGCATATTGTTTTTGGGCATTTGATTGCCCTCGAAAGTGATGCGGTTATCCAACTTACAAATACAAACCGTCTTGATTTTTCAGGCTATTTAATTAGCTTTGCACTGTATGATACAGCAATGAAATTAACCCGTAAATGGTCTATCAATACAATGAATGGTTACTATATTCAGCGAGTGCCTGAAACGATCATAGCTGATATTCGGATGTCGCTCGCTAAAAATATAGACCCTCTCCATAACACCATTAAACAATTTATTTTATACAGTTTGTTGAAGGAATTACAGCAAGAGCAATCAACAGATGAATACACACTTGAGGAAAGAATGGAACAGACAGTTATTTATATGCAAAAAAAATATAACCAAACAATGACAAGAGATGAACTAGCAGCCATCGCTGGATATAGCCCATGGTATTATTCGAGAAAGTTCATTGAGTTATATGATAAAACACCGATAGCTTATTTAATTAGTTATCGTATTTACCGTGCGCAAGAAATGCTATTAACAACAGATGATTTATCACAAAATGTCGCAAAAAAAGTTGGTTTTGATGATGTGCAGCACTTTAGTCGACAGTTTAAACGCATTGTAGGTCGTCCACCTAAGAAATTCAAAAAGACCGTTGGTGAATATCGTGTTTGCTTTCTATCACCTGCACACGCAGAAATTGCAATCGCATTAGGGGTTATACCAAATTGTGTTACTGTGACGAGCTCCCTCACTCCAAAATATCAAAAGAATCTTTTTCATGAAGTTGGTACAACCATCTTAGAAATGCCTCAATATGTGATTCAACAAGACATCATTGTACAACAGCAACCCGATTTAATTATCGGTGTCGACTTAACGGAAGAGACAAAACAACACTTCCAAACGATCGCACCTGTAATTACCGGGCTACCTTATGATTTAAATTCATCAATTCGTTACTTTGGTGAATTGTTTAATAAAGAGAATGAAGCTACACAAATTATTCACGAACTTACGACACATGTAGATGTTCTAAAAAATAAAATACAACACCATCTTGTAAAGAATGCTACTGTACTTTACTTACGTGTGGAGGAGTTGGGTTATCGCTATGTCGGTGAATCTTCTAGTGACTCCGCTACCCTTTTATATCAGGAACTTGGCTTAAAAATGCCTGAATCATTGCGCACAAATAAAAATAGTTTCAACATATGTTCTTTACAACAATTAGTGGTAGCCAATCCTACTTATTTGTTTATTGAAAAACGCATAATGGATTATTATACAGCCGACCTTAGCTTAGCTACTTTACAAAAAAGTGAGCAGTGGAAAAATTTAGATGCTGTGAAAAATAAACGTGTGTTTTATGTGGATACGGGTTTATGGATAAACAATTGCAGTGTGTTTGGCAAAAGAAAAATTATGCAACAGATTGAGCAGTCGATTTTGGATGGTGTTTGCCCTAAAACACAATAATCCAATTTTTAAGGCACTTTACGCTATAGTAGGCACTCTCATTCCCTGTTATTATTTGATAGTGATAATCATTATCAAATAAAAAGGAGCTATAATCAATGAAAAAAACGATGCAATATATACTTTTTATGTTAGTAGCTTTAACATTAGTTGCTTGCTCAAGCACTAATAAAGAGAGCGGAAATGAGACAAAGGGTCAAGAAGAACAAAGTGAGCCTACAACGAGTGTTGTAAAAGATGCCTATGGTGATGTCACGATCCCTACTGAACCTAAAAATATGTTAGTTCTTAGTTCTAACTATGCTGAAAACTTAATTGAAATCGGTGTAACGCCTCAAATGGTGACAGTTGTTGAAGAAATTGAACCTGAGTATCGCTTCAAATTATTCAATGACAACAATGTTAAAATTATTCCGACTGTGCAATATGAAGATAATTTAGAAGTTATTCTTGAAGCTGCACCAGATGTCATTATTGCTCAGGGTGCAGCGATTGATGCTAAAAAATACGAAGCTTTAAGTAAAATTGCTCCTACTGTTGCTGTTGAGGCAGGCGTTGCAATAGATGAATATGTTCCTGTGCTTGGTGAACTGTTCAAGAAAGAGAAAGAAGCTACACTTGCTCTCGAGAAGTATAGGGAAAAAATAGAAGAAACCAAAGAAAAACTACACGATGCTATAGGTGACGAAAAAATTCTTGTATTACGGGTAGAACAAAATCAATACCGTGTACTAGGCACTGAAAAAGGTAGCCCTGGTAGTGATATGCTATACACACAACTTGGGTTAAATATTCCAACTATGTTGAAAGATAATAATGAGTGGTTCACGCCCATTTCCTTAGAGGTTTTACCTGACATTGATGCAGACCATATTTTTGTCGAACAACGTCAAATGCAAAATTATAGTAGTGAACAATCTATGAAAGATTTAGAGAATAGCCCGATGTGGCAAGCAATGGATGCTGTGAAAATCGGCAATGTTTATCCATTAAAAACAGCAGATTACGTTGTAGGTGAAGGTTTAATTGGCTCTCCACTATTCCTTGATTATTTAGTTGAAAAGTTGGTGCCTTAAATGGAACAAGAGATTTATGATGTAATTATAATCGGTGGTGGGCCGGCTGGCATGTATGCTGCCTTTTACAGTGGCATGCGTGAAATGAAAACGAAAATTATCGAAGTAAAACAGGAATTAGGTGGTTTTATGCGCACCTATCCCGAGAAATTGGTATGGGATGTCGGTGGTATTGAACCTATTCGCTGTGAAGAAATTATTCATTCCTTAATCAAGCAAGCTATGACATTTAATCCAACAATCGTATTTGGTCAAGAAGTTGTTGGCATGGAAAAACGCGACGATGGCATTTTCGTCTTAACAGCTAAAACAGGCGAGAAACATTATACGAAAACGATTATTTTAGCTACAGGACGTGGTATTACACGCATTCAAAAATTAACGATTGAAGGCGCTGACCGTTATGAACTAAACAACCTTCACTATACGGTAACGAACATCAATAGGTTTAAAGATAAACGTGTACTCATTTCTGGTGGCGGCGACTCAGCTGTAGATTGGGCTATTGAAATGGCTCCTATTGCCAAAGAAGTATACGTTGTTCATAGACGAGATGACTTCAGTGCCTTTGAATCATCTGTAACACGCATGAAGTCTATCGCAACAACCTATGTTCCGTATACAGTTTCTCGTTTACATGGCAATGGCAATAAAATTGAACATGTCATATTACAGCATGTTGATTCTAATGATATGACAAAAATTGAAGTAGATGAAGTGCTTGTCAATCACGGATTTGACCGACACTTTGGCGGCGCCATTTTAGATTGGGGCTTGGCCTCTGAAGAATGGGGCATTTCCGTTACTCCCAAAATGGGTACAAGCATGCCAGGCATCTTTGGCGCAGGCGATATTGTAACGAATGAAGGGAAAATAAGACTGATTGCAGGCGCATTTAACGATGCTGTCCTCGCTGTCAATAGCGCCAAATTATACATTGACCCTACAGAATCAAAAATGGCAGGCGTATCTTCTCATAATGACCGCTTCGCTGAAAAAAATGAAGCGTTACAACAAAAGAATAAAGCTGTAACTACACATAAATAATTAGCTAATACCTTCCCCATTAGATAAACAAATCATCTGTTTATCTAATGGGGTTTTTTATTGAAGCAAGAAAGGTCTTCGTGGAGCTTAAGAAAAACGCAACTGCTTGAAGTTTTACTTTATTGTTTTTGTACTAATTCAATAATTTGTTCTGCCATGTGCTCTGCTTGATGGATAACAGAGATTGGATCTGCTGAGAAGAAGTACTTCCCATCGAATGTAATCACTTTATTATTTTTCACAACCTCTAAATTATCCCATGTAGAAGTCGTTTCGTATTTTTGACCATAATCTAAAACACCTACATAATCACCTACATAGTCACCTACCGTTTCCCATGAAATACGTTGCTTCTGCCAATCTCCCTTGCTATCTTCAATTAGCTTTTGTATAGATGTTGGTGCTGTAAGTTTTAACAAATCATACATCGCTTCACCACCTGAGTTACCACTAGGAATCACAACAATCTCTTTGTCTGTTAACGTAAAGAGTGAGAATGTTATGCCTTCTGGGATTACGGCTTTGATTTTTTCTTCAGCTACCTTTGCACGCGCCGTATAATCTGCCATAAACTTCTTCGCCTCTTCTTGGTGATTTAACATTTCGCCAATTGCTAAAATTTCTGCTTCCACACTATCGTAGCTATCCGTACTGAACACAATAGTAGGTGCAATTTTTTCATATTGTTTTATATTTTCCTCTGCAAACGTAATAATTAAATCTGGTTTTAGACTAGTAGCTGTTTCTAAAGATACAGTATCTTCATTCCCAAGATCTACAATGTCCTGCCCCTGATAGTAATCCTTTAAAAATTCACCATAATCAATGACCTTTGTCGTTGAAGCAACTGGTACAATGCCTACAGCTAATACGTGACCTAAATCCCAATCCACAATAACACGTTGTAGGTCTATGGGAACTTCTACTTCACGTCCTACCGAATCTGTTACAATACGTGTTGTTTCAGTCGTTGTAGATTCCTTGTCATCCTTTGTACCTTCTGTTTTACTACTACAAGCCGCTATTATTAGCAGTAGACTCATTACCAACATTACTAGAACGGCTTTTTTTATGTATTTATTCATAATCCTTCTCCTTTAAATACTAATTGTTCCCTATTATATTGAAAATGATAATCATTTCCAATTATTGTATCTGTAAAAATGTTTGCTCCAATAATATTCACCTATTAGACTTGATAAACAAGAATGATTAATCCAAACATGTTATATATGAATTTCTTTTCTTAACATCCTTTATCCAGTTTTTAATTTGGTTAATCATGTAATAATACCCACCCTAATAATAAGAAGAATTTGCTTCTAGCTTTTCATATACAGCGTAATATAAAAAATAATTCTGATACCATTGAATTATGTAGATTACTGTCGAAATATACCTATATATAGTTGTGGGAGGAAGCAAATGATGAAGAGAATTTTACAGTTACGAAGCATTTCAAGAAAGTTAATGCTACTAATCACAATTATTATACTTGTAACAGTTGTGATTATCGGCTCAACAAGTTATGTTGTTGCCAAAAATCAGCTCTTAGAATCCGGTCAAAGAGAACTACAAAGCATCGTCAAGGGGGCTTATACTTCATTAGAACTGATTAATGAAGAAGTGGAAATTGGCAAAATAACACTAGAGGAAGGTAAAGAACAAGCGAGAATTATTCTAAATGGGCCAGTAAATGAAAATGGAGAGTACGATTATCAAAAGTCCCATTTTACTTACAAAGAAAATGGTTATATATTAGCTTTTGACGAGGATTTAGTGTTACAACTCCATCCCTCTAAAATAGGTGGAGCTCCTGTCGATGATCTCAACAGAAGTAATCGAGAAAAGATCGTTGCAGGCGGCAAGTCCGAAAATGAATCAGATCGCTATGTCGTTTATTCTGATAAACAGCCAGATGGTTCTTTTAAAGATAAAACAGCCTATACAGAATATTTTGAGCCTTGGGGTTGGACTCTTGGAATTGCTGTTTTTCAAGATGAATTTTATGAAGGATTAAACATCTTACAATATATTATCTTTGGTGCAACAATTGTACTCATTATTTTAAGTTCAATTGTGTTTTATTTAGGTATTCGGAGGAAATTAAATACACTAAAAGAAGTAGCTGAAGCATCAACAAAAATTGCTGATGGTCATATAATTGTTACCAATCTACCTGAATCAAGTGATGAAATTGGGCAACTTGCGACTGCTTTTAATAAAATGTCACAGCAATTACGTACACTCGTCGAAAAGACTAAAAATACTAGTGAACATTTATTGGATTCAGCGACCAACTTATCAGCAATTTCAGAAGAAACATCTGCTAGTAGTGATGAAGTTGGTAGAGCAGTTAACGAAATTGCTACTGGTACACAAGAACAAGCCCATGATTTGGACAAGATAAACCGAACAGTAGAGCTATTATCAAGTTCGATAGAAACTACGGAAAAACAAAGTAAAGTGATGTACGACATTACAAAACATGCTGAAAAAATATCAGCCGAGGGAATTGCAATAGTTCATCAATTACAACAATCCAATACTGATTCATTGGCAGCATCAGAAGAAGTCAGTTATGAGATTAAAAATTTAAATAGTAAAATCAATCAAATCACACAGGTAATGGAAACAATTGAAACAATCGCTGAACAGACGAATTTACTCGCTTTAAACGCAAGCATTGAAGCAGCAAGAGCTGGTGAGTATGGTAGAGGTTTTTCAGTTGTTGCCGATGAAATAAGGAAACTAGCAGAACAATCGAAAAATGCTACTCACCAAGTACAAGGAGTGGTTTCATCCATTGTTTCAGAAACAACTAAAACAGTTGAAACTGTAGAAGGAACAATGGAGACTGCTAAAAAGTTAAATGATGATGTAGTGCTAACACAAAGTAAATTCAATCAAATGTCTGATTCTGTTAAGCAAATTGTGGAATCGATATTAGCAGTTAATAAAGAAATGGACGTTATGACCTCCTATAATAAGTTGATGAGTGAAGGAATCGAAAGTGCGTCCAGCGTATCAGAACAGACGGCCGCTTCCGTACAGGAAATTGCTGCTTCCATAGATGAGCACATTAAAGCAATAGCTGATGTTGCTAATGCTGCTGAAAAACTAACGGAATTAAATCGTGAATTAAATTCTTTAATGGAGCGATATACGTTATAAAAAGCTAACGATATTATGAATATGGTTTAAAATGACTACAAAAGATAACTGATTTCAAACTTTATAAGGTATTGAAGGTATTCCAGAGTTTTTGGAACTCTTGATGAAACATATAATAGATTATAATACCAAAGCATCGAATCAAATGATTCGATGCTTTTCATGTTGTTGAAAAAAGGTAATGTCAACGGCATAATAAGCAATTTTGCAAGGCGAGGGGTTGATTTCCGTTCCGCCAGCGTCCTTTCCAGGGGGCGTCCGATGAGCCGCTTCACTCACTGCGTTCGCTCCAGGGTCTCCTCTGTGACGCTAAATCCCCTAGGAGTGACGCTGGTTCCACTCCAATCAACCATTCTGCAAAAGTGTCTTTTCCTGAACAAAATAGCCCATTATTTATATTATAAGAGAGGATAGCCTCTTACTTTCAATTTGGAGAAGTGATGCGTGACAACACCCCTCCACAAAAGAGTAGTGAATACCTTCACTTTTTTATGGATTGGAGTGGAAGGCTACTTGACTCCCGTGGGAATAGCGAGACAGGCGAGCCTCTAAACGGAGTGGTAGCAGAGGAAGTGGCTCGGCGCTCGCCCACAGGAAAGCAAGTAGCCTGCAACGGAAATCCTTTTTCACCTTTCACATAAATTCTATGGATGGTTTTGTTTTTCAACACTATGCAAAGCCCAACCCTCTTGCTCGATTCCAAGTGCCTTCATCCATATTTAATGTATTTTTGAATACTTTTCTACTTGTATCATCAAAATAAGTTACCCAATGTTATTTTCGAAGGTTCTCAAAAAAAACAATTCTATTTCCAAATGGGTCTCCAATGCAAACTTCCTGAGAATTCCAAGGGGTTGTTTCGATGCCAGGACGCGTATATTTGTATTTCTTTGATATAAGGTTTGTATGGAGTAACTCTAGGTTTTCTACTTCAATTCTTATAGCACCCCCTGGACAGCAATCTCCATGATGCTCTGAAAGATGAATAATACAATTTCCATAAGAAATTTGCATGTATAAAGGTAGATCATCCTCAAATCGATGTTCCCAATCCAATGCAAACCCCAAAAATGTTAAATAAAATTCTTTCGCTTTCTCCTCATTAAAAATACGGAATATTGGTATGGTGCTTTTCATAAATATTTCAGATGTACTCATTACATACATCACCTTTCCTTAATTTTTTTCACTAAATGATACCATAAATATTCAATATTACTTGTGATTCTTCCTCCATTAAATGGCCCGATTGCGGTATAGTTAAGCAATATTTTCACCAAAACTTTAAGTAATGAACAAGCGTGTTGATTCCTACAAACTTTACAGCCATAATTGCAATTATAACTATAATACTTAATACTACCCCGGTATCTTTTTTACCAGAATTAGCCATGTTATCACTCTTCCTTAAATCATATTTCCTCGTCAAACGATAAATTTATTGGCTCGTCCAGCAGTTCACCATGCACCTCTAAATTAGTTGTTGGAATACTTTCATTCACTTCTTCAAAAGTAAATTGATCTGCCCATACAGTTCCTTGTCCAGACAGAATGATACCAAACGAAATAACAGCACTTTGGGTTGGAACATCTAAAATAATAGAATAATGGTTCCAGTTTGTTGTTCCTTTAATGGGACGATTACTCATATTATCAAATTGAAGAACATCTTCCATTGTGTCGTCTACTCGCATCCACATCCCAGCGTACGTATCTACCTCTTCCGTACGGATGAAACAAGAGAGTCTAATGCGCTTTCCAACAAACTGATTAGCCTTAAATGTTTGCATCATGGTAGCGAATTCAGTTGAATCTAACACTGTTTTGGATTTTAAATAACCTGATGCTTTCCCCTGATGAACAACTTCATGGTCAATTCCCATTTCGTAATTAAATGGATTTGATCCACTTAAAAACCAACCTTTCACCTTTGTATCCATATATGTTTCCTCCTTAATTTTAAGCACGTCTGACATCATTCTGCGATATTTGCCAGGTGGTAGCTTATAAATCTCTTTAAATGCTCTTGTAAATGATTCTTGTGATTCAAACTGATAATATAAAGCGATATCAAGAATGCGTTCACTTGTATAAAGTAAGGCGGAAGAAGCATTAGCCAATCTTCTTAACCGAATATATTCAGTTACTGTCATGCCAATCGTGGATTGGAATATTCGATGAAAGTGATACTTTGAAAAATTTGATTATGCTGCTATATTTTCCAAAGTAAGTGGTTCATGTAGGTTTTCTTCCACATACAAAATGATTTTCTTAATTATAATTTCATGGTTATACAACGAAGGCACCTCCTTTAAATATAGGATATCAAGGTTCTTCATTCGTTTTTTGATATATCTTGCGAAGTAATCGCTGCATCCTAAAAATCATTAAAAAGAGGTTGATGTAATATCAGCCTCTTTTTATATCTGCAACAATATTGGCCCGATTGTGGAATAAGAAAAGATCCTACGTATCAACACAGGATCTTTAATCAATCTTTATTTTAAATAAGCGAACTTTGTTATAAACGATCAATCTTTTTTATAAAACTACACCAAGAACCTTTTCCATATTAATGTTCTAACCAATTAAATTCATTCCTATAAAATTACCTTTTTCCAAAGAATCAAAAATGACCTCTTCTGGATACCAAATCCGAAGAGGTCATTTTTAACCAAACTTTATTTCAAATGGTCAAACTTTGTTATAAACAATCAATATTTTTTATTAGACTACACTAGCATAAATGCTTAAACCTAATCCTATTCAACAGTCACCGATTTAGCCAAGTTACGTGGTTTATCCACATCACAACGACGGTGAAGTGCTGCATAGTAGCTAATTAATTGTAATGGCACTACAGATACAAGTGGTGTTAGTAATTCGTGAACATGCGGAATGACTAGACGGTCACCATCTTCATCAATGCCTGCCATTGCAATGATACAAGGATATGCGCCACGAGCTGCTACTTCTTTGACATTACCACGGATATTTAATCCTACTGATGCTTGAGTGACAAGTGCAAACACTGGTGTACCTTCTTCGATTAAGGCAATTGTTCCGTGCTTCAGTTCGCCACCAGCAAAGCCTTCTGCTTGAATGTACGAGATTTCTTTCAGTTTTAAGGCCCCTTCTAGGCTGACATAGAAGTCCATATTACGGCCAATGAAGAATGCGTTACGCGCGATTTTTAAGTAGTCTTCTGCAATATCTTCTAACACATCTTTTGAATCGATAATTGTTTGGATTCCATTAGCGGCAATCGCAAGCTCTTGTTTTAAATCAAATTCTAAGCCTTTACCATTTGCCTTTGCCGTTACATACGCTGCTAACGCAAGTACTGCTACTTGAGCAACATAAGCTTTTGTAGAAGCCACTGCAATTTCCGGGCCTGCATGTAATAACAATGTATGATCTGCTTCACGTGATAGCGTTGAGCCAGGTACGTTTGTAATCGTTAATGTTGGATAGCCAAGTTCTTTAATTTTTACAAGTACTTGACGGCTGTCAGCTGTTTCACCTGATTGTGTAATAAAGATAAATAAAGGCTTTTCTGATAGTAATGGCATGTTGTAGCCGAATTCACTAGAAATATGAACCTCTACTGGGATACCCGCCATTTTTTCGAAATATTGTTTACCGATGAGACCTGCATGGTAGCTCGTGCCTGCCGCAATAATATATAAGCGATCCGCTGCTCTCAATGCCTCTAAAATCTCTGCGTCAATTGTTAAATCGCCATTGTCGCCTTCATATGCTTGAATAATTTTACGAATTACAGTTGGCTGCTCATCCATTTCTTTTAACATATAGTGAGGATAAGTTCCTTTTTCAATATCGCTCATATCAAGCTCCGCTGTATATGGTGCACGCTCTACTACAGAACCATCTAATTTTGTAATTTCGACACTTGCTTTGTGTACAATTACAACCTCTTTGTCATGAAGCTCCACGTATTGATCCGTTACTTGTAGCATAGCCATTGCGTCCGAAGCAACAACATTGAAGCCTTCACCAATACCTACTAAAAGTGGTGATTTATTTTTTGCAACAAAAATAGTATCTGTCGATTCAGCATCTAATAATGCAAGGGCATATGAGCCATGTAATAGAGATAAAGTTTTACGGAAAGCTTCTGCTGTGCTAAGACCTTCTTTCACAAATAACTCTACTAATTGCACGATAACCTCTGTATCTGTATCAGATTTCATCGGAATGCCTTTTAAATATGTTTTTTGTAATAAATGATAGTTTTCAATAACCCCATTATGCACAAGTGTAAAGCGTCCTGATGCACTTTGATGTGGGTGAGCATTTAAACGATTGGGTACACCGTGTGTTGCCCAACGTGTATGACCAATTCCAATTTTTGCTGCAACTTCCTCGTCCACCGCTTCACGTAAGTCTGCAATACGTCCTTTTTCTTTAAAAACTGTTACACCTTCTTCATTACGTACTGCAATACCAGCTGAGTCATAGCCGCGGTATTCAAGCTTCTCTAAACCCTTTAATAAAATTTCCTTTGCATCTGATTCACCAATATATCCTACAATTCCACACATAAATTCTCGTCCTCCGATATTGTCAATTTCATGCAATGACAAACTAGACCTCATCCTATCGAAGTTTTTTGAATGTACGAGCGATGCTTTATTTTATATTTAAAATAAGCACTCCCTTACATGCAAGCCACCCACTCATTCAGCCAACTGATTAGAGTTTTTTTCGATAGGTGAAGCTTCTTTGATTTATCTATTGCTTTTACTATACCTTCTCCATTTTCTGTACATTCAATCACTTAAATGCTTTCAAAATGAAAAATGACAATCGGGTATGTCGATTGGGAGGCATCCGCCGAATTTTCGATAAACCTCCACCTCGTCTGCTGAAGATCTTGTCGTCCGATTTCTTCAGCTCAGGCGCTATAATTGTTTTCCGATTTTGCGCTTTCTTTCCTCCTTAGCGCTCGTTAAAGGATAAGGTCGGACCTCGTCATCTTCAACTTCTCCATCATACTCAATCATATGCTATCCGTCAAATTTTCGTTATAAAAAACACCTAATCCCCATGCTTTTTCGTGACAAATATGTAGACAAATAATTAGTTGCTATGCTAAATAAAGCGGAGTAAATTCCACAAAAAGGCACAAGCAATTGACTGCTTGTGCCTATCTTTTATTTACTGTCTAATAATTTAACTATTTCTCTATTAAAGGCTGGAAGATCGTCTGGCGTTCTACTTGTTACGAGCTGCTTTTGACAGACGAATACTTCTTCATCATGGAATATTGCCCCTGCATTTTCTAAATCCACTTGAATGGATTTATAGCCTGTGGCATCACGACCATTCAGTGTCTTAGCTGTAATTAGCAGCTGTGGTCCATGACAAATAGCAAAGGTCGGCTTCATGTCATCCATAAAGGATTTTACAAATGCCACTACACGATCATCTGCACGTAATATATCAGGTGAAAAACCACCAGGAATAAATAATGCATCAAATTCTGAGGCATTTACTTCCTCAATTCCTTTATCTATTTTCACTGGCTTTCCATGTTTCCCCTTAACTTCCTTACCTGCTTCGGTATCAATTGTTACGAGCTGATGCCCAGCTGCTTCTAGAGCTTCTTTGGGGCTTGTAAACTCAATGTCCTCAAACATATCTGTTATCACTGTAGCAATTTTAGCCATATCAATTAAACACTCCTTGTTATTGTGACTCCTTACTACTGTTCCCCATCTCATTCATTTCAAACATTCTTTTTAAACAAGAAAAACTCGATTCCCTGTTATGGAAATCGAGTCAGACTGTAGACAAACTCGATGAATTTTGAGTTTGCCTACAGTCTTTTTTCTTTTACAATGAAATAAAATAAAGCCGTTGATTTCCACTACGGGCGGACGCTTTCCGCGGGCGGGGTCGAGCTGCTTCCCTCGCTTCGCTCAGTCCAGGATCTCGACTTTCCCGCTTTTCCCGCAGGAGTCGCCGCCCTTCGTTCCAATCAACTTCTACATAAAGAATTCCTTATTCATCTATTGATAAAAAGTAAACTTTTGAGGTGATCAACCATGATGACGAAAAATCATACCAATGAACGTGAACAATTAGAAATGTTAACGATTGATCAATTAGTTCCCAACGATCATTTAGTGCGAAAACTGGAGGCTGCTATTGATTTTTCATTTATCTATCCTTTAGTAGAACATCTCTATTCACCTAATGGGCGTCCAAGTATTGATCCTGTTGTTCTCTTTAAAATGACGTTTATTCAATATGTTTTTGGCATTCGCTCCATGCGTCAAACGATCAAAGAAATTGAAACGAATATGGCGTATCGTTGGTTTTTAGGATTTGGCTTCCATACAGAAGTCCCGCATTTCTCTACCTTCGGTAAAAATTATGTCCGTCGCTTTCAAGACACCGATATATTTGAACAGATTTTCTATCGTATATTAAAAGAGATTATGCATCAGGGACTCCTCCATGCAGACCATCTATTTATCGATTCCACGCATGTGAAAGCGAGTGCGAATAAACGGAAGTATGATAAAAAGGTCGTGCGAAAAGAAACACGGGCTTATGAAGAGAAGCTTCAATTAGAGTTAAATATGGATCGTGAAGAACACGGAAAAAAGCCCTTTCCCCCGGAGAAGTTTGAAAAGGAAGAATGGAAAGAAATAAAGGAAAGCACGACAGATCCTGAAAGTGGCTATTACGTGAAGGATGAACGTACGAAACAGTTTGCGTATTCTTTCCATGCAGCCACAGATGAAAAGGGCTTTGTCTTAGGTGCCATTGTGACTCCGGGAAATGTGCACGATAGCCATGTATTACAGCCACTTGTGGAAAGGGTCATTCAAAATGTTCAAAAACCATTAGCTGTTGCGGCAGATGCAGCCTATAAAACACCAGCGATTACGAACTTTTTGTTAGAGAATCAAATGTTGCCTGTTCTTCCGTATACACGTCCTAAAACGAAAGATGGATTCTTCCGAAAGCACGAGTATATATATGACGAGCACTATAATTGTTATCTTTGCCCACAAGGGCAGATATTGAAGTATGCGACAACGACGAAGGAAGGATATCGCCAATATAAATCGAATCCTTTGATTTGTTCGAAGTGTCCAAGCCTTTCCCGATGTACAGAAAGTAAGCATCATCAAAAACTCATTCAACGCCATATTTGGGAGTCATATGTGGAGGAAGCTGAACATTTACGCCATTCCTATGACATCAAACAAATTTATGCAAAGCGTAAAGAAACGATTGAGCGTGTCTTTGCCGATGCAAAAGAAAAGCATGGTATGCGATGGACAACCTTAAGAGGTCTAAAAAAATTGTCCATGCAGGCGATGCTTACTTTTGCTGCCATGAATTTGAAGAAACTGGCTACTTGGACGTGGCAAGTAGCTTAAGAGAGCAACTAAGCTCGAAGAGTATGTTGAATTCGGTAGTATATTACCAAATGTTAAAAATAAAATAGTAAGAAAAATGACAAAAACCATCGAGAGTGAACTTCTCGATGGGCTTTTGTCTACGGTCTGACTCGATTTCCTGTTATGGAAATCGAGTTTCTATATATTATTCTGCTAAGCCCATTTCTGCACGTACTACGTCCGCAATACGCTCAACAAAACGCTCACAATCTGTTTCTGTTGCTGCTTCTACCATTACACGTACAAGTGGTTCAGTCCCTGAAGGGCGCACTAGAACACGACCATTGCCGGCCATTTCTGCTTCTACCTCTGCAATGACAGCAGCCACCTTCGCATTGTCAGTCACAGCATGCTTATCTGTTACACGTACATTGACAAGACGCTGAGGGAAGATTTTCATTTCAGCAGCAAGCTCTGAAAGCTTTTTACCAGTCGCTTTCATAATGTTGACAAGCTGAATGCCTGTAAGTAATCCATCACCTGTTGTATTAAAGTCTAGAAAAACAATATGCCCTGATTGTTCGCCACCTAAATTGTATTCTTTGGCACGCATTTCTTCTACAACATAACGATCACCAACAGCAGTTTGTACACTTTGCATACCGTTGTCAGCAACAGCTTTGTAGAAGCCCATATTGCTCATAACTGTTGAAACAATCGTTTGCTTTTTCAAGCGTCCTACCGCATTTAAATACTTACCAATGATAAACATAATTTGATCGCCATCAACAATCTTACCGTTCTCATCTACAGCAATTAATCGGTCACCATCTCCATCAAATGCTAAACCAACATCTGCACCCTTTTCAGTAACAAATTTAGCTAGTCCTTCTGGATGTGTAGAACCTACACCATCATTAATATTTAAGCCTGTTGGAGAAGCTCCCATTGTAGAAATATCAGCTTCTAGGTCCGCAAATAAATGTGTAGCCAATGCTGATGTAGCTCCATGAGCACAGTCTAGTGCTACCAGGATACCATCAAATTCCTCATCCACTGTTTGCTTTAAGTATTGAATATATTTTTGACCACCTTCGAAATAGTCACTTACAGATCCTAAATCGGCTCCAATTGGGCGTGGTAGTGTATCCTCTTGTGCATCAAGCAACACTTCAATTTCCGCTTCTTGAGCATCCGTTAACTTAAAACCATCGGGACCAAAAAATTTAATGCCATTATCAGCAACTGGGTTATGTGAAGCTGAAATCATAACGCCTGCATCTGCGCTCATAATTCGAGTAAGGTATGCCACACCTGGTGTTGAAATAATACCAAGACGCATTACTTCTACTCCAATCGATAAAAGACCAGCAACAAGTGCACCTTCAAGCATCTCACCTGAAATACGTGTGTCACGACCAATTAAAACCTTTGGACGATCAGTTGCATCTTTTGTTAAAACATAGCCACCGATACGACCTAGTTTAAATGCAAACTCTGGTGTTAATTCACTATTCGCGACTCCACGGACGCCATCTGTTCCAAAATATTTACCCATTCTACTTATTCTCTCCTTCAATGCAAGACCGTGTCTCTTGAGTTACTATCGCCCAAAAGACACTTGTCCGCTTACTTTTGGAAAAGTCTGTTTTTATTCATTCATTCGGTAATTATTAATATCCCCTCAATCGATTTGTTGGTGACTCCTGTCCTAACTACTCACCAGCACAAACCACGATTGGATTTTGATTTAGAATCAAAATAAAATTATAGTCAGATATTGTTTAAGAATCAATATCTTCCGTTTCCTCAGATGATGTATTTTTATCAGTAGTAGTACTATCATCCGTCACATCTGGTTCTTCAGTTGGAGGTGGCGTTTCCTCTGTAGAAGCTGGCGTTTTCTGTTGTTCTTCTTGCTCTACTTTTGTAATATCTGCCTTCACTTTTATTTTCTTGTCAGATATTTTTGTCACACCATCTGGTAATTTTACATCAAATTCATAAGTTTGAGACTCAGTAATTTTTGACAGGTCAACTATAACTGGAATTTCTGTCAAACCGTCAATAATTGATTTTCTACCATACACTTTTATCATTCTTGGCGCAAATGTTAACGAATTGATCGTAATGTCTTGTGCTGCTTGCCCTGTTTCTTTCAGGACCACTGGAATCTCTCGACTATATTCTGCTATATCAACTTGAACCTTCACAGTTTCAGGCTCTATCGTCACATCTAACTTGTTTAGATCTCGATCTAATACTTTTACTGCCGCATCCTGCGAGAAGGATTGCTTCAAGCCTTGCTCACCTGCAACAGTAGCTTTTACATAGCTAATGCTTTCAATAGCACTTTTTGCACCTGTTACGTAAACGGTTGGTGGATCAGCAGTCATATCTTTTAAAATATAACCTTCTTCGATTAGTCTATTATTCATTTCAGGGTCCACTCGGAACTCTTTCGTGACCTTTTCCTCAATATTCACATGAATAGTTGCAGGGTCTAATGTAACCTTTAACTTATCAGAAATATTTTCGTATTGTAGCTTTACATCATGCTCCCCAATCAATAGATTACTTAAATCGACAAATACAGAGAAATCTTTTGTAGCTCTTGTTTTTATAACAACAGGCATTGGCCCTTTTATCTTCACATCTACTGTTTCAGGTAAGCCTGTTACAATCAGATTTTCATTATCATAATAAACATCTACTGGTACATCACGAATAATATCCGTTTGTTCAGTCGTTGTTGTTGTATTGATTGGAGATAACTCGGTACGAACTGAGAAAAAAAGCAAAAATGCCAAAAATAGCGCTATGATTCTTAATACCCAAGGGCTATCCATCATTTTATCCATTCTTTTTCCCCCTCCAAGTCAACTTAGAGGCAGCATTTGACTCTTGTGCTGAACCGAACCACATTTTTCGTAATAGTGTTTCAAACTCCTCTAGAGAAAGATTACGGTGGAGATTACCATTTAACGTAATACTAATTGCACCTGTTTCTTCTGAGACAACAATTGTAATAGCATCCGTAACTTCACTTAAGCCAAGTGCAGCACGGTGACGTGTCCCTAACTCCTTTGAAATAAATGGACTTTCAGATAGGGGTAAATAACAAGCTGCTGCTGTAACTTTATCTTTTTGCATAATAACCGCTCCATCATGAAGTGGTGTATTCGGTATAAAGATATTAATCAGCAGTTCTGATGAGATTTCAGCATTTAGTCCTATACCCGTTTCAATATATTCATTAAGGCCTGTTTCTTTTTCAATAGAAATTAACGCACCGATTCGACGTTTAGCCATGTAACTAACAGACTTCTTCATCGCCTCAATGAGCCTTGTTTGTTCTTCTTCTTCTTGACTTGATGAACGCTGGAATAGCTTTCCTCGCCCAATTTGTTCTAAACCACGTCTGATTTCTGGTTGGAATATGATAATAATCGCTAAGAAACCAAACTCAATGACCTGTTGTAACATCCAGCCTAGAGTTTGTAACCCTAAAAGGTCTGTTGCAAGTCGGGCAATAATAATGACAAATATTCCCTTCAGTAATTGGACAGCCTTCGTACCTTTAATGAGGGTTAAGACTTTATAAACAACGTACCACACGAGCAGTACATCAATGAAGTTAATAACAATATTCACAGGTGTTAAATCCGTGAAATGTTCGATAATTTGCACGTGGCATCCCCCACTTTTCATTGCGAATCCATACACATTCAAGTATATCACATTCTTAACAAATGTAACTTTTTTCAAATAAAAAGTCTACTCATAAGAGTAGACCTTTCAGCCTCTCACGTGCACTATTTTTTAGGACGTATAGAGTGTTATTTAGTTTCATCTTTTTCCTCAAATGTCATGGCCGTTTTTACAGAATTTTTAATCGTATACCATAACCATTCAAATACTTCGTCAATTTCCTCAATTTTGCCTGAAACTACCGCTGAAGACGCCATATATTGCCCGTTAATTACTGTGACATTGCCATCAACTTCACCTTCAACAACCAAATCACCATTTTTAACAACAATATCGCCCTTCACTACTTCTCCTTCAGGTACAATCACCGTTTGACCATCAACAACTAAGTTCGGTTGTTTGGTCACTGAAAAATGCTGGTCATCCATAAAGCTACCCATCAATGTAGCACTCATGAATAAGCAAAATACTGCTGCTGCCACAAAGAACGGATGCCGGCGTATCCATTTTTGTATACCTACTCGACTTTTTGGTTTTGGTAAACGAGCCATCACTGCTGCTTCAAAATCCGGAGGCGCTGTAATATGGGAAGCACTCTTCACAAAGGCGATTGTTTCACTCAATTCTTGCATCAACTGTTTACAATCATTACATGTATGCAAGTGTTGTTTCAACTCTTGCTCATGCTCACGACTAATGTCACCGTCTAAATAATCATGCATATAGTCTATAATATGCTCTGGACAAGTATTCATGACGCTCCCCCTCCTACAGATTGTTTAATTGCTTACGTAATGCCTCACGTCCGCGGTGAATCCTCGTTTTCACCGTTCCAAGCGGCATATCTAAAATCTCGCTAATCTCTTGTAACGATAACTCTTCTATATATTTCAATACTATAACCGAACGGTATTTATCCGGCAATCGTCCAATTTCATATTGAATGCGATCTTGCAGCTCCATTTGCTCTAACTGCTCCTCTGGTAGCTGGTCGTCTGCTGCGATTTGCGAATACATATCAAGCCCTTCTGTACCAGCTACTTCTGCATCTAAATAATAATCCGGTTTCTTTTTGCGAATACGGTCAATGCAGAGGTTTGTCGCTATGCGATAAAGCCACGTCGAAAACTTTCTTTTCTGATCAAAAGTATGCAAATTCATATAAGCACGCACAAAAGCTTCTTGAGCAATGTCTTCAGACTCTTGTTTGTTGCCTAACATTCGATAGCATACTTGGTACAGTTTGTGCTGATAGAGACTCACAATATCGGCAAATGCGTTTTGATCGCCTTTAAGCACTTGTTTTATTCTCTTGTTTACTAACGCATCCATTGTGTTGACTTCTCCACCTTTACAACTGTCTTATACTATACGACCCATCGATAAGAAAAGTTTCGTTTTAATTCAATTATAACAAAAGATTTTTATGCAATGTGGCAACAGGCAATTTTTTGTCAAATTTTCTTTAAACTAGTGTCTCTCCGAATAAAGATCCCATTAATGCAACAGCCACATTTGCTGTTGTATTCTTCTCATCTAAAATTGGGTTTACTTCTACAAACTCTGCTGATGTTAGCATCCCTGATTCTTGTAACATTTCCATTGCTAAATGACTTTCTCGATACGTAATTCCTCCAGGAACGGGTGTACCAACTCCTGGCGTGTAAAGCGGATCTAAGCCATCTAAATCAAGTGATAGATGTAATCCATCAACATTACGTTCTTTCAAGTAAGCAAGTGCATCTTCCATGACACGCGTCATACCAAGTCGATCAATCTCGTGCATTGTATATACTTTAATCCCTTGTTGACGAATTAACTCACGCTCACCAGGATCTACTGAACGAGCTCCGATAATAATAACGTTCTCTGGTTTAATTTTCGGTGCATAATTCCGAATTTGCACTAAGCGCTCATGACCTAGTCCAATACTAACTGCTAATGGCATCCCATGGATGTTGCCAGATGGTGTTGTTTCAGGTGTATTTAAATCTGCATGAGCATCATACCAAATAACGCCAAGATTTTTATAATGCTCACCTAATCCAGCTAGTGTGCCAATAGCAATACTATGGTCTCCACCAAATACAAGTGGGAACTTATTTTGTTCTACTACTTCATGCACGCTATTAGCTAAAGCCGTGCTAACATCTACAACTTCCTCTAAATTCAGTAATTTCTCATCGACAGGTGCGTCTGCAAGTTTTTGACTGACACGAATATCCCCTTGGTCTTGTACTTCATGTCCAATAGCCTCCAAACGTTCCACAACGCCTGCATAGCGAATCGCGCTTGGCCCCATATCTACGCCACGACGTGTTTGTCCATAGTCTGTTGGTACTCCAATAATAGAAATATTAAGTTTATTCATGTTTTTATACCCCCTAAAAGTTATAATATTATTGTAAAGCCTAGATACCACTTGGCTCAACTAGACAAAAAAGTGCATATTTATTCAATTTTTGATAACATAAAAAAATCTCCTACTGTTTTCAGTAAGAGATTAGTTATCTATAGTTATTATAACACTTTTGAATATACTTTATTCTAAAAAAGTGAGCCATGAAGGACTCGAACCTTCGACCCTCTGATTAAAAGTCAGATGCTCTACCAACTGAGCTAATGGCTCGTAAAAAAGAAAAATGGCTGGGGTACTAGGATTCGAACCTAGGCATGACGGAATCAAAATCCGTTGCCTTACCGCTTGGCTATACCCCAATCATTTATAAAACTGGTGGAGGGGGACGGATTCGAACCGCCGAACCCTAAGGAGCGGATTTACAGTCCGCCGCGTTTAGCCACTTCGCTACCCCTCCGAAATAACACAATAATGGTGGAGGATGACGGGCTCGAACCGCCGACCCTCTGCTTGTAAGGCAGATGCTCTCCCAGCTGAGCTAATCCTCCATAGAAACAGGTGTTATATCACAGTTTATTTTTCTTTATAAAGCCTATGTTTTAAATGGTGACCCCTACGGGATTCGAACCCGTGTTACCGCCGTGAAAGGGCGGTGTCTTAACCACTTGACCAAGGGGCCAGTATCACGTCTCAAACAAGACAATATTTATAATAACATCATTTCTTAATAGTTGCAATACTTTTTTATAACTTTTTTTATGTATAACAGCTTCTTAAAAATGGGCAAAAAAAATGGCTCCGAAGGCAGGACTCGAACCTGCGACAACCTGATTAACAGTCAGGTGCTACTACCAACTGAGCTACTTCGGAACGATACTATTCACTTCGGGTTTAAACAACCTCTTAAGTACATTTATTATTATAGCAAGCATTATAAATTATGCAACATATTTTATGAAAATTTTTATATTTTTTGTCGAAGTAGGTTTAAAAATTAATCCAAAAGCATAATAGTTCTCTATTAAATCTAATATTTCTATTTTGCGTGCTAAATATTCTTGCTGTATATTATTGCAATTGTTAAAATAAAAATAGTTTTAAGAATTTTCTATCAAATTTCCTGGGGGAGGAATATTCGGATGGTAACAAATGATTTAATTGCACCTGAATTTTATAATATCACAGAGGAATTAGAAAAGTTTTCACAAGATAGTGATCGCCAAGCAATACGCTGGTTAAATACGCAACAAGAGAGACGAACAGTTTCCTATGTAGAGCTTGTCCAAAAAATGAATCAATACGCAAATGCTTTTACAGAGACAGGACTTCGAAAGGGAGATCGCGTTCTAGTTATTATTCCTCGCCTACCAGAAGCCTATTTTGTTTTTCTTGGCTGTTTAAAGGCTGGCATCGTGCCTATTTCATGTTCAGAAATGCTACGTGCAAGTGACTTAGAATATCGCATGGAGCACTCTTCTGCTAGTGCAGTTATTGCCTATGAAGCATTTACAGGTGAGGTTGACCAAATTTCTTCTACTGTAGACACATTAAAGAACAAATTAGTTATTGGTACTGCAAAAGGCGATTGGGCTTCTTTAGATGTACTGGCAAGCACACAGCCAACTACATTTACAGCAGTAGCTACTAAACGTGATGACATGGCGTTCCTTTCCTATACATCTGGGACAACTGGGAAACCTAAAGGTGTAGTACATTCACATGGCTGGGGATATGCGCATATTCGAACAGCTGCTTCAAAATGGCTCTGCGTACGTGAAGGCGACTTAGTATGGGCTACAGCAGCTCCTGGCTGGCAAAAATGGATTTGGAGCCCTTTCTTATCTACAATCATGCTCGGTGCTACTGCATTTGTTTATCATGGTGGATTCGATGCAAAAACGTACCTTCAGCTCATACAAGATGAAAAAATAAATGTCCTTTGCTGCACACCAACTGAATATCGTATTATGGCGAAAATTGATAATTTGCAAGACTATAATCTTTCATCCCTCCGTAGTGCAGTCTCTGCTGGTGAACCGTTAAATCGCCCAGTCATTGAAACATTTATGAATCGTTTCAGGCTAAAAGTGCGTGATGGCTATGGACAGACAGAGAATACATTATTAATTGGTACACTCGAAAACACTGAATTACGCCCTGGATCCATGGGTGTTCCAACTCCAGGTAATATTGTACGTATTATCGACAATGAAGGAAATGAAGCACCTGTAGGAGAGGTTGGCGATATTGCCATCCACAAATCCTCACCAGCTCTATTTAAGGAGTATTACAAAGAGCCAGAACGAACGCAAGCTGCATTTCGCGGTGATTGGTATATTACTGGTGATCAAGCAAAATGTGATGAAGATGGTTATTTCTGGTTTGAAGGTCGTGGAGATGACATTATTATATCTTCTGGTTATACGATCGGTCCATTCGAAGTTGAAGATGCATTAAACAAACATGAAGCTGTACAAGAATGTGCAGTTGTTGCTGCACCAGATGAAATTAGAGGCCATATTGTGAAGGCCTTTGTTATCCTACGAGAGAGCTTCAAAGAGCGAGATGAAGCCGAGTTAACAAAGGAGTTACAAGAGCATGTAAAGGCGTTAACAGCACCGTATAAATACCCTCGTAGTATTGTTTTTATTGATGAGTTACCAAAAACAACATCCGGAAAAATTCGCCGCATTGAACTACGAGCTGCCACTGTTCAAACACATTAAATATCAAAAAAGAAGGCATTCCACTTAAGGCATGCCTTCTTTTTTATATTTTTATAAATCATCTCAATTTATTAGTTAGCTTAAGTAAAAAAAGCCACTACTGAGTGTATCAGCAGCGACTTTTTGCGCCTAGCGACGTCCTACTCTCACAGGGGGAAGCCCCCAACTACCATCGGCGCTAAAGAGCTTAACTTCCGTGTTCGGTATGGGAACGGGTGTGACCTCTTTGCCATCATCACTAGACTATGGTCGGCTTTCAATATACATCACATTTCTTCGTCAGCTTCTGTCGTTCAGTCAGTCACGTACTTGAGTACGCTCCTTCCCTCTCTCCATTGCTTCCTCGAACTACTCGTATCTTGAAACCCTTCATAAAAGAAATTATTCTTTCAAAACTGGATAAACGGTTCATTGAATGTTTCAAACGTTTTGGTTAAGTCCTCGATCGATTAGTATTCGTCAGCTCCATGTGTCACCACACTTCCACCTCGAACCTATCTACCTCATCGTCTTTGAGGGATCTTACTTACTTGCGTAATGGGAAATCTCATCTTGAGGGGGGCTTCATGCTTAGATGCTTTCAGCACTTATCCCGTCCACACATAGCTACCCAGCGATGCCTTTGGCAAGACAACTGGTACACCAGCGGTGTGTCCATCCCGGTCCTCTCGTACTAAGGACAGCTCCTCTCAAATTTCCTACGCCCACGACGGATAGGGACCGAACTGTCTCACGACGTTCTGAACCCAGCTCGCGTACCGCTTTAATGGGCGAACAGCCCAACCCTTGGGACCGACTACAGCCCCAGGATGCGATGAGCCGACATCGAGGTGCCAAACCTCCCCGTCGATGTGGACTCTTGGGGGAGATAAGCCTGTTATCCCCGGGGTAGCTTTTATCCGTTGAGCGATGGCCCTTCCATGCGGAACCACCGGATCACTAAGCCCGTCTTTCGACCCTGCTCGACTTGTAGGTCTCGCAGTCAAGCTCCCTTGTGCCTTTACACTCTACGAATGATTTCCAACCATTCTGAGGGAACCTTTGGGCGCCTCCGTTACCTTTTAGGAGGCGACCGCCCCAGTCAAACTGTCCGCCTGACACTGTCTCCTGCCCCGCTAAGGGGCATGGGTTAGAATTTCAATACAACCAGGGTAGTATCCCACCGACGCCTCCTTCGAAGCTGGCGCTCCGAGATCTCTGGCTCCTACCTATCCTGTACAAGTTGTACCAAAATTCAATATCAGGCTACAGTAAAGCTCCACGGGGTCTTTCCGTCCTGTCGCGGGTAACCTGCATCTTCACAGGTACTATAATTTCACCGAGTCTCTCGTTGAGACAGTGCCCAGATCGTTACGCCTTTCGTGCGGGTCGGAACTTACCCGACAAGGAATTTCGCTACCTTAGGACCGTTATAGTTACGGCCGCCGTTTACTGGGGCTTCAATTCGCAGCTTCGCTTGCGCTAACCACTCCTCTTAACCTTCCAGCACCGGGCAGGCGTCAGCCCCTATACGTCACCTTACGGTTTTGCAGAGACCTGTGTTTTTGCTAAACAGTCGCCTGGGCCTATTCACTGCGGCTCTCATGCGCTTGCACGCTCAAGAGCACCCCTTCTCCCGAAGTTACGGGGTCATTTTGCCGAGTTCCTTAACGAGAGTTCTCTCGCACACCTTAGGATTCTCTCCTCGACTACCTGTGTCGGTTTGCGGTACGGGCACCTCTCACCTCGATAGAGGCTTTTCTTGGCAGTGTGAAATCAGGAACTTCGTCCATACGGACTCGCCATCACAGCTCAACGTTACAGTGTGCGGATTTGCCTACACACACGCCTTACTGCTTGGACGCGCATAACCAACAGCGCGCTTACCCTATCCTACTGCGTCCCCCCATTTCTCAAACGGTGAGGAGGTGGTACAGGAATATCAACCTGTTGTCCATCGCCTACGCCTATCGGCCTCGGCTTAGGTCCCGACTAACCCTGAGCGGACGAGCCTTCCTCAGGAAACCTTAGTCATACGGTGGACGGGATTCTCACCCGTCTTTCGCTACTCATACCGGCATTCTCACTTCTAAGCGCTCCACCAGTCCTTCCGGTCTGACTTCAACGCACTTAGAACGCTCTCCTACCACTGACATCGTAGATGTCAATCCACAGCTTCGGTGAATCGTTTAGCCCCGATACATTTTCGGCGCAGCGTCACTCGACCAGTGAGCTATTACGCACTCTTTAAATGATGGCTGCTTCTAAGCCAACATCCTGGTTGTCTGTGCAACGCCACATCCTTTTCCACTTAACGATTACTTTGGGACCTTAGCTGGTGGTCTGGGCTGTTTCCCTTTTGACTACGGATCTTATCACTCGCAGTCTGACTCCCGTGTATAAATATCTGGCATTCGGAGTTTGTCTGAATTCGGTAAACCGGGATGGCCCCCTAGTCCAAACAGTGCTCTACCTCCAGTATTCTCATCACGAGGCTAGCCCTAAAGCTATTTCGGAGAGAACCAGCTATCTCCAAGTTCGATTGGAATTTCTCCGCTACCCACACCTCATCCCCGCACTTTTCAACGTGCGTGGGTTCGGGCCTCCAGTAAGTGTTACCTTACCTTCACCCTGGACATGGGTAGATCACCTGGTTTCGGGTCTACGACCACGTACTATTTCGCCCTATTCAGACTCGCTTTCGCTGCGGCTCCGCCTTCTAAAGCTTAACCTCGCACGTAATCGTAACTCGCCGGTTCATTCTACAAAAGGCACGCTATCACCCATTAACGGGCTCTAACTACTTGTAGGCACACGGTTTCAGGATCTCTTTCACTCCCCTTCCGGGGTGCTTTTCACCTTTCCCTCACGGTACTGGTTCACTATCGGTCACTAGGTAGTATTTAGCCTTGGGAGATGGTCCTCCCGGATTCCGACGGAATTTCACGTGTTCCGCCGTACTCAGGATCCACTCAGGAGAGAACGAACTTTCGACTACAGGGCTTTTACCTGCTCTGGCGGACCTTTCCAAGTCGCTTCATCTAACTCGCTCTTTTGTAACTCCGTATTGAGTGTCCTACAACCCCAAGAGGCAAGCCTCTTGGTTTGGGCTCTTCCCGTTTCGCTCGCCGCTACTCAGGGAATCGATTTTTCTTTCTCTTCCTCCAGGTACTTAGATGTTTCAGTTCCCTGGGTCTGCCTTCAAGACGCTATGTATTCACGTCAAGATACTACGCGATTAAACGTAGTGGGTTCCCCCATTCGGAAATCTCCGGATCAAAGCTCACTTACAGCTCCCCGAAGCATATCGGTGTTAGTGCCGTCCTTCTTCGGCTCCTAGTGCCAAGGCATTCGCCGTGCGCCCTTAATAACTTAACCTAACGGCTTTCAATAAAAATATCGGAAACCTCTTAATGTTATTAAGCCTATAAAAAACTTAAAAAAAATAAATGTGTTTGTTACAATTTCAATGTCGTTTTATCCAGTTTTCAAAGAACAAAGCTACTGCCTGCTTCTACATCTCGCAGCTTTGCGACGAAAGCGTAGCGACAGGAGCACATAATTAGAAGTAATTCATTCAGAAGAATGAACCTTCAAAACTGAACGCAAAACGTAATCTTACAAACCCTAGGTTTGTATTCCGAAAATATCCTTAGAAAGGAGGTGATCCAGCCGCACCTTCCGATACGGCTACCTTGTTACGACTTCACCCCAATCATCTATCCCACCTTCGGCGGCTGGCTCCAAAAAGGTTACCTCACCGACTTCGGGTGTTACAAACTCTCGTGGTGTGACGGGCGGTGTGTACAAGGCCCGGGAACGTATTCACCGCGGCATGCTGATCCGCGATTACTAGCGATTCCGGCTTCATGTAGGCGAGTTGCAGCCTACAATCCGAACTGAGAACGACTTTATCGGATTAGCTCCCTCTCGCGAGTTGGCAACCGTTTGTATCGTCCATTGTAGCACGTGTGTAGCCCAGGTCATAAGGGGCATGATGATTTGACGTCATCCCCACCTTCCTCCGGTTTGTCACCGGCAGTCACCTTAGAGTGCCCAACTAAATGATGGCAACTAAGATCAAGGGTTGCGCTCGTTGCGGGACTTAACCCAACATCTCACGACACGAGCTGACGACAACCATGCACCACCTGTCACCGTTGCCCCCGAAGGGGAAACTATATCTCTACAGTGGTCAACGGGATGTCAAGACCTGGTAAGGTTCTTCGCGTTGCTTCGAATTAAACCACATGCTCCACCGCTTGTGCGGGCCCCCGTCAATTCCTTTGAGTTTCAGTCTTGCGACCGTACTCCCCAGGCGGAGTGCTTAATGCGTTAGCTGCAGCACTAAGGGGCGGAAACCCCCTAACACTTAGCACTCATCGTTTACGGCGTGGACTACCAGGGTATCTAATCCTGTTTGCTCCCCACGCTTTCGCGCCTCAGTGTCAGTTACAGACCAGATAGTCGCCTTCGCCACTGGTGTTCCTCCAAATCTCTACGCATTTCACCGCTACACTTGGAATTCCACTATCCTCTTCTGCACTCAAGTCTCCCAGTTTCCAATGACCCTCCACGGTTGAGCCGTGGGCTTTCACATCAGACTTAAGAAACCACCTGCGCGCGCTTTACGCCCAATAATTCCGGACAACGCTTGCCACCTACGTATTACCGCGGCTGCTGGCACGTAGTTAGCCGTGGCTTTCTAATAAGGTACCGTCAAGGTACAGCCAGTTACTACTGTACTTGTTCTTCCCTTACAACAGAGTTTTACGAACCGAAATCCTTCTTCACTCACGCGGCGTTGCTCCATCAGGCTTTCGCCCATTGTGGAAGATTCCCTACTGCTGCCTCCCGTAGGAGTCTGGGCCGTGTCTCAGTCCCAGTGTGGCCGATCACCCTCTCAGGTCGGCTACGCATCGTCGCCTTGGTGAGCCGTTACCTCACCAACTAGCTAATGCGCCGCGGGCCCATCCTATAGCGACAGCCGAAACCGTCTTTCAGTGTTTCACCATGAGGTGAAACAGATTATTCGGTATTAGCCCCGGTTTCCCGGAGTTATCCCAAACTATAAGGTAGGTTGCCCACGTGTTACTCACCCGTCCGCCGCTAACGTCGAAGGAGCAAGCTCCTTCTCTGTTCGCTCGACTTGCATGTATTAGGCACGCCGCCAGCGTTCGTCCTGAGCCAGGATCAAACTCTCCATAAAAGAAATTTGAATAGCTCAAATTGTTTTGCTGGCATCATTTTGATGTCCAAAATTTTGTTTTGTTCACTAACCAAGGTTAGTTACTAAAAACTTTATTGATTACGTTTTGCTTGTTCAGTTTTCAAGGTTCATGTTTTTTTATTTCACTGTCACCTCTTGGCGACTTATACATAATAACATCGATTATTCATGAAAGTCAACACTAAATCATAAGTTTTTTTAAAGAGATTCATTTTTTATTTAAAATCTTAGAAATGAGGTTATTATTATGGTCCGCAAAACGTTGATTTCACTGCTTTTAATCGTAATCCTTTTTGCTTTTCTAAAGCCTATAAACTCAACGATGATTTCTGTATTTAATATTGCGAATGCACCAGTAGTGGTCACGAAAGGACATTATGGCACATCTCTTATAGTAGAGATTTCTTTCTCTGATGACTCTCTATTAGAATGGCTTCAAACGGTGAAAGAGCCTTATCCTCTTCTACTTTTAGATACCGACTGGATTAAACGTTCACCCGAACATTTAAAAATTATACAACAACGAAAATTGCCTACAGGACTACTTGGTCCAGATGATTCAATAGAAGAACCCGTTGACATTGCGCTCATTCAAAAAGATATTGATATCTATGAAAAGTATTTAAAGGAAAAACCTTTATGGTTTGCTACCCGAAATCATCAATATTCGCAGGATTTACAGAAATCTTTATTCCAACAACAAATGAATTTACTGTCGCCTTCTCTTATTTGGCAGGGTGAGAAAACACCTAAATTACAAAAAGGTGATTTTGTATTTTTCCCACTCCATCAAAATAATCAAATATCCTTTAAAGAGCTTAACGCTCTAATACAACAACATAAGTTTATGTCAATTGAAGAAAATATATTTGGTTATAAAGTTCAAACTAAAAAAGCCCCATAAAAAAATTGCCTCCACTAAAGTGAGGCAATTTTTTCTTATGCATTTTTAGCCTGTTCACGACGAGCTTTGCGGCGTGCTTCTAATTTTTGACGATCTTCATCGGATTTTGCATTATATTTAGGCAATACTAATAGTTGATACGCATTAACAGCCAATAATGGGAATAATAAAAGCGCAACATATTCATTAATATTTTCATCACGACCCATTAATGCAATTGTCCATTCCAGCGTTGTAATGACAATCATAAAGAATAGAGCCGAAATCATTACATGCTTTTTCCCCGTTAATTTTACTTTTTGAACAGCTGTTGCTATTGCACCAAATATTAGAACAATTAATAATCCAACGTAGAACAACCAGCTTTGTCCATCCTTCACACCAGGAATAAAGCGGAAGAATATAATATCGAAAATCGTTATGGCAATTAATAATAGCTGTACCCAATTCCATAATGTCAGTGTTCTAAAAATATTAACACCTACTTGATGAAGTGTTAAATAAGCAAAAAAACCAGCTTGTGCTATAACACTCATGGTAAACCCTAAGAAAACCATCCATAAAAGTCCAGCGAAAAATTCGCCCCATTGACCATTTGCTATGTATGGTTGGAAAAATTCCCAGCGAATAAATAAACTAAAAACTCCGTTGACTGCACCACCAACGAGCATTGCAAAGAAGAAAAACTTTGCCCAATTTCGTATCGTCACAACTAAAAGTCCCCCAATTTCTCAATATATCTGTCCTTATTTTATCAATGCCTTGTTAAAAAAGCTATTTCTCATCCTAACCAATACATAAAGTCCCGAGAAATGTGAACAATAATTGAAAGAGTCTATCTAGAGAAAGGACTGATTGTCGATGCGAAAATTCACCTTATTATTGATTCTAATGCTTTTTCTTTCTGCCTGTTCACAAGATAAAACCTCTACCATGTCCTATGATGAAATAAAAAAAATCATGATTGACTCTTTGCAAACAGAGGATGGTAAAAAGGCATTGCGACAGCTTTTGGAGGAGCCAAGTTTCCGTGAGCTTTTGATTTTAGAGCATGATGAAGTGAAAAAGGCTACTGAGGAAACATTACTTTCCAAGGAAGCAGAAGACTTTTGGAAGAAAACCTTTGAAGATCCAAAATTTAAAGAAACTGTTGCAAAAAGCATGCAAAAACAGCAACAGGATATTATGAAGGACTTAATAAAAGATCCGACTTTCCAAAAGGATATGGAGGCCTTTTTTGGGCAACCCGATATGCAAAAGCAGCTAGAGACCATCCTAAAATCATCCAATATGCGCAAGCAAATGGAGCAAGTGGTAAAGGAAACGATCGAAAGCCCTTTAATGCAATCTAAATGGCAGGAACTTATTAAAAAGAGTGGCGAAACGGGTTCATCAGGAAGTGGCGATAAGAAAGAAGCTAGTGGTGAAAGTGATGGCGGATCGGATAAGGAGCAAAAAAGTACTGAGTAACCATAGCAATTTAAAAACGGATTTCCCCATAAAAGGTGGAAATCCGTTTTTTATTTATTTACTTAATTTATCAATGATTTTCGTCGCGATGTCTAAATAAATTTGTCCTGTCGTATGTTTCTCAGCATAAACAGACGGAGCAAAATCTTCTTCTGTCCAATCGGGTTGACCAAGCGGGATCTGCCCAAGCAGCTCTGTACGTAATTCATCAGCTAGCTTAGGTCCGCCTCCTTGTCCAAAGACAAATTCTCGATCACCTGATTTAGATTCAAACCAAGCCATATTTTCGATAACACCTAAAATTTCATGGTCTGTTTGAAGAGCCATTGCTCCTGCACGAGCTGCAACAAATGCTGCTGTCGGATGCGGTGTTGTGACAACAATTTCTTTTGATGATGGTAGCATTTGATGGATATCTAATGCTACGTCACCTGTGCCTGGAGGTAAATCTAATAGTAGATAGTCTAGCTCTCCCCATTCAACATCACGGAAAAACTGATCTAATACTTTACCTAGCATTGGACCACGCCATACAATCGGTGCGTTGTTTTCCACAAAGAAGCCCATTGAAATCATTTTTACACCCAAGCGATCTACGGGGAAAATACGATTGTCAACTACTTTAGGCATATCCGTCACACCCATCATATCGGGCACACTAAAGCCATAAATATCGGCGTCGATTAATCCGACCTTCTTTCCTAGACGAGCTAAAGCAACAGCTAAGTTAACTGATACTGTAGATTTACCTACTCCCCCTTTACCAGAAGCAATTGAAATCACTTGTACTGTGCTTAGTGGAGATAAAATATCTTGTGCTTCTGACTCTGTTGCAGTGCCACGGAAGCTTTGTAATTTTTCTGTTGATAGTTCTTCAAAACGAATGCCAACCGTATTTGCACCCGCTTCTTTCAATACCTCAACAACCTTCATTTGTAGCTGTAGCTGTTCAGGTGTATTTAATTTAGCGATCGCAATTTTTACACTAACATGATTTTTTTCTTCTTTTATTGCTACGTTTGTAATACCATCTGTTTCTGCAAGCGATTTATGTAAAAATGGATCTTGTAGTTGTCCTAGTATTTCTCGTACTTGTTGTTCAGTAATCACGACGAACACTCCCCTTATATTGTCTCAATGTTAGTATATCATACTGATATGGTTTACGTTGTAGATGTTGCTCTACTCAATCTTAGCTAATAAATACTCTTCTATACCTTCAACTATGGCATCTGCCATTTTTTCCTGGTAGTTCTTATCGATTAATAATGCTCGTTCTTCATCATTACTGATAAAACCAGTCTCTACTAATGCTGCAGGGACTTCTACTTTCTTCAGTAAATAAATTTGCTTAATAGACAAAGCTTCTCGGTCTGTATTTTTTAGATTAGTGCGAATGGATTGTTGAATACTCTTGGCAAGAATTTCGCCATCGGCATGTCCTTCCTTATGATAAAACACCTGTGCACCACGCCATTTTGTTTCGGGTATAGCATTTGCATGAATTGTAATAAATACATCAGGCTTTTCTTTTTCAACGATATCCTTTCTTAAGAAAATATCCTGCTTTTTCCGCTCTCTTAAAGTTCCATATTTTTCCGACGGCGCATGCTCATCAATCACATCCCCATTTTTTGTTCGCGTCATTACGACTGTTGCGCCTTTTTTCTTTAATTTCTTCTCCACATGCTGAGCAATTGCAAGTGTAATTTCCTTTTCAATTACTTCGCCCTTTGAAGCTCCTCCGTCCTCACCACCATGCCCTGCATCAATGACAATTTTGATGCCACCAAGTGGGTCTGGTAAGAAGAAGTTACGGTCCGAAGCATTTGTTTCATATGCCACGACCACTATACTCATAAGCATAATTACTCCTAGTGCAAGCCAGCGCTTCACCCATATCCACCACCCTTTTACATTTAGTGTACGAAATTAGTAGATGAACTATGCCAGAAAGTAAAAAAAACTCCCAAGTAATAAACTTAGGAGTTTTGATTTTCTTCTATAATAAAGGAGGAAGTATCATTTTATTGCATTGTAAATACAGGGTTTAATTCACCTTCATAAGGTTCATGCTCAACAAATACAGTTATATCATTACCGTCTTTGTCTTTACCTGTACGTTTATACGTAAATTTCTTCTCATTGATTTCAGTAATTTCAAGAGCAACGCCATACTTATTATCACCAATTGAAACATGAGCTCTTATTTTATTGCCATGAATGACATTAAAATAACCATAGTCGCCACGACTCTCACCTGTTTCAGGGTTGAAGAACTCATATTTATTTGTATTTGCGTCATATTTTGCAATGCTGATAAAATTTGAATTAAACTCTGTTAAATCATTACCTGCTTCATCTAATACAACAGTTCCGTGCCATAATGTATCAGCTAAAATCTTATCTCCGTCAACGTCTGTAACAATATTACCTGTTGAAGCATTCAGCGTTTTATTTGAATCGGTAAATGCCAGTTCATTTTCTTTATATGGAATATGCTCAACGAACACTTCTACCTCATTGCCAGCAGCATCTTTGCCCATTCTTTTATAAGTAAAGATACTATCGTTTAGCTCTGTAATTTCTACAATAGCTTGATAATCCTTGGATTCAGAAATTAAAATTCTTTGTGTCCCATCATTTGTGATAAAGAACGTCCCTTTATCATCACGGCTTTCACCAGTAGCAGCGTCAAAGAATTCATAATGACCTGCCTCAGCATCATATTTTGCTAAGCCAATAAAGTTAGAATTTTCCGCAGTTAAATCATTGTTGTCTTTATCATATACTTTTGTGCCTTGCCAATTCGTACTACTTAATATATTGGCCATTTCTTCACCCTTCGTTAATTGCTCCTTTGCTTGGTCCTTCGTTGTAGCAGCACTTTCTGTTTTTATTTCCTCACTATTGCCTTTCTCAGGCTCCTTATCTTGACATGCTGCAAGTAGTGCCATTGCCGCAACCGATACTATCAATAATTTTTTCATACCTACTTACCTCCATTGTTACATTCTATTTTTGAGTTACGCCAAACCCATAATGACAAATTTCAAGAAAATGCATGGTTTGTAGTACCTTCAAGAACTATATTAAAGTGGAATGTTAAACTCCCTCTAAATAATTTCTTAAAAAAACATAAACTTATGCGAAAATATTTTTAATATATCTTAAATCTGTGCGGAAATAGTAATGATTATGTAAAAAGGGACAGCTACATACTGGTTCACACTAGTCATTGGCAGTGTTACATCGCATCAAGAATTTGCAATCATCCGCTTTATAAGAAATAAGAGTAAGCAACCTTTAGTCTAATGACTAAATAACAAAAAAGACTCTTTCCACAAAAGTAGAAAGAGTCTTTGTATAGAACGCTGATATTAACGTTTTGAGAACTGAGGTGCACGACGAGCGCCGCGTAGACCTGGTTTTTTACGTTCTTTCATGCGTGAATCACGAGTAAGTAATCCAGCTGATTTTAATGCAGCACGGAAATCTGGGTCTACTTGAAGTAGAGCACGAGCGATACCGTGACGAACAGCACCAGCTTGACCAGTGTATCCACCACCGTTAACGTTTACGTGGATATCATAGCTTCCTGTAGTTTCAGTAGCTACTAATGGTTGTTTAATTACTTCGCGTAATGCAGCGAATGGTACGTATTCTTCGATTTCACGTTTATTGATAACAATTTTACCTGTACCTGGTACTAAACGTACGCGAGCTACAGAGCTTTTACGGCGACCAGTGCCGATGTATTGAACTTGTGCCAAAGTAATATCCTCCTCTTAATTTATATTATCCGCGAAGCTCGTATGCTTCTGGTTTTTGTGCAGCATGTGGATGCTCTGTTCCAGTATAAACGTTAAGTTTAGTGAACATTTTGCGACCTAAAGAGTTTTTAGGAAGCATTCCTTTAACTGCTAATTCGATCATTCTTGTTGGGTACTTATCTAGCATTTCACCAGCAGTACGCGTTTTTAAACCACCTGCAAATTGAGTATGGTGACGGTAAAGTTTACCCTCTAATTTGTTACCAGTTAAATGGATTTTGTCAGCGTTGATGATGATTACGTGATCACCTGTGTCAACGTTTGGTGTGAATGTTGGTTTATGTTTACCACGTAAGATTGCAGCTACTTCAGAAGCTAAACGTCCAAGAGTTTGGCCTTCTGCATCAACTACTAACCATTTACGGTCTACTTCGTGACCTTTAGCCATGAATGTTGTACGCATGTATATATCCTCCTAATCGATTCGATTACCGTTATTTTTCATTAGACTACACTATAAGTTTCGGGGCTTATTTGTGGTGGTAATGAAAATACCATCTGTTATCATATAATGAATGACTTTTAAAGTCAAGCAATTTCATTAAACGCCTGGTAAAGTTGTTCAGAATTCTAAAACGTCACTAATAGAACACTTTTTCTAAGTATAACCCTTGTGGTGGCGCGGTTTTTCCTGCTTTATCGCGATCTTCAGAGGCGACTACAAGTGCCACATTGTCAATCGTGCGGCGACCTACGCCAACCTCCCAAAGTGTACCTGCAATAATACGCACCATATTATATAAGAAACCATTGCCTTCAATCACCATATGAAGTTCTTCTCCATGCCATTCAAATTGCAGTGTCGTGACAGTACGTATTTTATCCTTCACACTTGTATTCGCTGCACAAAAGCATGAAAAGTCATGTGTACCAACGATAGCCTTAGCTGCCTCTTGCATCGCCTCTACATTAGGTTTGACGCCACTTGTCTCGACTGTGTAATATCTGCGAAATGGGCTTTGGATAGGCTCACAAGACCAAATATAGCGATAGCGCTTCCCTGTCACACTATAGCGTGCATGAAAGTCATGTGCCACTTCCTCTACCGATTGTACGCGAATATCTCTTGGTAGTTGCACATTCAAAGCCTTGCTATACTTGTCAACTGGAATGGCAAGAGGTGTATCGAAATGCAATGTTTGTCCTGTAGCATGAACTCTTGCATCTGTACGTCCACTTGCAGTTACCTTAATCTTTTCTCCTTTATGCATAATGGACAGTACACGCTCAAGCTCAGCCTGTACTGTGCGCTCTCCAGGCTGTACTTGATAGCCAGAAAAAAGCGTTCCATCATAGCTTATAATTACTTTTAATCGTCGCATCAAGCCTACTCCTTTTAACTTCTATAAAAGAATAGCAATACGCCTATTGCTACTAGTAACACAAGTGCAAATGTGTCACCCATATCCCATTTTAGCCTACGGTACCTTGTACGACCTTCACCACCACGATAGCCTCTTACTTCCATCGCAGTTGCTAGATCCTCAGCTCTTTTAAATGCACTGACAAAAAGTGGTACTAACAATGGCACTACTGCCTTTATACGATCTTTTATTGGTCCAGAGGATAAATCTGAGCCTCGGGCCATTTGTGCCTTCATAATCTTATCTGTCTCATCCATTAAAGTTGGTATGAAACGTAAGGAAATGGACATCATCAAAGCCAATTCATGAACTGGTACTTTTATTGCTTTTAATGGATTTAAAAGAACCTCAATACCATCTGTAATGGAGATCGGTGATGTCGTTAACGTTAAGATAGATGTCATAAATACTAATACTAGAAAACGTACCGAAATAAATATTCCTCGCCTAATTCCTTCATCGTATATCGTGATAAACTTTGACTCGAAAACAGGGACGCCTTCCTTCGTCATAAATATATGAAGAAGAAATGTGAAAGCCATTAAAAAGAGAACCGGTTTGAGACCATTAATTAAAAAATACAGACGAATACGTGATACTAATACAATCAAGAGCGTAAATGCTAGTAGCATAGCATACGTCACTGTATTGTTGGCCAAAAACACAATAATAATAAAGGCAAAAACAAAGATTAGTTTTGATCGTGGATCTAGTTTATGCACAGGTGAGTCACCTGGTAGGAAGCGTCCAAAGATCATTTTTTCCATCATGGCTCTGCACGCTCCTCTCTAAGCGTTTGAGCAATTTCAGCAGCGAGTTCCTCTTCCGTCAAGCAAACCTTTGACAAGGACCGACCCATCATGTGCTCAATCTTCTGTTGAAAGCGGACAATACGTGGTGGCTCTAAGCGGAAACTCTTTAATGTTTCACCATCTTTAAAAATAGTTTGTGGTGGTCCACTTAAGACATTTTTTCCTTCATGCATGATTACAATATTATCTGCATATCGAGCCGCATCCTCCATACTATGTGTGACAAGAATCGTTGTAAGACGACGATCTTGATGGAGTTGATAAAACATATCCATGATCTCTTTTTGACCTCGTGGATCAAGTCCAGCTGTTGGTTCATCCAACACTATTACCTCTGGATCCATCGCCAAAACACCCGCAATTGCCACTCGGCGCATTTGACCACCTGATAAATCAAACGGAGACTTCTCAAGCACGTTGTTCGGTAATCCAACTAAGCTGACAAGTTCTCTTGCACGCGCTTCAGCCTCCTTCTCTGATACACCAAAGTTCATTGGCCCAAACATAATATCCTTTAACACTGTTTCTTCAAATAGTTGATGCTCAGGGAATTGAAAGACAATACCGACCTTTTGTCTTACAGCTTTTAAATCCTTTGCTTTTTTCCCAGCTACAATCAGGCGATCCCCTATATGTACTTCTCCTGAAGTAGGTCTTAGAAGTGCATTAAAATGCTGAAGTATGGTTGATTTCCCAGAACCCGTATGACCTATAATTGCCTGATAAGTATGGGATGGAATGTCAAAGTCTACATCGAATAATGCCCGTTTTTCAAAAGGTGTCCCCTGTGCATAGGCATAGCTTATTTGTTGAAGTTTGATGTCCATAAATCATTCACCAACTCTTCTTCTGTCATATGTTGTCCCATTAATGGAACACCTTCCTTTTGCAATAGCTTTGATAACTTCAAGGCAAATGGTAAATCTAGTCCAAACTCAACTAGCTTGTCCCCAAGTGCAAAGATTTCAGCAGGTGTACCTTCCGCAAACTTCTTACCATCATTCATAAAAAGAACTCGATCTGCTAACATGGCTTCTTCTAAATCATGTGTTATGGATATTACTGTTAATCCCGTTTCTGCACGTAATGTTTGGACAGTCTGTAACACCTCTGCACGGCCCTGAGGATCTAACATCGATGTAGCCTCATCTAAAATGAGAAGCTTTGGCTTTAGTGCAAGTGCACCAGCAATGGCAACGCGTTGTTTCTGTCCTCCAGATAAGTGATGTGGCTCATGATCTAAAAACGTGTCCATTTTTACTTGCTCTAGTGCCGCGTGTACACGTTTCACCATTTCTTCAAAAGGCACACCATTGTTTTCTAAGGCAAATGCAACATCATCCTGTACAGTGGCACCTACAAACTGATTATCAGGGTTTTGAAAAACCATACCCATTAAGGAGCGAGATTCCCAAAGGTTTTCTTCACTTAAGGGTTCTCGTAATATTCGCACATCCCCCTGCTGAGGGAATAACAAGCCGTTCATCAGCTTGGCAATAGTGGATTTACCTGAACCATTATGTCCAACTATGGCAATCCATTCGCCTTCTTCAACAGCGAAACTAACATTTTCTACAGCATTACGACTGTCTTGAATTTCTGGTGTATATGAAAAAGTCACATTATTTAAAGATAAAATTTCAGGCATTTCTAGAACTCCTCTCTACATGCTCAGCTCTACTAACTAACTTACACTTTTTTATGTATGAATTCTACTACAATCCGTATGTCGATAAAAGAAAAATACTACTATAACAACTCAATTTGATGGTGCACTTTTGAGCGTCTAAAGAAAACCCATATATTAAAAAAAGCACCACAAATTGGCGCTATCCCACATAATAAAAAAGCGCGCACCTCATTCGATAGAAATGCGCTTGTCGTTACATTTACAAGAAATACGGGTGCTCAAGCCCTTATTTCTCCTGAATGAGGTGCGGAGAGCTAAACGAGACGCCACACCCTAAAGTGCCCGCTCATCATAACGCTCAGCTTAATTATTTGTCGTATAAATCATTTATAAAGAAAGAGGGTGGTGATTCCCACCCTCTTCACCACAAGTCTTCTCTTATGATTAAACTAGTTCAATCACAACAACAGGTGCACCGTCACCACGACGAGGACCTACTTTAAGAATACGAGTGTAACCACCTTGACGCTCTGCATAACGTGGTGCAACATCATCAAATAACTTTTGAAGTGCAAATGATGTTGTTTCGTTACCTTCAGCATCAGTCGTTGTTACTAGTTCGCGACGGATGAATGCAGCAGCTTGACGGCGTGCGTGTAAATCTCCGCGTTTACCTAAAGTAATCATTTTTTCAACAGCTTTACGTACTTCTTTAGCGCGAGCCTCAGTAGTTTCGATACGCTCGTTGATGATTAAATCAGTAGCTAAGTCACGTAACATCGCTTTACGTTGAGAACTTGTACGACCAAGTTTTCTGTAACCCATGGATGTTTCCCTCCTTTATAGAAAAAATCTGATCTTATTAGTGTTGTTTAAATCGCTTAGTCTTCTTTGCGTAATCCTAAACCAAGCTCTTCTAACTTCGCTTTTACTTCTTCTAGTGACTTACGTCCAAGGTTACGAACTTTCATCATATCGTCTTCTGATTTATTCGCAAGTTCTAGTACTGTATTAATACCAGCGCGTTTTAAACAGTTATAAGAACGAACAGAAAGATCAAGTTCTTCGATAGTCATCTCTAAAACTTTTTCTTTTTGATCTTCTTCTTTTTCGACCATGATTTCAGCAGTCTGTGCCTCATCCGTCATGCCAACGAAGATGTTAAGATGCTCGGTTAAAATTTTTGCTCCGAGCGAAATCGCCTCTTTCGGACCGATGCTACCATCTGTCCACACATCAAGAGAAAGTTTGTCGTAGTCAGAAGACTGACCTACACGAGTATTTTCCACTTGGAAATTGACGCGTGATACTGGAGTGTAAATAGAGTCGATCGGGATCACGCCGATAGGAAGATCCTCACGTTTGTTTTGATCAGCAGGAGTGTAACCACGGCCGCGTTGTGCATACATACGCATACGTAAATGACCGTTTTTAGCGATTGTTGCAATATATAGATCTGGGTTTAAAATTTCTACGTCACTGTCATGTGTAATGTCAGCAGCCGTAACTGTACCATCGCCTTTTACATCAATCTCAATAACTTTTTCTTCGTCAGAGTAGATTTTAAGAGCTAGTTTTTTCACGTTCAAAATGATTGAAGCTACATCTTCTACTACGCCTTCTACAGTCGAGAATTCGTGAAGAACACCATCAATTTGAATTGAAGTGACAGCAGCTCCTGGTAATGAAGACAGAAGGATACGACGTAAAGAATTACCCAAAGTGTTTCCATATCCGCGTTCAAGCGGTTCTACAACAAACTTTCCATATTTGGAATCTTCGCTGATCTCCACCGTTTCAATCTTTGGTTTTTCAATTTCGATCATTTTATTTACCCTCCTTCAAAACATCGAATGTATAGGTTCTTTCCATCATAGATTCGATCGTCAATGACGTATCGTTTATTATCTGCACAAGACAGTCTGTACAAAAAATGATGTTCTCATACAATATGAGACGCACCCATTACACGCGACGACGTTTTGGCGGACGGCAACCATTATGAGGAACTGGAGTAACGTCTTTAATAGCAGTTACTTCTAAACCAGCAGCTTGAAGTGCACGAATAGCAGCTTCACGACCAGCACCAGGACCTTTAACAGTTACTTCCAACGTTTTCAGACCATGTTCAAGGGATGTTTTAGCAGCAGTTTCTGCAGCCATTTGAGCAGCGAATGGTGTAGATTTACGTGAACCACGGAAACCAAGAGCACCAGCACTTGACCAAGATACAGCGTTACCTTGCATATCTGTAATCGTTACAATTGTATTGTTAAATGTAGAACGAATGTGTGCAATACCAGATTCGATATTCTTTTTCACACGACGTTTACGAGTTTGTTGTTTACGAGCCATGTTAAGAAGGAACCTCCTTTACCAATTATTTTTTCTTGTTCGCAACAGTTTTACGAGGACCTTTACGCGTACGCGCATTGTTCTTCGTATTTTGACCACGAACAGGTAAGCCACGACGGTGACGGATACCACGGAATGAACCGATTTCCATCAGACGTTTAATATTTAATGAAGTTTCGCGACGTAAGTCACCTTCAAGTTTGTATGAATCTAATTGTTCACGGATTTTGTTTAACTCATCTTCAGTTAAGTCGCGTACGCGTGTATCTTCTGAAATACCTGCATCAGCTAGTACTTTCTGAGCTGTAGTTTTACCAATACCGAAAATGTACGTTAATGAAATTACCACGCGTTTGTCGCGAGGAATATCAACACCAGCAATACGTGCCATGTACGTTGTGCACCTCCTTTAGAATTAACCTTGTTTTTGTTTATGTTTAGGATTTTCACAGATTACCATTACTTTACCGCGTCGGCGAATTACTTTACATTTTTCGCAGATCGGTTTCACAGATGGTCTCACTTTCATCTAACCTAACCTCCTTAGTAGTCCGGAGCGCAAAAGATTATTTAAAACGGTATGTGATACGACCGCGAGTTAAATCATAAGGAGATAACTCGATAGTAACCTTATCTCCAGGTAGAATACGGATAAAGTGCATACGAATCTTACCAGATACGTGTGCTAGAATCACATGTCCATTTTCTAATTCTACCTTAAACATCGCGTTTGGCAAAGTCTCAACAACTGTCCCTTCGACTTCAATTACATCATCTTTCGCCATCTACTCTGTCTCCTCTCTATATGCAAATTAAAGTTCTCATCGTTACATCAAACGGATATCTGCTGCAACTTTAGAAGCAACCTCGTTTCAACATATGTTTGGATTGTATGAGAGATGTTTGAAAGACGCTCGTCTGGTTTCGCTTCACACAATCCACGGAATTTACAGAACCAATAAGGGCACTGAACCTCCCATGTTTACACGAATACCGGAATGTCTTTGATGAGATATTCATACCCGTTACACAGATGCTTCCACGAAACCCATTATACTCCTCCAAAAGGTATGTTGCACTCTTTAGAAGAAATATATACCGGGCACAATATGCTTTTGCAACTCTCAAAAAAATTATGTTTCGTTGTTGCTCCCGCATGCCTCCCGCGGAAGCAGTACTCTGCGCCCGGAGCCGGGTATCAGCTGCGGCTGCCCTGTAATAGAGCATCAAGATCAGCAAACACTTTGTTAATATCTTGCTGTCCATCAATGTTAGTTAACACACCTTTAGCTTGATAGAAATCAAGTAGAGGTTGTGCTTGATTCATATTTACTTCCAGACGGTTTGCAACCGTTTCAGGATTATCATCTGCACGTGTATAAAGCTCGCCGCCATCTTTATCACATTTTCCTTCCACCGTAGGAGGATTGAAAATTAAATGATATGATGTACCACAAGTTTTACAAATACGTCGACCTGAAAGACGAGCAATTAACTCATCCTTTTCAACTTGAATGTTTAATGTATGCTCAATCGCTTTACCTAGATCAGCAAGAATGCTATCCAATGCTTCAGCTTGAGGAACAGTACGTGGGAATCCATCTAATAAGAAGCCCTTTTCACAATCAGGTTTAGCCAGTCGCTCACGAACAATACCAATCGTTACTTCATCAGGTACTAGTGCACCTTGATCCATAAACGATTTCGCTTGTAAGCCTAGTTCAGTACCTTCTTTAATTGCAGCACGGAACATATCGCCTGTAGAAATATGAGGAATCGCGTACTTCTCAACAATTTTATCTGCCTGAGTACCTTTACCAGCACCTGGCAGACCCATTAAAACGATATTCATTAGGAAATATTCCTCCCACAAAAGGTTTGCTGATTTAAGGAAACGATGGAACGTTCCCTAAAAACCAACATTATTTCATAAAGCCTTTGTAGTGACGTTTAACAAGTTGAGATTCTAGCTGCTTCATCGTTTCCAGCGCTACACCGACTACGATAATAATACTAGTACCACCGATCTGCACTGAGGCAGGTAAATTCATAAAATTAATGAATAAAATCGGCATTACAGCAATAACAGTTAAGAATATCGCACCAACAAAAGTTAGACGATATAACACGCTTGTTAAATACGTTTGAGTGTTTTCACCAGGACGAATACCTGGAATGTAAGCACCTTGTTTTTTCAAGTTGTCTGCCACATTTTCTGGATTCACTTGAACGAATGCATAGAAATATGTGAACGCGACGATCAAAATAATATAAATTGTCATACCGATAGGCTGCGTATACTGCAGATTTTTCGTAATCCAATTTGTAACACTATTTTCACCAAAGAACACAGCAAGCGTTTGAGGTGTTACAAGAAACGCTACTGAAAAGATTACCGGAATAACCCCTGCAGCATTTACTTTTAACGGTAGATGCGTTTGTTGACCACCAGTTTGCTGACTACGTCCAGTAACTCGTTTCGCATATTGAATTGGAATTTTACGAAGTGCTTGTTGCACGTATATAACCCCAACTACAACTGCTAATAAAATTAATACAAGCAATGCAAGGACAATGATGTTGATAAATAATTTATCTCCAGCACCCTCGATTTGCTGTGCAAAAATTTGGTTGATCCCTGTAGGCAATGCTGCAACGATACCTGCGAAAATGACAACAGAAATACCATTACCAACACCGTGAGCAGTAATTTGCTCAGCAAGCCATACTAGGAATGCTGTTCCCGCTGTCAATACTATAGCAATTGTAACATAAGTTAGAACGCCCTCTTCTTTAATCAAAGATCCACCATACATTCTATTAAAACCGAATGACATTGCGAATGATTGGATAAAAGCAAGAATAATAGTAAAGTAGCGAGTAAATTGTGCAAGTTTACGTCTTCCGACTTCACCTTGCTTTGCCCACTCAGCAAATTTCGGTACTACGTCCATTTGCAATAACTGAACAATGATTGAGGCTGTGATGTAAGGCATAATTCCCATCGCGAAGATGGAGAAGTTCTTTAAAGCACCACCGCCAAAAGTATTCAGGAAACCAACGAGGTTAAACTCATCAGTTGCCTTTAATACATCAGCGTCAACGTTTGGTACTGGAATGAAAGTTCCAATACGAAAAACGATTAACATTAAAAGTGTGAAAATGATTTTATTTCTTATATCTCGAACACGCATAAAGTTAGAGATTGTCTGAAACATTAAATCACCTCAGTAGTTCCGCCGGCATTCTCGATTGCTTCTTTCGCTGAAGCTGAGAATTTATGAGCTTTAACAGTAAGCTTTTTATTAAGAGCTCCGTTGCCAAGAACTTTAATTCCAGCTTTCTCGTTGCTCACTATACCAGTTTCAAGTAATAATGCAGCAGTAACTTCTGCACCGTCTTCGAAACGGTTTAAAGCATCAAGGTTAACAATCGCGTATTCTTTACGATTAATGTTCGTAAATCCACGTTTTGGTAAACGACGGAATAATGGGTTTTGACCGCCCTCAAATCCTGGGCGTACACCGCCACCAGAACGAGCGTTTTGACCTTTATGACCTTTACCTGCTGTTTTACCGTTACCAGAACCGATACCACGACCAACGCGATTGCGTTGCTTACGAGAACCTTCTGCTGGTTTTAACTCATGCAGTTTCATAGTGGGTGGCACCTCCTTGTTCAATTATTGAAAATTAAATTTCTTTTACAGTAACTAAGTGTGCTACTTTATCAAGCATACCGCGAGTAGCTGCATTATCAGCTTTCTCTACAGTTTGGTGTAATTTACGTAAACCTAAAGCTTCAACAGTTTTGCGTTGTGCAGGTTTAGTACCAATCACAGATTTAGTAAGGGTGATTTCTAATTTGTTAGCCATTATCTTTCCCCCCTTATCCTAATATTTCTTCCACTGATTTACCACGTAATTTAGCTACGTCCTCTACGCGTTTTAATTCAGTTAAACCTTGAACAGTTGCACGCACCATGTTGATTGGTGTGTTAGATCCAAGAGATTTTGAAAGAATATCAGTAATACCAGCAAGTTCTAGTACAGCACGTACTGGACCACCAGCGATAACTCCTGTACCAGGAGCAGCAGGTTTAATTAAGATTTCTCCTGCACCGAAGCGACCAAGCACTAAGTGTGGAGTTGTTCCACCAACACGTGGCACTTCTACTAAGTTTTTCTTCGCATCTTCAACAGCTTTACGGATAGCATCTGGAACCTCTTGAGCTTTACCAGTACCGAAACCTACATGACCGTTTCTATCGCCAACAACAACTAGTGCTGTGAAGCGGAAGCGACGTCCACCTTTAACAACTTTAGCAACACGGTTAATAGTAACTACGCGTTCTTCAAGTTCTCCAAGTTTGTTTGCGTCAATTCGACTCATGAAATGTGTCCCTCCTTCTTATTAAAATTCTAAACCATTCTCACGTGCAGCTTCAGCTAAAGCTTTCACGCGTCCATGATATAAGTAACCACCACGGTCAAAAACTACAGCAGTAATATTTTTTTCCGCAGCGCGTTTCGCGATTGTTTCACCGATTTTTGATGCAGTTGCAACATTGCTACCAGTGCCTTCAAAATCTTTTTCTTGAGAAGATGCGCTAACAATTGTTACGCCTGCTACGTCATCGATAAGTTGAGCGTAGATGTTCTTGTTAGAACGGAATACATTTAAGCGTGGACGCTCAGCAGTACCCGAAATTTTAGAACGAACTCGCGCATGACGTTTTTTACGAACTTGATTTTTATCCTGTTTCGTAATCACAAGGGTCACTCCTTTCTAATGCTTAGGCAGCATTATTTACCTGTTTTACCTTCTTTACGACGAACGTATTCGCCTTCGTAACGGATACCTTTACCTTTATATGGCTCTGGTGGACGAACGTCACGGATGTTAGATGCAAGAGCACCAACGCGCTCTTTGCTAATACCTTTAATGATGATTTTAGTGTTAGAAGGAACTTCAATTTCAAGACCATCTTCAGGTGTGAACTCTACTGGATGAGAGTAACCTACGTTAAGTACAAGTTTTTTGCCTTGTAATTGCGCACGGTAACCAACACCGATAAGTTCTAAAGCTTTTTCGAAACCTGCAGAAACACCAGTAACCATGTTCGCTAGAAGCGCACGAGTAGTACCGTGGTTTGTGCGGTGTTCTTTTGATTCAGAAGGACGTGATACAGAGATTACGTTACCCTCTTGCTCAATTTTCATATCTTGGTGGAAAGAACGAACAAGTTCGCCTTTAGGACCTTTAACAGTAACAGTGTTGTCAGCTGCAACAGTAACAGTTACGTTAGCTGGTACCTCGATAATTTTTTTACCTACACGAGACATTTAGTTGCACCTCCATTCATTTATTGCTAATTACCAAACGTATGCTAGAACTTCGCCGCCAACTTGTTTAGCGCGAGCTTCTTTATCTGTTAATAAACCTTGTGAAGTTGACACTAAAGCGATACCAAGACCGTTCAGTACTTTAGGCACTTCATTTGTTTTAGCATATACACGTAGACCAGGTTTAGAAATACGTTTTAAGCCAGTGATAACACGCTCGTTATCTTTACCGTATTTTAAGAAGATACGGATAATACCTTGCTTGTTGTCTTCCACGTATTCTACGTCACGTACGAAACCTTCACGCTTTAAAATTTCAGCGATTTCTTTTTTCACGTTGGAAGCTGGTACTTCTAACTTCTCGTGACGAACCATGTTCGCATTACGAATGCGAGTAAGCATATCTGCAATCGGATCAGTCATTGTCATTACATTTACCTCCTTCCCAAATTAGGGGATTACCAGCTGGCTTTTTTCACGCCAGGAATTTGTCCCTTATATGCAAGTTCTCGGAAACAAATACGGCAAAGTTTGAATTTGCGATATACAGAGTGTGGACGGCCACAGCGTTCACAACGTGTATATTCTTGCACTTTAAACTTTTGCTTACGTTGTTGTTTAACGATCATAGATTTTTTAGCCACGTTTTCGCCCTCCTTGTTTAAATTACTTTTGGAACGGCATACCGAATTGTGTCAATAACTCGCGAGCTTCTTCGTCAGAGTTCGCTGTCGTTACGATCACGATGTCCATACCGCGTACTTTTGAAACTTTATCGTAATCGATTTCTGGGAAAATTAGTTGCTCTTTAACACCTAGAGTGTAGTTACCGCGACCATCGAATGCTTTTTTAGAAACACCACGGAAGTCACGTACACGAGGAAGTGAGATTGAGATTAATTTGTCCAAGAATTCATACATACGCTCACCGCGTAATGTAACTTTAGCACCGATTGGCATACCTTCACGTAAACGGAAACCTGCGATCGATTTTTTCGCTTTAGTTACAACTGGTTTTTGACCAGTGATAATTGTTAATTCTTCTACAGCTGCATCTAATGCTTTAGAGTTTTGAACAGCATCACCAACACCCATGTTGATAACGATTTTGTCAACTTTCGGCAACTGCATAACTGATTTATATCCAAACTTGCTCATAAGAGCAGGAGAAACTTCATTTAAATATTTTTCTTTTAGGCGGCTCATGTGTGTACCTCCCTTCTTTTATTTACTAGTTAGTCGATTACTGCACCTGATTTTTTTGCAACACGAACTTTTTTACCGTTTTCGATTTTATAACCTACACGAGTCGGCTCGCCAGATTTAGGATCGATTAGCATTACGTTCGAAACGTGAATTGCAGCCTCTTGGCTTACAATCCCACCTTGTGGATTCAATTGGTTAGGTTTAACGTGCTTTTTCACGATATTAACGCCTTCAACAAGAACGCGGTCTTGTTTAGGGAAAGCAGCTAGGATTACTCCTTCTTTGCCTTTGTCCTTACCAGTGATAACCTTAACCTTGTCACCTTTTTTTACATGCATGCTGTCGCACCTCCTTGATTGGCACTATCATGAAATTAAAGAACTTCTGGAGCTAGAGAAACGATTTTCATGAAGTTGCTGTCACGTAATTCACGTGCAACAGGTCCGAAAATACGAGTTCCGCGTGGTGATTTATCATCACGAATAATTACACAAGCATTTTCATCAAATTTGATGTACGTACCGTCTTTACGACGTACGCCTGATTTAGTACGAACGATAACAGCTTTAACAACGTCACCCTTCTTGACAACGCCACCTGGTGTTGCTTTCTTAACTGTACAAACAACGATATCACCGATGTTAGCAGTTTTACGGCCAGAGCCACCAAGCACTTTAATTGTAAGAACTTCACGTGCACCTGAGTTGTCAGCAACTTTCATACGACTTTCTTGTTGGATCACTTAGGTTACCTCCCTTCGGAAATGGTTGTTCCGAAATAGTTATTAAATAATAACCGCTTTTTCTACAACTTCAACTAGACGGAAACGTTTAGTAGCTGATAGCGGGCGAGTCTCCATGATACGTACGATATCACCGATTTTCGCTTGGTTTTGCTCATCATGAGCTTTAAACTTTTTAGAGTATTTTACACGTTTACCGTAAAGCTTGTGCTTTTTGTGAGTTTCAACTAAAACAGTAACAGTTTTGTCCATTTTATCTGAAACAACGCGGCCCGTGTAAACTTTGCGTTGATTACGCTCAGTCATACTTGAAAACCTCCTTTATCAGTTATTTGCACTGATTTCTCTTTCACGAATAACAGTTTTCATACGCGCGATTGCTTTACGCACTTCACGAATACGAGCTGTGTTTTCTAATTGACCAGTCGCCAATTGGAAGCGAAGGTTGAAAAGCTCTTCTTTCAGTGATTTCACTTTTAATTCAATTTCAGAAGTGGCAAGGTCACGGATTTCATTAGCTTTCATTAGATTCACCACCAGTTTCTTGACGTTTTACGATCTTACATTTAACAGGAAGCTTATGTGATGCTAAACGAAGTGCTTCACGTGCAATCTCTTCAGATACACCAGCAATTTCGAACATAATTTTTCCTGGTTTTACTACTGCTACCCAACCTTCAGGAGAACCTTTACCAGAACCCATGCGGACTTCTAGAGGTTTTTTAGTGTAAGGTTTGTGTGGGAAGATTTTAATCCAAACTTTACCGCCACGTTTCATGTAACGAGTCATCGCGATACGTGCAGATTCGATTTGACGGTTAGTAATCCAGCTAGCAGTTTGAGCTTGTAAGCCCCACTCGCCGAATGATACTTCTTTGCCGCCTTTCGCTTCGCCACGCATGTTGCCGCGGTGTTCACGACGGTATTTTACGCGTTTAGGCAATAACATATTATTTGCCTCCTTCCACAGATTTCTTCGTAGGAAGAACTTCACCACGGTAGATCCATACTTTAACGCCTAATTTACCGTAAGTAGTGTCAGCTTCTGCGTGTGCATAGTCAATGTCAGCACGTAGAGTATGAAGTGGAACAGTTCCTTCACTATAGTGTTCAGCACGCGCGATATCAGCGCCACCTAAACGACCAGATACTTGTGTTTTAATTCCTTTTGCACCAGCACGGATTGTGCGTTGGATCGCTTGCTTTTGCGCACGACGGAATGATACACGGTTTTCTAATTGACGAGCGATGTTTTCAGCTACTAGACGAGCGTCAAGATCTGCACGTTTAATTTCAATGATGTTGATGTGTACGCGTTTACCAGTTAACTCGCTAAGGTATTTACGAAGGTTTTCAACTTCAGTACCACCTTTACCGATTACCATACCTGGTTTCGCAGTGTGAATTGTAATGTTTACACGGTTTGCAGCACGTTCGATTTCTACTTTAGAAACAGAAGCGTCTTTAAGAGCCGTTTCAATATATTTACGCACTTTGATGTCTTCGTGAAGTAGAGTTGCATAGTCTTTTTCAGCGTACCATTTTGACTCCCAGTCACGAATAATACCAACGCGCAGTCCTATTGGATGTACTTTTTGACCCACGGATTAACCCTCCTTCTTCTCAGATACCACTAGAGTGATGTGGCTTGTGCGTTTGTTAATTGCGCTTGCACGTCCTTGCGCACGTGGACGGAAACGTTTTAAAGTTGGACCTTCATCAACGAACACTTCAGAAACTACTAAAGAGTTGATGTCAAGATCGTAGTTGTGCTCAGCATTAGCAACTGCAGATTTTAATACTTTCTCAACGACTGGAGACGCCGCTTTTGGAGTATGACGTAAAATTGCAACTGCTTCACCAACTTGCTTACCTCGGATTAAGTCTACAACTAGACGTACTTTACGAGGAGCAATACGTACTGTGCGAGCGATAGCTTTAGCTTGTGTCATTAGGATTTACCTCCTCTCAAAATTAGCGTCTTGTTTTCTTGTCGTCTGCACCGTGACCTTTGTAAGTACGTGTCGGTGCGAACTCACCAAGTTTATGGCCTACCATATCTTCTGTTACGTATACAGGAACATGTTTACGTCCATCATATACAGCAATCGTTAAACCGATGAAGTTCGGGAAGATTGTAGAACGGCGTGACCAAGTTTTGATAACTTGTTTTTTCTCAGAAGCCTCTTGTACTTCCACTTTTTTCATTAAGTGGTCATCAACAAAAGGTCCTTTTTTCAAGCTGCGACCCATGTAGGAACCTCCCTCCGTGATTCCACCACGGCTCTCACATAGAACCGTAGTTTAACCACTTTATTTTTTACGACTACGGATGATAAATTTATCCGATTTGTTTTTCTTCTTACGAGTTTTGTAACCAAGTGCTGGTTTACCCCAAGGAGTCATTGGTGATTTACGTCCGATTGGAGAACGTCCTTCACCACCACCGTGTGGGTGATCGTTAGGGTTCATTACAGAACCACGAACTTCTGGGCGTTTACCTAACCAACGGCTACGACCTGCTTTACCGATGTGTACAAGTTCGTGTTGTTCGTTACCAACTTGACCGATTGTAGCGCGGCAAGTAGCTAACACTAAACGTACTTCACCAGATTGAAGACGAACGATTACGTACTTATCTTCACGACCAAGTACTTGAGCAGAAGTACCAGCAGAACGTACTAATTGTCCACCTTTTCCAGGTTTTAACTCGATGTTATGGATTGTAGTACCCATTGGAATGTTTGCTAATGGTAATGCATTACCTACTTTAATATCAGCATCTGGACCAGAAACGATTGTTTGACCAACCTCTAGACCTTTTGGTGCTAAGATGTAAGCTTTTGCTCCATCAGCGTAGTTGATTAATGCGATATTCGCAGAACGGTTTGGATCATATTCAATAGTAGCAACTTTTGCCGGAATGCCATCTTTAACACGTTTGAAATCGATAACACGGTATTGCTTCTTATGACCACCACCATGATGACGAACAGTGATTTTACCTTGGTTGTTACGACCAGCTTTGCGTTTAGTTGGTTCAAGCAATGATTTCTCAGGCTTGTTAGTTGTAATTTCCGCAAAGTCTAATGACGTCATGTTACGACGACCATTAGAGGTAGGTTTATACTTTTTAATCGCCATTGTGTTTTCCCTCCTTCTTGAGTGTTCAAATCATAAATCCATTAAGGATTACACTTCGAATAATTCAATTTCTTTGCTATCAGCAGTTAATTTAACAATCGCTTTACGACGTTTGTTAGTGTAACCACCGTAACGGCCAACACGCTTGAATTTACCTTTGTAGTTAAGAACGTTTACTTTCTCAACTTTTACGCCAAAGATTTCTTCTACAGCGTCTTTTACTTGAGTTTTGTTAGCGCGAGTGTCTACTTCGAAAGTATACTTTTTCTCTGCCATAAGTTCTGAAGAACGCTCAGTAATGACCGGACGTTTTAAAATATCACGTGCTTCCATTATCCAAGCACCTCCTCAACTTTTTCTACTGCAGATTTAGTGAATACAACTTTGTCGTGACCTAATAGATCAAGAACGTTGATTCCATTTGCAGTTAAAACTGTTACACCTGGGATGTTACGAGCAGATAATGCTACGTTTTCATCTAGGTCAGCAGTTACGAATAAAGATTTTTTCTCTAAAGAAAGATCTTTAAGAATTTTTGTGAATTCTTTTGTTTTTGGTGCTGCTAGAGTTAGAGCATCAAGAACTAAGAAGTTTTGTTCTACTACTTTAGCTGATAAAGCAGATTTAAGAGCTAAGCGGCGAACTTTTTTAGGTAATTTATAAGAATAGCTACGTGGAGTAGGACCGAATACGATACCACCGCCGCGCCATTGTGGAGAACGGATAGAACCTTGACGAGCACGACCAGTTCCTTTTTGACGCCATGGTTTACGACCACCACCAGCAACCTCAGAACGGTTTTTAACCTTGTGATTACCTTGACGAAGAGAAGCACGTTGAGCTACTACTGCGTCGAATAATACTGCTTCATTTGGCTCGATTCCGAAGATCGCATCGTTTAATTCGATTTCACCAACTGAAGCACCTGTTTGACTAAGTACAGATACTTTTGTCATTCCTGTTTCCTCCTTTCTTGAAGTGATTACTTAGCTTTAATTGCAGTTTTTACTGTAACTAGAGCTTTTTTAGAACCAGGAACATTACCTTTAACAAGTAGTAAGTTACGATCAGCATCAACTTTCACGATTTCTAAGTTTTGGATTGTAACTACATTGCCACCCATTTGACCAGGTAATTTCTTTTGTTTAAATACGCGGTTCGGAGCAACTGGACCCATTGAACCAGGACGACGGTGGTAACGAGAACCGTGGGCCATAGGACCACGAGATTGTCCGTGGCGTTTAATAACACCTTGGAAACCTTTACCTTTAGTAACACCTGTTACATCAATTACATCGCCTTCTGCGAAAATTTCTACTTTGACTTCTTGACCAACTTCGTATTCTCCAACGTTCACGTTGCGGAATTCACGAATGAAGCGCTTAGGAGCAGTGTTCGCTTTTGCTACGTGACCTTGTTCAGGTTTGTTAGAAAGCTTAACGCGCTTGTCTTCGAAACCAACTTGAATTGCTTCGTAGCCGTCTGTTTCAACAGTTTTCTTTTGAAGAACTACGTTTGGCGCAGCTTCGATAACTGTTACCGGGATTAAATCTCCGTTTTCAGCGAAAACTTGTGTCATACCAATTTTTCTACCTAAGATTCCTTTAGCCATTTGTCACACCTCCTGTAAGTTTTGAAAAGTTATATTATTTTTACCATTAAAGTTTGATTTCGATATCAACGCCAGATGGTAAATCAAGTTTCATTAACGCATCAACAGTTTGTGGTGTTGGGTTAACGATATCGATCAGACGTTTATGCGTACGCATCTCGAATTGTTCACGAGAATCTTTGTACTTGTGAACCGCACGAAGAATTGTGTACACAGACTTCTCAGTTGGAAGTGGAATCGGACCTGATACACTTGCACCTGAACGTTTTGCAGTTTCCACAATTTTCTCAGCAGACTGATCTAAAATACGGTGATCATACGCTTTTAAACGAATACGAATCTTTTGTTTTGCCATTATTTTCCCTCCTTCTCGCCTATTTTCTAGACATTCTCCACGAAAATTTTCCCACACACCGCCATGGCAAAGCGGCCGGGTGTGTCGGCAACCTCTCGCTTCATCGCAGTCAAAGACCAACATTCAACATTATATACAATAAAAAAAGAATAAGCAAGTCTTTTCGCTAAATTCTTTTAAATGTTGTAGATATTCTTAGTACTACTACTTCTTCGCTTTATTAAGCCGTTTATTAGTATATAAAATTTTATTACATATTGCAATAGTTAAGGTTGTCATATCAACATTTCCGTACTTTTCAAACAATTCTTTAAGAAAGTAGTTTCTATAGATAAGAAACTACTTCTTATTTTATAGAAAGAATACACATGCCATCCAACCAAACAGGATCAAAGGGATATTAATAAAAACAAATGTCGGTACACAAGTATCCCAAATATGATGATGTTGTCCATCTACATTTAAGCCTGCTGTTGGTCCTAACGTAGAATCTGAAGCTGGAGAGCCTGCATCGCCTAAAGCACCTGCTGTACCAATTAAACAAAGAATCGCTAATGGACTCAATCCCAACCCTTGTGCAAGAGGAACAAATAACGTAGCAATAATAGGTACTGTAGCAAAAGATGAACCAATACCCATCGTCACAACTAATCCAATGACTAGCATGATAAAGACAGCGAGACTTCTATTACCTTTCAGCACAGCGATTGAGCTTGTAATTAAGCTATCCACATCCCCAGTAGCATTAATAACGGCTGCGAAGCCATTGGCCGCAATCATGACAAAGCCAATAAAGGCCATCATCTTCATCCCTTCAGAGAGAATGTCATCTGCCTCTTTCCATTTAAGTGCACCTGTAAAATACATCAACATAATCCCTGTAAACGAACCGACAATCATTGAATCTGTTAATACTTGAGCACAAAGTGATGCGACTAATGCAAGAGCTGTAGAAAACATCACAAACTTACTGACGTTCACGTTTAAAGATTCCGTCTCTACTTCATTGTGCTTATAGTGTCTTGGCTTGCGGTATACAACAAAGGCGACAAGCAGCCCAATCAGCATTCCTAGCACCGGAATCGCCATTGCTACCGGTACATCACGTGAAGATACAGCCATTCCAGCCTCTGACACTTGTGTAGCAACGATATCTTGAAAAATGGCTCCGAAACCAGCTGGCACGAAACTATAAGTACCGATTAAGCCTACTGCAATTAGGACCGCAATGATACGTCGATCAACCTCCAACATATTTAATATTTTTAAAATAGGAGGAATCAATAATGGAATGAAGGCAATATGAATAGGAATAACATTTTGAGATAAAATAGACATCACGAAAATAAGGAAAAAAATTAAAACCTTCACTAAGCCTTTTCTATTACTTTCGCCATTTAAAATTTTTAACATCCCTGCAATCATCAATTTTGGTATTCCAGTTTTGGCAATAGCAATAGCAAAGCCACCAAGGAGACCATAACTCAATGCAATAGTGGCCCCTGCGCCTAACCCTTCTGTAAATGATTGTACTGTTGCCTCAATGCCCATTCCACTTGTAAGACCACCTACAAAAGCTCCTAGTACTAAGGAAAGAACGACATTGATGCGAAGCAAGCTTAATATCAACATAACGGCTACCGCCGCAATTACTGCATTCATTGTTACACTTCACTTTCATACACTAAATTACTAACATGTTAAACTTTATTATTCTGATATTTGAAAGTCAATAGTTTTCACAATTTCAATATGTTTATATAAAAAAACAGTGTAAAGGATTAATCATTACACTGTTTTTGAGTTTCTTCATATTTAATTGTTACAACGATTCACGAACAACTTTTTTATAATAGCCAACCGAAAGTATGCCAAAGATCGTATATAACGCTACGTAACAGCACATCGCAATCCACAAGGGAGCCGTTAACTCTGTACCAAATAAGAACCATCCTGACTTAACAGCAAAGTAGCTATGCAATAATCCAATAACTAATGGGACACCAAAATTAAAGGCCTGTTTCATATAAATGCCTTTCATGATGTCTTTCTCGGCAAAACCAATTTTTCTGAGTATTGTATAGGAACTTCTTTCTTCCTCTGCCTCAGACATTTGTTTAAAGTATAGAATACTACCAGTTGTCATTAGAAATGCTAATCCTAAAAATGCTGTTGTAAAAATCGTAAGACCTAATGTTTCAATATTATCTTTACGTTTTTCTTCAAAGGAAGATTGTGTATATTGCTGTGTCTTACCATCACCTTCTACAGCCGTAATAACTCCTGCATTTGTTTGAATATATAATTTCTCTGCTGTTTCTAATTCTTCTTTTGCTGTTATTGTAATGGTCGTTTGTTGATGCCAAGGATAAAGCGCTGCTTGCGTAGTTAAACTTGTAAACATGTCATCTGTCACAACAAAGATAGGTCCGCCACCTCCAGCCGTGACAATACCACTTATAACACTTTTATCATGAACATCTACTACATGGAAAGTTTCTTCAAGCTCTCCTGCAGATACCACTACATCACGATCTTTTTCTAATGGAAACATTTCAGCCATATAACCGCCATAGTTGGTTAAGATAACATCGTTGCCTGATAGCGATGCTTCAGGAACGCTTTGCTGATAATCAGAAAGCGGGATAGTATAGATTGTTCCTTCCATATCATATAAAGGATTGTCCTGCTGCTTTTTAGACATTAATTGACCTACAGAGGCTGTTACTCCTTGTAAACGATAATCTACTTTATCATACGTAATGTTATTTTTCTCTAACTCCTCTAAGAAGGTCTGACCCTGCTCTTCTAGCAATATGAAATCACCAGGTACTTGGCTATAAGCCGATGCCTCTGAGGAATAGTAGGCGATATAGGATAGCGTCGTTACACCTAGAGACACACCTGTTAATACAGTGATAAGTGTTAATGACTTTGCGTTGCTCTTCATGCGATGCATAATCGGTGTTAATGCTAATACATCCTTGATAGATAAATGCCCTTTTTTCTTCAAGCGAATAGTATTCATAATAAAGGCTACGGAGAAACGAAAGACAAGAAATGTACCACCAATAGTCGTAGCTAAAATTATCATCATATTGATAAATAAATGACCAGCTGAATCAATATCAAATAGCTTTGTTGACGCATAGTAGCCGTAAGCAATCAGCACAAGACCCATAAAGCCAATTGCCATTTGTAATGCACTAAAACGTCTCACACGCTCGTCTGCTTGTTTTGCCGCGCTAAACAGTGATAATAATGAAACACGATGAATCATCCAAGCCATCTGTACAAGAACAATAACCAAAAGAATAGCAAACACGATCATCGACTGCTGTAATGCCTGTGTACTAAATGTCATGGTTACAAGAGCTTCTTTTTCAAGGACACGTAGTAAAATCATAGCAAATACGCGTGAGCTAAAGAAACCTACCAGCATCCCTAGAATAACAGCACCAATAAATAAGAGAATGTTTTCAATCGCTAGTAAACGCACGATTAGCCCCTTTGTCATGCCTATCAATTGGTACAAGCCTATTTCCTTACTACGACGTTTCATAAATAAATGATTTGCATATAGGACGAAGAATAAAACGATAAAATAGAGAATATAAGTGGCTGCTTTAAATCCTGCCGTAGCCGTTCCACTCATTTGAACAGCATCCCATACCTCAGAATTATTTTGCAATGTAACAAAGGAAAAATACAAAGTAACACTAAAAATAAGAGCAAAGAAATATAGATAGTAGTGCTTCATATTTTTCTTCATGCTTCTAATCACTAGCTTACTAAGACTCATACCCGTCACCGCCTAGCACACTTTGCGTATGCATGATTTCTTGGAAAAATGCCTGCCTTGTTTTATCACCCTTATAAAGTTCACTATAGATCAGGCCATCCTTTAAAAATAAAACACGTGTGCAGAAGCTTGCAGCTACTGCATCATGTGTAACCATCATTATTGTCGCTTCTTTCGTCTCATTAATGTTTTGGAGATTTTGGAGCAAGGCTGTAGCCGATTTAGAATCCAATGCACCAGTAGGCTCATCTGCAAATACCAACGATGGGGTCGTAATAAGTGCACGTGCAGCAGAGGTACGCTGCTTTTGTCCACCAGATATTTCATTGGGATATTTATTTAAAATTTCTGTAATACCCAATAGGGATGTTAGCTCTTTCACTCGGCTTTCCGCAACAGCTTTTGGTAACTTACTGATAGCTAATGGCAGAAGGATATTTTCCTTTACTGTGAGGGTATCCAGTAAATTATAATCTTGAAATATGAATCCTAGCTGCTCTCGTCGAAAATTCGCTAATGCCTTTTCTTTCATATCACGCAAATTATGACCGTTTATTTCAATTACACCTTCTGTTGCGAAATCTATAGAACACAAGACATTTAAAAGTGTTGTTTTACCTGAACCTGAAGGTCCCATAATGCCTACAAACTCACCTTTATTTACTTCTAAATCAATACCCTTTAGCACTTCTTGAGCCGTTGATTTTTTGCCATATACTTTCTTTATTTTACGACCAATTAAAACTGTCACGTGATAACGCCCCTTTCTATAATCCAAGTGTACCCTGTCATAGCTATTCATTCGTGCGTTTTACATGACAATATAAAAAGGTAGGTGACAATTTCGTCATCTACCTGTTAGTTTGACATATTCATTTTGTAAGGGAAAACGCAGTGTAAATAATGAGCCGTCTCCAACATTCGATTGAACATAGATGCGAATCCCGATTTTTCGGGCTGCATTGGATGCCAAATAAAGACCCATTCCTGTAGATTGTGAGGATTCTCTTCCCGCTGTTCCCGTATACGATTTTTGAAAAATTCGAGGTAAATCCTCTAAAGGAATACCTATACCTACATCTTTTATATGTAATAATGTCGCACCTATTGGGTCATGTTCAGTAAAAATTGTGACCTCAGAATTTACTGGACTATATTTTATGGCATTTGAGAGAATTTGCCGAACAATAAACGCTAGCCACTTGCCATCAGTCAGAACCGTATCTGTAAGCTCAGCGACTTCAAAGCCAATACCTTTTTCAATACACCAAGCCTGCATACCCCTGATTTCTTTATAGACAATCGGTTTCAGCTCGACCTCATTTAAATAGTTGTCCTTTTCAATAGAGGCTAATCTTGTTTGATGTAGCTGTTGATCGACTAAAAGATGTAGTCTCAGCCATTCATTCTCTAATTTTCGGCGCAGTGATACATCCTCAATATGCTCTAACAATAAATTAATCGTTGTTAAAGGGGCCTTTACTTCATGAACCCAAGCCAACAGCTCATCTGAATACTCTTGTAGTTGCACTTTAGCTTGATTTAACTCCATGTTCTTCTCATAAAAGACACTTTCTATTTTTTGAAAGCATGCTTCCTGAAAAGGAGTTAAAACTAGTCTGTTTTTATGTGCTTCATCAAGGTAGCCGTCCATATTTCCCAGGAAATCTTTTAATTTCCCAACTTCATTGACATAACGCCACACAAAAAAGAGCGTAAAACTAACAAGCAAACTAATGTTTACATACCATATTGAAATACTATTTAAACCAACATCTAAAGAAAATAGCACATTTAGAAGTGTAAAAATGAAAATAAAAAAACCAATCCATGCAAAGCGTTCTCTTATAAATAATAATAGCATGTTTTTCACGTCCTCTGGCTGACTGCCATATATCCAAGTCCTTTTTTAGTTAGAATCACTTCTGGTAAACCAATATCCTCTAGCTTTGTACGTAATCGATTAACATTTACCGACAATGTATTATCATTGACAAAACGTTCATCATCCCAAAGCTTTCTCATTAATTCGTCTCTTGAAACAATCTGATTAACCTGTTCCACTAAAATTCGTAAAATGAAGAGCTCGTTTTTCGTTAAGGAAGCAGTAGCCCCATTAAACACAATCTCACTCCTTGTATAATCAATAACGGCATTATTAAAACGAGTAACGTCCATTTTCTCCTCAACATAGTCATAGGTTCTTCGTAAAATCGCCTGTGTTTTCGCGAGTAGCACTTCCATATGGAATGGCTTTTGTATAAAATCATCTGCTCCCATTTGCATAGCCATCACCATATCCATTGGATGATCTCGAGACGAGAGAAAAAGGATGGGTACTTTGGATAAATGACGTATTTCTCGACACCAATGAAAGCCATCATAGGCAGGTAATTGAATATCAATCAGCACAAGATGTGGTTTCTCCTCTATAAAATTGTCCATCACCTTTTGGAAATTTTTAGGACCAACCACTTGTAATGACCAATGTGCAAAACGTTCTTGAATCATGTTAAAAATGGATGGATCATCTTCAATGAGCAAGATTTTCATGTCCATGTTCAATTCCCCTTTTCTTTATTTCTCCTAGATGACATGCTAGCTGTTATGTATACATACACTAATTAAAATCATTTGATTTCCCTTATTTTAACACAAAAAACCAATCTGTAAGCGTCCCTACAGATTGGTTTGATAATTAGCGAAAGCTAAAATTATTTTTGGATAGAAGCAACTACGCCAGCGCCTACAGTACGGCCACCCTCACGGATAGAGAATTTAGTACCTTCTTCAAGAGCGATTGGAGCGATAAGTTCAACTGTCATTTCGATGTTATCACCAGGCATTACCATTTCAACGCCTTCTGGTAAGTTACAGATACCTGTTACGTCAGTTGTACGGAAGTAGAACTGAGGACGGTAGTTAGAGAAGAATGGAGTATGACGGCCACCCTCTTCTTTTGATAAAACGTAAACTTCAGCTTTGAAGTTTGTGTGTGGAGTGATTGAACCTGGTTTAGCTAATACTTGACCACGTTGGATTTCTTCACGAGCAACACCACGTAGTAAAGCACCGATGTTGTCACCAGCTTCAGCATAGTCTAATAATTTACGGAACATTTCTACACCAGTTACAGTAGTAGATTTAGCTTCTTCAGCGATACCGATGATTTCAATTACGTCACCAACTTTAACTTGACCACGTTCAACACGGCCAGTTGCAACTGTACCACGACCAGTGATAGAGAATACGTCCTCTACTGGCATCATGAATGGTTTGTCAGTTTGACGTTCTGGAGTTGGGATGTAAGAATCTACAGCGTCCATTAATTCAACGATTTTTTCTTCCCATTCTGGTTCACCTTCAAGAGCTTTAAGAGCAGAACCTTTGATTACAGGAATATCGTCACCTGGGAAGTCATATTCAGATAGTAGATCACGGATTTCCATTTCTACTAATTCTAATAATTCTTCGTCATCAACCATATCACATTTGTTCATGAATACTACTAAGTATGGAACACCTACTTGACGAGATAAAAGGATGTGTTCACGAGTTTGTGGCATTGGGCCATCAGCAGCAGATACTACTAAGATACCGCCGTCCATTTGTGCAGCACCAGTGATCATGTTTTTAACATAGTCAGCGTGTCCTGGGCAGTCAACGTGTGCATAGTGACGAGTTTCTGTTTCATATTCTACGTGAGAAGTGTTGATTGTGATACCACGCTCTTTTTCTTCTGGAGCGTTATCGATGTCAGCGTATGATTTAGCTGTACCACCCATTTTTTTAGAAAGAACTGTAGCGATTGCAGCAGTTAAAGTAGTTTTACCATGGTCAACGTGTCCGATTGTACCAATGTTAGCATGCGTTTTAGAACGGTCAAATTTTTCTTTAGCCATTAGAGATTGCCTCCTCAAAATTATATGTTTTATTTTTGAAATTTATAGAATGAATGCCGATAGAGAACGGGCCCATCCCCTATCCTGCAATCATAGCTTACAAATTAGTTATACTTTATGCAAGATGAAAATTCAATTATTCACCTTTATTTTTTTTGATGATTTCAGCAGCAATTGATTTTGGTACTTCTTCATAATGATCGAATGTCATTGAGAATACACCACGACCTTGTGTTGCAGAACGAAGTGTTGTTGCATAACCAAACATTTCTGCTAAAGGAACCATCGCACGAACAACTTGTGAGTTACCACGAGCATCCATACCCTCAACGCGTCCGCGACGAGAAGTAATGTTACCCATGATATCGCCAAGGTATTCTTCTGGAATTACAACTTCTACTTTCATCATTGGTTCTAAGATAACAGCGTCACATTGTTTCGAAGCTTCTTTAAGAGCCATAGATGCAGCAATTTTGAACGCCATCTCATTCGAGTCAACGTCATGGTAAGAACCGAATACTAATTTCGCTTTAATGTCGATTAGAGGGTAACCAGCTACTACACCGCGGTCAAGAGAGTCACGAAGACCTGCTTCAACTGCAGGAATGTATTCACGAGGAATTACACCACCAACGATAGCGTTTTCGAATTCAAATCCTTTACCTTCTTCATTTGGAGAGAACTCAATCGTTACGTCTCCGTATTGTCCACGACCACCAGATTGGCGAGTGAATTTACCTTGAACTTTTGCAGAGCTACGGAATGTTTCACGGTAAGATACCATTGGAGCACCTACGTTAGCTTCTACTTTAAATTCACGGCGCATACGGTCAACTAAGATATCAAGGTGAAGTTCACCCATACCTGAGATGATTGTTTGTCCAGTTTCTGTGTCAGTATGAGCACGGAAAGTTGGATCCTCTTCTTGAAGTTTTTGTAAAGCTTGACCCATTTTATCTTGGTCAGCTTTTGATTTTGGTTCTACAGAAAGAGAAATTACTGGCTCAGGGAACTCCATTGATTCAAGAATAACTAGGTTCTTCTCGTCACAAAGAGTATCACCAGTAGTAGTGTCTTTAAGACCTACTGCTGCTGCGATGTCTCCAGCAAATACTTTTGAGATCTCTTCACGAGAGTTAGCGTGCATTTGTAGGATACGACCTACACGCTCACGTTTACCTTTAGAAGAGTTTTGCACGTATGAACCTGAATCTAATGTTCCAGAGTACACACGGAAGAAAGTTAATTTACCTACGAATGGGTCAGTCATAACTTTGAATGCAAGAGCTGAGAATGGCTCTGCATCAGAAGATTTACGTTCTAACTCTTCGTCACCATCTACTGAAGTACCTTTGATTGCTGGTACATCAACTGGAGATGGTAAGTAATCGATAACGGCATTTAACATTGGACGTACGCCTTTGTGTTTGAATGCTGTACCACAGATTACTGGGTAGAATTCTACTGCGATTGTAGCACGACGGATCGCCGCTTTAAGTTCCGCAACAGTAATTTCTTCGCCTTCTAAATATTTTTCCATGATTTCTTCATCAACACTTGCAACAGCGTCGATTAGTTTTTCACGGTATTCTTCAGCTTGTGCGCGGTATTCTTCAGGAATTTCTCCTTCAGTTACTGCTGTACCTTTTTCGTCGCCATAGAAAGTAGCTTTCATCTCAACTAGGTCGATGATTGCTGAGAATTGATCTTCAGCTCCGATAGGTAATTGGATAGGGTGAGCGTTTGCTTGTAAACGATCATGTAGAGTTCCTACAGAATATAAGAAATCTGCTCCTGTTTTATCCATTTTGTTAATGAATACAATACGTGGAACACCATAAGTTGTAGCTTGACGCCATACAGTTTCAGTTTGAGGCTCAACACCAGATTGAGCATCTAGTACTGTAACAGCACCGTCAAGTACACGTAATGAACGTTCTACTTCTACAGTGAAGTCTACGTGTCCAGGAGTATCGATGATGTTTACACGATGGCCTGCCCATTGGGCTGTTGTTGCAGCAGAAGTGATTGTAATACCACGCTCTTGCTCTTGCTCCATCCAGTCCATTTGAGAAGCGCCTTCATGAGTTTCACCGATTTTGTGAATCTTACCAGTGTAATAAAGGATACGCTCAGTTGTTGTTGTTTTACCAGCATCAATGTGAGCCATGATCCCAATATTACGAGTATTCTCAAGTGAGAATTCGCGTTTCATAGGAAATTTCTCCTTCCATATTGGGGTAAAGACTGTATAAGAGACCTTGTGTTAGCTAACTGGCTAACACATAGGTTAAATTACCAACGGTAGTGAGCGAATGCTTTGTTCGCTTCTGCCATTTTGTGCATGTCTTCACGTTTCTTAACTGATGCACCAGTGTTGTTAGAAGCATCAAGAATTTCGTTAGCTAAACGTTCTTCCATAGTTTTTTCACCACGAAGACGAGCATAGTTAACTAGGTAACGAAGACCTAAAGTTGTACGACGTTCTGGACGTACTTCAACCGGTACTTGGTAGTTTGAACCACCAACACGGCGAGCACGAACTTCAAGAACTGGCATTACGTTGTTTAGAGCGGCTTCGAATACTTCAATTGGATTTTCACCAGAACGTTCTTTAACAAGTTCGAACGCACCGTATAAAATCTTTTGAGAAGTACCTCTTTTACCATCAACCATCATTTTATTGATTAAACGAGTTACTAGTTTTGAACTATAAATTGGATCTGGTAACACGTCACGTTTGGAAACAGGACCTTTACGAGGCATGTGTTTTCCTCCTTTCGAATAGTTATCGATTATTTTATAAAGTTGGCCTTTTCGTATTTGTCGATCAAATATCAAATCTGCTAGCAAGATTCGATATTTGTGACAATTAGTATGAGGCTCAGTATTAAATAACGTTATTTAACGTTAAATTATTTTTTTTCTTTAGGGCGTTTTGTTCCGTATTTAGAACGTGATTGTAAACGACCGTTTACACCAGCTGTATCAAGAGCTCCACGTACGATATGGTAACGAACACCCGCTAAGTCTTTTACGCGTCCGCCACGGATAAGAACAACACTGTGCTCTTGTAAGTTGTGGCCTTCACCTGGGATATAAGCTGTAACCTCAATTTGGTTAGTTAAACGTACACGAGCGTATTTACGTAACGCTGAGTTCGGTTTACGAGGTGTCATTGTACCAACACGAGTACAAACACCGCGTTTTTGTGGTGATTTAACATCAGTTAAAGATTTTTTAAATGAGTTATATCCTTTGTTTAACGCTGGTGATTTTGATTTCGTGATTTTAGATTGACGAGGCTTACGTACTAATTGGTTAATTGTAGGCATCGATATTTCCTCCCTTCATTTATTCCTTGTTAATACCACACATCCAGGTGGTTCATTTTTTGGGTAAAAACAAAGTCTTTGTGTTTAATACACAAAAACTACTCTACAGTAATCGCAACTACCGCAGCTCCAACATGGATTCCACAGGCCTTGCCCAGTTCCTTTTTCGACTCAACAAGAATAACTGGTATACCGATTTCTCTCGCGAAAGATATGGCCGAATCGGTTACCCAATTGTCTGCATCAAGTGCCACAAGAAGTTCTTTCACTGAACCGGCTCGCATTGCTTTTACTGCTTGCTTTGTACCTATGATTGTTTGACTAGCCCTTACTTTATCATAAGACATTTTCATATCCTCCGAAGTACAGACAGTTAACTATCAACCTTCAATATATTATCATTACCAATTTACACTGTCAACTAATATCTTTAAAAAGTCCGAAGAGACGGTGAAATTCCATCTCTTCGGTCCTATTTTAATGTCTATTCGGCAGAAACAACTTCTGTGTCAAGCTCATCTTTTTCGATGCGGATTTGACGGTAACGTTGCATACCAGTACCTGCTGGAACAAGTTTACCGATAATTACGTTCTCTTTTAATCCAAGAAGCTCGTCACGTTTACCCTTAATTGCTGCATCTGTTAACACACGTGTTGTTTCTTGGAACGATGCTGCAGATAAGAATGATTCTGTTTCAAGAGAAGCTTTTGTAATACCCAGGATAACAGGACGACAAGTTGCAGGATTTTTGCCATTCATAACAGCATCTGCATTTGCCTCTGCAAATTGGTGGATATCTAGTAATGAACCTGGTAATAAATCTGTATCTCCAGCTTCAATTACACGTACTTTACGAAGCATTTGGCGAACCATTACCTCGATATGTTTATCACCAATTTCTACCCCTTGCATACGGTATACTTTTTGAACTTCTTTTAATAAATATTCTTGAACAGTTGAAACATCTTTGACTTTTAACAATTGTTTTGGATCGATAGAACCCTCTGTTAAAACTTGACCACGCTCTACATTATCACCTTCGATAACTTTTAAACGTGCATTATAAGGTGCTTGATACTTACGCGTTTCTACGTCACCTTGAATAGTAATTTCTTTTAAGCCTTCACGAATTTCTGTGATATCTGAAACAGTACCTGTGATTTCTGAAATAACAGATTGACCTTTTGGATTACGTGCTTCAAAGATCTCTTGGATACGTGGAAGACCTTGTGTAATATCATCTCCGGCAACCCCACCTGTATGGAATGTACGCATTGTTAATTGTGTACCTGGTTCACCGATTGATTGAGCTGCAATAATACCAACTGCCTCTCCAACCTCAACCTTTTCACCTGTTGCCAAGTTCATGCCGTAACATTTTTTACATACGCCATGTTTTGTATTACATGTAAATGCTGAACGGATTGTCACTTCCTCGATACCTGCTTCAATAATTGCACGAGCAACATCTTGGTCGATTAAACCATCTCTTCCTAAAATAACTTCACCCGTTTCAGGATGTACGATTGTTTTCTTCGTATGACGACCAACAATACGTTCATCTAGAGCTTCAATCAGTTCTGTGCCTTCCATTAATGCACCAATTGTTAAGCCACGGTCAGTACCACAGTCATCTTCACGTACAATAACATCCTGTGCAACGTCAACAAGACGACGTGTTAAGTAACCTGAATCGGCAGTTTTAAGGGCTGTATCGGCAAGACCTTTACGAGCACCGTGAGTAGAGATGAAGTACTCTAATACTGTTAAACCTTCACGGAATGAAGATTTAATTGGAAGTTCAATAATACGACCAGCCGGGTTGGCCATCAGACCACGCATACCAGCTAACTGCGTAAAGTTAGATGCGTTACCACGGGCACCTGAATCAGACATCATGAAAATTGGGTTTGTTTTCTCAAGTGACTTCATCAGTTTCGCTTGAATTTCGTCTTTCGCAGCACTCCAGCTTGAGATAACACGATCATAACGTTCATCCTCTGTAATGAAACCACGACGGAATTGCGCTTGAACTTTATCCACTTTTTCTTGAGCTACAGCTAAAATTTCACCTTTATCAGGTAATACCACGATGTCAGATACACCTACAGTAATACCAGCACGTGTTGAATATTTAAATCCTAGGTTTTTCATGCGGTCAAGCATTTTAGATGTTTCAGTAATGTGGAAACGTTTAAACACTTCAGCAATGATATTTCCTAAGAATTTTTTACGGAATGGATTTACAACTGGTACTGATGCAAAATATTTACGCAATACAGCTGTACGTTGTGCATCAATTTTCCCTTTTTCATCTAAATTATTATAAGCGCTATCTGATTCAAGCTCTTTCAGAGTATCTTCGTCAATTACTAAATTAGCGAAGTATTTCTCTGGTGTTACTTGCTCTAAGTTGAAATCAGTTGGCTCATTAATATAAGGGAATGATTTTGGCAAGATTTCGTTAAAGATTACTTTACCAACAGTTGTCAATAGGAACATATTATTTTGTTCTTCTGTGAATGTTGGGTTATTTAACGAACTTGCTTTAATCGCGATACGTGTATGCAAATGTACATGACCTGTATCATATGCAATTAAGACTTCATTTGGACCATAGAAAACAGTACCTTCACCACGAGCATCTTCACGTTCAAGTGTTAGGTAGTAGTTTCCTAATACCATATCTTGAGAAGGTGTTACAACAGGTTTACCATCTTTTGGATTCAAGATGTTTTGTGCTGCAAGCATTAGAAGACGAGCTTCTGCTTGAGCTTCTGCTGATAACGGTACGTGAACCGCCATTTGGTCACCATCGAAGTCAGCGTTATACGCTGTACATACTAATGGGTGAAGACGAATAGCACGACCTTCAACTAGTGTTGGTTCAAATGCTTGAATACCAAGACGGTGAAGCGTTGGTGCACGGTTTAGTAATACCGGATGCTCACGAATAACATCTTCTAAAACGTCCCAAACGTCATTGTTTAAACGTTCAATTTTACGCTTAGCAGATTTAATGTTATGAGCAAGACCACGCTCTACTAACTCTTTCATTACGAATGGCTTGAATAATTCGATAGCCATTTCTTTTGGTAAACCACATTGGTACATTTTTAAGTTTGGACCTACTACGATAACGGAACGACCAGAATAGTCAACACGTTTACCAAGTAAGTTTTGACGGAAACGACCTTGTTTACCTTTCAGCATATGTGAAAGTGATTTTAGTGGACGGTTACCAGGACCTGTTACAGGACGTCCGCGACGACCATTATCAATTAATGCGTCAACAGCTTCTTGTAGCATACGCTTTTCGTTTTGTACGATGATGCTTGGCGCACCTAAATCTAATAAACGTTTTAAACGATTATTACGGTTGATTACACGACGGTATAAATCGTTTAAATCGGAAGTTGCAAAACGACCACCATCTAATTGCACCATTGGACGAAGCTCTGGTGGAATAACAGGTAGAACATCTAGAATCATCCATTCAGGTGAGTTACCTGAGTTACGGAAAGATTCAACAACTTCTAGACGTTTGATAGCACGAGTACGTCTTTGACCTTGTGCAGATTTTAACTCTTCTTTTAAAGAATGTGTTTCATCCTCTAAGTCAATTTTGCTTAATAGTTTTTTGATTGCTTCTGCACCCATTGCAGCTTCGAATGTGTTGCCGAATTTTTCACGGTATGCACGGTACTCTTTTTCAGAAAGTAATTGTTTGCTTTCTAAATTAGTAGCACCCGCATCAATCACAACATATGAAGCAAAATAAATAACTTCTTCTAATGCACGTGGTGACATATCTAGGATTAGACCCATACGGCTTGGAATACCTTTGAAGTACCAGATATGAGAAACTGGTGCTGCTAATTCGATGTGTCCCATACGTTCACGACGAACTTTAGCGCGTGTTACTTCAACGCCACAACGGTCACAAACTACGCCTTTATAGCGTACACGTTTATATTTACCACAATGACATTCCCAATCTTTAGTTGGACCAAAGATACGTTCACAGAATAAACCATCTTTTTCTGGTTTTAATGTACGGTAGTTAATTGTTTCAGGCTTTTTAACCTCACCATATGACCAAGAACGAATCTTGTCAGGGGATGCTAAACCGATTTTCATATATTCAAATTCATTAACGTCTATCAAGGAGCCTACCTCCCTCTAGTATAGGTCTTTATAAAGACTCTTTTACGCAGCTCGATAATCGCTTGCAAAGAATTGCCTCTTTGGCAAAGGATTAGAAATAGAATGATTTATTAAAAGAAAAAGCCAGGCAGGGCGTTAAATCCTGCCCGGCTAATTTGAAAAATAAGTTTGACCTTATTCACCATTGTGAATTTGGGTTTCCATTATTCAAAAGACTCTACTGGCTCTTCTTCTGTATCTGGCTGTGGTGCAATGTTAAGTGCATCAGCTGGTTGAAGATCTTCTTCTTCGTCTAAATCGCGAAGCTCTACTTCTTCATCATTAACTGTTAACATCTTAACATCCATACCAAGAGATTGAAGTTCTTTAATCAATACTTTGAATGATTCAGGAACACCTGGCTCTGGTACACTTTCACCTTTAACGATGGCTTCATATGTTTTCACACGACCAACAACGTCATCGGATTTAACCGTTAAGATTTCTTGAAGTGTATATGCAGCACCGTATGCTTCAAGTGCCCATACCTCCATCTCACCAAAACGTTGTCCACCAAATTGCGCTTTACCACCAAGTGGTTGCTGCGTAACAAGTGAATAAGGACCAGTTGAACGTGCGTGAAGTTTATCATCAACCATGTGAGCAAGTTTGATCATGTACATGATCCCAACAGATACACGGTTATCAAATGGTTCACCAGAACGTCCATCATACAGGATTGTTTTACCGTCACGGTTCATCCCTGCTTCTTCCATTGTTTCCCAAACGTCTTCTTCATTAGCACCATCAAATACTGGTGTTGCCATGTGGACGCCTAGGTAGCGGGAAGCCATACCTAAGTGTAACTCTAAAACTTGTCCGATATTCATACGAGAAGGTACACCAAGTGGATTTAACATGATATCAACAGGCGTGCCATCTGGCATGAACGGCATATCTTCTTCCGGTAAGATACGAGAGATAACCCCTTTGTTACCATGACGTCCGGCCATTTTGTCCCCAACGCGAATTTTACGTTTTTGAACAATATAAGCACGAACTAATTGGTTAACGCCTGGTGGTAATTCATCGCCATCTTCACGGTTAAATACTTTAACGTCAAGAATGATACCGCCAGCACCGTGTGGTACACGTAATGAAGTATCACGAACCTCACGAGCCTTTTCACCGAAGATTGCATGTAATAAACGCTCTTCCGCAGTTAATTCTGTAACCCCTTTAGGTGTTACTTTCCCTACCAGAATATCGCCATCACGTACTTCCGCACCAATACGGATAATACCACGTTCGTCTAGGTTACGAAGTGCATCTTCCCCAACGTTCGGAATATCGCGAGTGATTTCTTCAGGCCCAAGCTTTGTATCACGAGATTCTGATTCATATTCTTCAATATGAACAGATGTATAGACATCGTCTTTTACAAGGCGCTCGCTCATAATAACAGCATCCTCATAGTTAAAGCCGTTCCAAGTCATGAATGCAACAAGTACGTTACGTCCAAGAGCCAGTTCTCCTCTTTCCATTGATGGACCGTCTGCTAAAATATCACGAGGTTTCACACGCTCGCCAACTTTTACAAGTGGACGTTGGTTATATGAAGTACCTTGGTTTGAACGAATGAATTTTTGTAATTTATATTTTGTTAAATCGCCTTTAACCTCTTTGCCGTCTACAACTTCAATGCGACGAACATGGATAGAGCGAGCCTCTACGTGCTCAACAATACCATCGTATTTCGCTACAACAGCTGCACCTGAATCACGCGCATCAACATGTTCCATACCCGTACCAACGAATGGTGCTTCTGGGTTAAGAAGTGGAACTGCTTGACGTTGCATGTTGGCACCCATAAGTGCACGGTTAGAGTCATCGTTTTCTAAGAACGGGATACAGGCAGTCGCAGCAGAAACTACTTGTTTAGGAGATACGTCCATGTAGTCCATTTGAGCTTTATTGAATACTGTGTTATCCCCACGGAAACGACCTACTACTTCTTCATTAGTAAATGTACCATCTGGATTTAATAGCGAGTTTGCTTGTGCTACATAGTAGTTATCTTCTTCATCAGCTGTTAAATAATCAATTTGATCCGTTACTCGGCCTGTTTCGTGATCAATACGACGATAAGGCGTTTCGATGAATCCAAATTTATTGACTTTGGCAAATGAAGATAATGAGTTGATTAAACCAATGTTTGGACCCTCAGGTGTCTCGATTGGACACATACGACCGTAGTGAGAGTAGTGAACGTCACGCACTTCAAAACCAGCACGCTCACGTGTTAAACCACCAGGCCCTAATGCAGATAAACGACGTTTATGTGTTAACTCTGCTAGAGGGTTTGTTTGGTCCATGAATTGAGATAATTGAGAGCTACCGAAGAACTCTTTAATAGACGCAATTACAGGACGAATATTAATTAATTGTTGCGGTACGATTGCAGCTGTGTCGTTAATGGACATACGCTCACGTACTACACGTTCCATACGAGATAAACCGATACGGAATTGGTTTTGTAGTAACTCACCTACTGAACGTAGACGACGGTTACCTAAATGGTCAATATCATCTGTTGCGCCTACTTGGTAAAGTAAGTTGAAGAAATAGCTTACTGAAGATAAAACGTCAGCTGGTGTAATATTCTTCACTTCTTCATCAATGTACGCATTACTGATGATATTAATTTCTTTTTGTGCTTCATCTTTCGGTGCATAAATCTTAATAGATTGGATTGTTACATCGTCCTCAAGCACGCCACCAACTTGCGATAAAGTACGGTAACCAATACCTTTTGATGAATCTTCTAGGTAAGGTAGAATTTTATCTAAAGTACGACGGTCAAGCACTGTACCCTTTTCTACTAAAATTTCGCCTGTTTCAGGATCTACAAGCGTTTCAGCAATCGTTTGGTTAAATAAACGATTTTTAATATGAAGCTTTTTATTCATTTTGTAGCGACCAACATTCGCTAAATCATAACGTTTTGCATCGAAGAAACGAGAATACAATAAACTCTTCGCACTTTCTACTGTTGGAGGCTCACCTGGACGTAAACGTTCATAGATTTCTAAAAGTGCTTTTTCTGTACTTTCAGAGTTATCTTTTTCTAACGTATTACGTAAATACTCGTTATCACCGATAATATCGATAATTTCTTGGTCTGAACCGAAACCTAGTGCACGTAGTAACACTGTTACTGGTAGCTTACGAGTACGATCGATACGCACATAAACTACGTCTTTTGCATCAGTTTCATACTCTAACCATGCACCACGGTTTGGAATCACTGTTGCGCCGAAACCTTTTTTACCGTTTTTATCAGTTTTATCATGGAAATACACACTTGGTGAACGAACTAATTGTGAAACGATAACACGTTCAGCACCATTGATAATGAACGTACCTGTTTCTGTCATTAATGGGAAGTCACCCATGAAGACATCTTGTTCTTTCACTTCGTCTGTTTCTTTGTTGTAAAGACGTACTTTCACACGTAATGGAGCTGCGTAAGTAACATCTCGCTCTTTACATTCATCAACATCATACTTAGGCTCACCTAATGAATAATCGATGAATTCTAATGAAAGATTACCTGTAAAGTCCTCGATCGGCGAAATGTCACGGAACATTTCACGTAAACCTTCTTCAAGGAACCACTCGTAAGACGCCGTTTGAATCTCAATCAGATTTGGAAGCTCAAGCACCTCTTTAATACGCGCAAAGCTTCTACGCTGGCGGTGTTGTCCGTACTGAACTAGTTGACCTGTCAACTCATTCACCCCTCAATAAAGCGATATTAGGTCTTTGCAAAATCATACAAATAGTGTATGATTTCGAAAGACAAAAAGAAAACGAGTCTTCAAAAAGATCTCATTTTCGGTTAACTAAACTTATCTTGGCAAGTATACCCATATAAAAACATTTCTATACAAAAGGGCATACGACCTCAAAATAATATTTTTGCATTGTATCATATTATCATAGCCGATTTGTCAAGTCAATAAATTATACATATTTCATTTATTTTTTTGCGCGTACTATCCAGTACCCTTTTTTCTTCTCGACAATATCGACTTCTGAAAATTTTTCTTCTAGGTAACTTACTGTCGATGGTGCTCCTTGTTTCTTCTGGATGACTACCCAAAGCTCACCCGAAGGCACTAGTCGATCATAAGCTCCATCGTAAAAGCGGAAAATCGTTTCCTTCCCTGCACGAATTGGTGGATTCGTTAAGATAGCTGCAGCTTCTACATCTGTATCAACCATCGATAGGCCGTCACTCACAAATATTCGCACATTTTGAACACCGTTCACTTGCGCATTTTTCTGCGAAAGTGTAACTGCGCGTTCATTTATATCCATCATATAAACGGTACGGTCTGGATTCGCTTTGGCAATCGATAATCCTATCGGCCCATATCCACAACCTACATCCAATATCGCACCATTAATATTAGGCATTTTAAAAGCGTCTATTAAAACACGGGATCCAAAATCTACTTCGCTTTTACTAAATACACCTGCATCCGTTTCAAACGAAAACGAATGCCCTAGTAACTTGAATGTCCAGTGACGAGGTTTACTCTCAGTTTGAGGCTTACTTGTATAATAATGATCTGACATTTTCATGCCTCCTCAGAATGAAGAAAAAAGCTCGCCAAAATGACGAGCTTTCCTTTTGTTAAAAAGTAATACGAGATTACTTAACTTCTACAGATGCGCCAACTTCTTCAAGTTTAGCTTTGATTTCTTCAGCTTCATCTTTAGAAACGCCTTCTTTAAGAGCTTTAGGAGCGTTATCTACTACTTCTTTAGCTTCTTTAAGACCTAAACCAGTGATTTCACGAACCACTTTGATTACTTTGATTTTTTCTGCACCAGCAGATGCTAATACTACGTCAAATTCAGTTTTTTCTTCAGCTGCAGCAGCACCGCCAGCAACTACTGCTACAGGAGCAGCAGCTGTTACACCGAATTCTTCTTCGATTGCTTTTACTAAATCGTTTAATTCAAGAACTGTCATAGCTTTGATAGCTTCTAAGATTTGCTCTTTATTCATTATAATTTCCTCCTAATTGGATAATGTTTTATTTTTTTGCGATCAGGCCGCAGAAGTTTGAGTGCGTATTAAATTACGCGCCTTGTTCTTCTTTTTGTTCTGCAACAGCTTTTGTTGCAAGTGCGAAGTTACGCACTGGAGCTTGAAGTACAGATAAAAGCATAGAAAGTAGACCTTCGCGTGATGGAAGTTCTGCAAGTGCTTTAACATCTTCAACAGAAGAGATTGTACCTTCAATAATACCCGCTTTAATTTCTAAAGCTTCGTTTTTCTTAGCGAACTCGTTGATGATTTTAGCAGGCGCTACAACATCTTCATTTGAGAACGCAATTGCGTTAGGACCAACTAATACGTCGTTGATTCCTTCAAGACCAGCAGCCTCAGCAGCACGACGAGTTAAAGTATTTTTGTAAACTTTGAACTCAACGCCAGCTTCACGAAGTTGTTTACGAAGCTCAGTTACTTGTGCAACATTAAGACCACGGTAATCCACAACTACTACAGAAGCAGCGCCTTGGAATTTTTCAGTAATCTCTTGAACTTGTACTTGTTTGTTTTCGATTGCTTTGCTCATGATGACACCTCCTATTAGAATGGGTCATTTATACCGACAAAAGAAAAGCCTCTGGGTCAAATAGACGCAGAGGCTGAAAGTCATCATCTTTAAAATAAGAATCTGAATTCCGATGTCCTCGGTAGGATCATTAAGTGACAAGTCACCCCTACTGTCTACGGTACAAATGGATAATTCACAACAGCAACTATAATATCATGTATACTCACTGTCGTCAACACATATATATAAATTATTTTACTACTACGTTAGAAGCGTCAACTTTAATAGCTGGGCCCATTGTAGTTGTAACATTTACAGATTTCATGTAAGTACCTTTAGCTGCAGCAGGTTTTGCTTTTTGCACTACATCAAAAACAGCTAAGAAGTTTTCTACTAATTTTTCTGCTGAGAAAGAAACTTTACCGATAGGAGCGTGGATGATACCAGCTTTATCAGCACGGTATTCTACTTTACCAGCTTTGATTTCTTCGATCGCTTTTGTTACATCGAAAGTAACTGTACCAGTTTTAGGGTTTGGCATTAAACCTTTAGGTCCTAATACACGACCAAGTTTACCAACTTCGCCCATCATGTCAGGAGTTGCTACGATTACATCGAAATCAAACCAACCTTGTTGGATTTTTTGGATGTATTCTGCATCGCCTACATAGTCAGCACCAGCTGCTTCAGCTTCTTTAAGTTTCTCACCTTTTGCGAATACTAATACACGTTGAGTTTTACCAGTACCGTTTGGTAGCACTACTGCACCACGGATTTGTTGGTCGTTTTTACGAGTATCAATACCTAGACGGAAAGCAACTTCTACAGTAGCGTCGAAGTTAACTGTGCTAGTTTTTTGAGCAAGTTCGATTGCTTCTTGTGCACTATATAGTGAGTTACGATCAATTAATTTTACTGCATCTTGCAGTTTTTTACCTTTTTTAGCCATTATATATTTCCTCCTTGATTGTGGTTATAGCGGATTTTACCTCCCACGAATAAAGGTTGCGTGTTCACAAAGAAACTTCGCAACCTTCCAAAAAACAAAACATCAAGTAAATGGGATTAGTCTTCGATAACAATACCCATGCTTCGTGCAGTACCTTCAACCATTAACATAGCAGCTTCCACTGAAGCAGCGTTAAGGTCTGGCATTTTAGTTTCAGCGATTTCGCGAACTTTATCACGCTTAACCGTTGCCACTTTTTTACGATTTGGTTCACCAGATCCTGATTGGATACCAGCTGCTACTTTAAGTAACACTGCTGCAGGTGGAGTTTTTGTAATGAAAGTGAAAGAACGGTCCTCGAATACTGAAATTTCAACTGGAATAATAAGACCAGCTTGATCAGCAGTACGCGCATTGAATTCTTTACAGAATCCCATGATGTTCACACCCGCTTGACCTAATGCAGGACCAACCGGTGGAGCTGGGTTAGCTTTACCAGCAGGGATTTGAAGTTTTACAACTTTAATAACTTTTTTAGCCACGAGACACACCTCCTTAAGTCCGTGATGTGGTAATTGGGTTGCCCCTCCCACTCAATATCTGTCTGTCAGCTAAGTGCCGATAACATTAAAATTATCAATACAGACGTCAACTAAAAGTATGACAGTCTGACCTATGAAATGATACCACTTTTAATTTTTTTAAGCAAGTAGTAATTAACAAAATCTGCGAAACATCTACCAATTGACATGTCATAGATCAATTACTGGAACTATAATTTTTGAATTTGTTCGAAATCTAGCTCCATAATTGTTTCGCGACCAAACATATCAACCGACACTTTTATTTTTCCTTTTTCCGTGTCAATTTCCTCAACACGCCCTTGGAAATGAGCGAACGGCCCTTCTAATACTTCAACAGCCTCACCAACAGTTATATCAACTTCTACAACCTTATCAGTCATACCCATTTGTTGTAGTAGACGATCTGCTTCCTCTGGTAGTAAAGGTGTTGGTTTTGCTCCTCCACCTGATGAGCCGATAAAGCCAGTAACGCCTGGCGTATTTCGTACTACATACCAAGAATCGTCTGTCATAATTAACTCAACTAACACATAACCAGGGAAAACTTTGCGCATCATCGTGCGCTTTTTCCCATCTTTCATTTCTGTTTCCTCGTGCTCAGGAACAATTACACGGAAGATTTTATCTTGCATTCCCATTGTTTCTACACGTTTTTCTAGGTTTGCTTTTACACGGTTTTCATACCCTGAATACGTATGAACAACATACCAATTTTTCTCCATAACTACTAGGACTCCTCGTCCGTCCCTCCCTTACAAATAAAAGTGAAAATGAATCGCGATATGCTAAACGCATTCTTACTCTTTTCACAAACATCTCATTAGAAAAATATAGCTTTCGCTAATAGCCAGCGAAAGCCCGATGATATATACCGAAACTAGCATAGTCATCAATCACTACTATCATACTCTCCTAGTAGCATCCTTATCATCATGAGCGTATTTTACTGACCTTCACTTCACCATGTCGTCAAACCAATAGATAAAGTTTTCTGCTGAATGAAGATAAAACAAACGAAAAAACCCGTTATTACAATGGACGGGCTATTTCAAAAATATGCTATTTACTAAATTATAAATCTAAGTACCAGCGGAATAATGATGAAACACCTAAGTCAACTAATACAAAAAATAAAGCCATAATGACAACAGTTGAAATTACAACGACTGTATATTTCGTTAGTTCTTTACTTTTTGGCCAGCTTGTTTTGCGCATTTCAGACATTACATCACTTAAAAAGCCTTTGATCTTGCCCATTCTAGCTTAACCTCCGAATCAATCATATCTGTCTATTTACATATCATTTTATAGCGTTTGTTTATGCATTGTATGTTCATTGCAATGCGAGCAAAATTTCTTTAATTCGAGACGTACAGTTGAACCTTCTTTAGCTGGGAACGTGTAATTTCTCGACCCGCATTTCTCGCAATTTAGCACGACTTTTTTTGCCATATACTCACCTTTTTCGGCACTTTGTCTTTTTAAGACTAACACCTATATTTGTCAATGTCAATAAAGGCCTATATGGACTAAGACATTTCCTCAAGGACCAAATGTCGCTCTAATTTACGCTTGACCCGCTGCAATGCATTATCAATCGATTTCACATGGCGATTTAATTTCTCAGAAATTTCATGATAAGACTGACCATCTAAATATAAAGCTAAAACTTGTAGTTCTAATTCACTTAAAATCTCACTCATTTTTTCTTCTAAATAGCCGAACTCTTCTCTATGAATCATCAATTCTTCTGGATCGTCCATAATAGCACCTGTTAGCACATCCATTAGCGTTCGGTCTGACTCTTCATCAAATATAGGCTTGTCCAAAGAGATATAGGAGTTTAGTGGAATATGCTTTTGCCTAGTAGCTGTTTTAATCGCCGTGATAATCTGCCTTGTAATACACAGCTCTGCAAAAGCCCTAAAAGAAGCCAGTTTATCGCCTTTAAAATCACGGATCGCTTTATATAAACCAATCATACCCTCTTGCACGATGTCTTCCTTATCTGCTCCAATTAAGAAATAGGACCTTGCCTTTGCTCTTACTAACAAACGGTATTTCGTAATTAAGTAATCCAACGCATCTGTATTACCTTGATGCACCATTTCAATAAGTTCTTCATCATTGAATCGTTCAAAATCTTGTGTCACTTGTACAATGCTATTTTTAAACATGGTATCACCTCAGCCACAACAGATAATTAGGAACAGTATAACGGAATTGGAAAATATGCGTCAATCTATCATTTCAATCCTCGTCGCCATTTTTCAAAAGCAAGTGCAACATCTGGCTTTAATTCTATACGAGAAGGCGGCTTGCTTTCTTGTTTGCGCCTCACGTCATGTGAAATTTTATGTTGGATAATGCTTGTATCAATTTCTAGCTCTCTAGCCGATTTCCTTAGAGCACCATTACCAAAGATAACGCTTTGCTCTGCCATATCGGACGTTGCTACATGTATCTGTACATTTCTAGCCTTTAGTTCACGCGTCATTTTTTCTATTCGTTCATCTGCCGTTTCATTTTTACGGGTATAAATGACTTCTACACCATTTTCTATATAAGATTGCTCAACTCCTGGTACAAGATGTGCGTCAAAAACAATAATTACGCGCCAGTCCATAGCCGCTTTATATTCAGCCATAACTTCTATCAGCTTTCTGCGCGCATCCTCAAAATTTGTATCACGCAATGGCCGCAGCTCTTTCCAAGATCCAATCATATTATAGCCATCAACAAGCAAAATGTTTTTCATTGTTACTCATTCGCTTCTTGACGTTTACGATACACTTCATACATTAAAAGCGCTGCAGCAACTGATGCGTTTAATGATGTAACATGCCCAACCATTGGTAAGTGATATAAAAAATCGCATTTTTCTTTTAATAAACGACCCATTCCCTTGCCCTCACTGCCAATAATGATGGCTAACGGTAATGTGGCATCCATTTTTCGATAATCCACCGAGCCCTTCGCATCTGTACCAGCGATCCATACACCTCGTTCTTTTAGTTCATCAACCGTTTGAGCAAGATTGTTCACACGTACAACTGGAACATGTTCAATAGCACCTGTGGATGCTTTTGCCACTACAGCTGTTAAACTAACAGATCGACGCTTTGGAATAATAATACCATGTGCTCCGATAGCATCAGCCGTTCGCATAATAGACCCTAGATTATGAGGATCCTCTAGCTCGTCTAAAATTAGGAAAAAAGGATCTTCCTGTTTATTGGCTGCAGCTGCAAATAAATCCTCAAGTTCAGCATACTTATAAGCGGCAACAGATGCAACAATTCCTTGATGATTAGCACTCGATAATTGATCGACTTTCTTTTTTGGGACAAACTGAACTATTACACCACGTTCTCGGGCTAAATCTAGCAATTCATTCACACCAGATTTTTTGACACCTTCTGCAATCCATACTTTATTCATATCGCGGCCTGAACGAAGTGCTTCTAACACTGGGTTTTTACCGGCAATAATTTCACCATTTTGTTCTGCCATTATTTAGACACTCCCTTTGATTCCTCGATTATTTGAATAGCATATGCAATGATTTCATACACGCGTTCTAGTTCATTTAATAAATATAAACTACCAAGCACTGCCTCAAAGCCTGAGCTATTACGATAGGTTTGGACATCTGTATTTTTTGGTACAGAGCCGGATTTGGCATTGCGTCCACGACGGAACACAGCCAATTCCTCCTCTGTTAAATAATTTTCATCCATCATGCGATGAACGATCATAGATTGCGCTTTTGCTGAAACATAACGAGTTGCCTCTCGATGCAGCGTATTCGGCTTAACACGGCCAGAACGTAGCAAATGCTCACGTATTTTTTGTTCTAATACGGCATCCCCCATATAGGCTAATGCCAGCGCATTTAATTGCTTAACATCTTCATTGCGAAGTTTATCCAACTTTATTACCCTCGTTTCCATCTAGTTCCTTGTCGTGTATCTTCTAAAATGATACCCTGGGCTTGCAAATGGTCACGGATCTCATCAGAACGAGCAAAATCACGGTTTTTACGTGCCTCTACGCGCTCTTGTAGCAATGCTTCAATTTCTTCGTCTAATAGCTCTTCTTCTTTTACAAATTCAATACCTAAGACGTCGCCTACTACTTCAAAAGTTTCCATAAATGTTTCTAAAACTTTTTTGCAAGTATTTGCTTCATTTAAGTAAATATTAGCAATACGTGCTACCTCGAATAATACTGAAATAGCGTTTGCAGTATTAAAGTCATCATCCATTGCCTCTTCAAACTGTGCTTTTTGTTCAGCAATTTTGCTCAGCCATTCTTCCGAGTGATCACCTAAGCTTGCTGTAGTTGTAAGACGATGCTTCACATTATTGTAAGCTGTACGAATGCGTTCTAAGCCCGTTGCAGCAGCTTCTACTAAATCTTTAGCAAAGTTAATTGGGTGACGATAATGAACCGATAGCATAAAGAAACGTAGTATCTGTGGATTAATTTGTTTACGAATATCATTAACAAGAATGAAATTGCCAAGAGATTTAGACATCTTTTCATTATCGATATTAATATACCCGTTATGCATCCAATAACGTGCAAATGTTTTATCGTTATGTGCTTCTGATTGAGCAATTTCATTTTCATGGTGAGGGAAAGTTAAATCTTGCCCACCAGCATGAATATCAATAGTATCTCCTAAATGCTCACGAGCCATTACAGAACATTCAATATGCCAGCCTGGACGACCATCTCCCCATGGACTTTCCCAGAAGATCTCACCCGGCTTCGCAGCTTTCCATAAAGCAAAATCTAATGCATCATCTTTTTTCTCGCCTGCTTCAATACGAGCACCGATTTTTAAATCGTCTACTGATTGATGCGATAATTTACCATAGCCATCAAACTTACGTGTGCGATAATACACATCCCCAGCAGATTCATAAGCATAGCCTTTATCAATTAATACTTGAATAAATTGAATGATATCGTCCATATGCTCTGTTACACGTGGATGAACATCCGCTTTTTTGCACCCTAGTGCTGTAACATCCTCGAAGTACGCAGCAATAAAGCGCTCTGTTAATTCATGCACTTCTTCGCCTAACGCATTTGCTGCCTTAATGATTTTATCGTCTACATCCGTAAAATTGGATACGAATTTTACATCATAGCCTTTATATTGAAAATAACGGCGAACTGTATCATACACAATGACAGGACGTGAATTTCCAATATGGATATAGTTATAAACAGTCGGACCGCAGACATACATTTTAACTTTTCCTTCTTCTAGCGGTACGAAGGTTTCCTTTTGTCTTGTTAATGAGTTAAATATTTGAATACTCATTGTGTTTCTCTCTCCTTTTGTAAGCGTTCGATTTCCTGCTGCAATTCAGTGATTTGCTTCTCGAAAACTTGACAACGTTCTTCCACAGGATCAGGTATATTTTGATGATCTAGTTTTTTCTCTAGACGAACTCCATCCTTAATTACTATTTTACCAGGAATACCGACAACTGTAGCGTTTGGCGGTACTTCTTTTAAAACAACTGATCCCGCACCAATTTTACTATTCTCACCAATTGTGATAGAGCCTAATACTTTCGCGCCCGTTGCAACAAGCACATTGTCCTCTAACGTAGGGTGTCGTTTTCCTTTTTCTTTCCCTGTACCACCTAATGTTACACCTTGATACAAAGTAACATTATTACCAATTTCACATGTTTCACCAATGACAACACCCATACCATGGTCTATAAAGAAACGACGACCAATTTTTGCACCTGGGTGAATTTCAATCCCCGTAAAGAAACGGCTAATTTGCGAAATGGCACGAGCTATAAAATAAAAACGTCTTTTAAAGAACCAATGCGCCACTCGATGCGCCCATGTCGCATGCAAACCAGAATAGGTTAACACCACTTCAAATACACTACGCGCTGCTGGATCATTCTCAAAAATTGTTTCCACATCTTCCTTCATTCTTTTAAACACAAAAACTCCCCCTTTTCATGTTGGTCTTGCTCAAATCCTTTGAAATCCTACACACTAAAACGATAGCAATTGCCAATTTCCTTCAGATTCCCTGCGTAGATGATGTGGTATTGACGCCTCCTTGTAAATTAATGAAGCCTGCATCATTGCCTTTTTCTAAAAAATAAAAAGCGCCCCTATCATCCCCAAAAGGGAATGACAGAGACGCTTAAAATGCGTGGTTCCACTCTGTTTGAAGGCAAAGATGCCCTCCACTCTGGACGTTCTTTAACGGGAACGACTCGATAAAGCCTACTATAGTTCAGCTCTATGCTCAAAGGTGCATTTCAGTTTTGCCTGGGCTCAGACCACTTTCAGCCGGTGATGGTCCTCTCTTAAGAGCATGCGCCACTTACTTCTCCTTATCAACGCTTTTTCAATGTAAATACATTTTACAACGAAAGAATGGATTGTCAATAAATTTCTCTTTATTGGGCAAATTTTTCTACGCGGTCAATTGTTTTCTCTTTACCAATTAAACAAATCGCATTTGGTAACTCTGGTCCATGCGTTTCACCTGTTGTTACAACACGAATTGGCATAAATAGATTTTTACCTTTATGACCTGTTGCTTTTTGCACAGCTTTAATAGCAGCTTTTACTGCATCTGGTGTAAATTCTTCTAATTGATCAAGCTCTGCTTTAAATGCTGCCATTACTTCAGGCACTTGCTCTCCCGCTAAAACCTCTTTTGCTTCTTCATCATATTCAATATGGTCGTTAAAGAATAGGCTAGATAACTCCACAATCTCTGCCCCAAAGCTCATTTGATCGTGATAAAGTGCGATTAAATCCGTCGCCCATGCATATTGCTCTGCCGTAAGTTCTTCAGGTAATAGCTCTGCTTTTTGCAAGTGTGGTAAAGACAATGCTACGACTTCTTCTAAAGATAGTTTTTTAATATATTGATTATTCATCCATGTCAGCTTTTGCTTATCGAACATAGATGGTGATTTAGAAAGACGTTTTTCATCAAAGATTTTAATAAACTCTTCTTTCGAGAAGATCTCTTCTTCCCCTTCTGGAGACCATCCAAGTAGCGCAAAGAAGTTGAACATTGCTTCAGGAAGATATCCTAAATCTTTATATTGCGTGACAAATTGAATAATTGATTCATCACGTTTAGATAGCTTTTTACGATTTTCATTAATAATTAATGTCATATGACCGAAGCGTGGATATTCCCAGCCAAATGCATCAAAAATCATCATTTGCTTTGGCGTATTCGATAAATGCTCTTCTCCACGGAAAACATGCGAGATTTCCATAAAGTGATCGTCTAGCACAACCGCATAGTTATATGTTGGAATACCATTTGCTTTTACAAGTACCCAATCACCAATGTCTTTAGATTCAAATGTAACTGGTCCACGAACTAAATCTTCAAACTCATAAGTTACATTTTCAGGAACACGCATACGGATTGTATATGGCTCGCCCGCTGCTTCTTTAGCTGCGACTTCCTCTGCTGATAAGTGACGACATGTCCCATCATAAGTAGGAGCCGCTACACCCCTTGCTTTTTGTTCTTCACGTGATGCTTCAAGCTTTTCTGATGAACAGAAACATTTGTAAGCAACACCTTGTTCTAATAATTTCTCAGCGTGCTCTTTGTAAATATCAAGACGTTCCATTTGACGATAAGGCGCATAAGGTCCACCAATATCAATGGACTCATCATATTCAATACCTAACCATTTTAGGTTATCTAGCTGAGATGCTTCTCCGCCCTCTACATTACGTTCAATATCCGTATCTTCAATACGTACAATGAATTTACCGTTATGATGTTTTGCATATAAATAATTGAATAATGCTGTACGCGCTCCACCGATATGTAAAAAACCTGTTGGAGATGGCGCGTATCGAACGCGAACTTCTTTCGTCATATTAAAAGCCTCCTAAATTTTCGATCAAAAAATTGACTTTGTTCATTTTACCACTCTGTTACAGGAAATAAAAGCGGAGTTAATCCGCATTTATTTCTTCATCAATAGAATTGTGGCCATAGCCGCTATACCTTCCTCACGACCTGTAAAACCTAAACGTTCAGTTGTCGTTGCCTTTACATTGACTTGAGACGGCTCTGCATGGAGCAATTCAGCGATGCGATTTTGCATCTGTCCAATATAAGGCGCCATCTTGGGGCGCTGTGCCATAATTGTACAATCTACATTCCCTAGCACATAGCCTTTGTCCTCAACAATTTTCCAAATATACGCTAATAGTTTTGCTGAATCAGCGTCTTTAAAGGCTGGGTCCGTATCTGGAAAATGACGACCGATATCTCCCTCTCCAATTGCCCCTAGAGCTGCATCCGTAACCGTGTGTAAAAGAACATCTGCATCAGAATGCCCTACTAGCCCTTTTTCATGTGGAATCGTAATACCACCAATAATTAATGGACGACCTTCTTCAAATGCATGTACATCAAAACCTTGTCCAATTCGAAACATATAGAGAGACTACTTTAGCAAAACATGTGGATCAAACCAGCTCTTTGCCTGCTGTAAGCGCAGTCTCATTCACCTTCTTTCACTTTTATATTCACTCACTATTATACCCTCACATTTTAACATATTTCCTAGGAAATTGAGCTGATAGCAAATAGTGAGCATTTTCCCTCACTTACATCTCAGCATAAGCCTGCGTCTGGCTCTATAAACATTAGCTAAATCAAGATAAAATCCCATTAGCAACAATTGCCAATGAGATTTTTAGATTACTATTCGTTTATTTGCAATGCTCGTTTTCGTAAAATAGCTTCACCAAATATTAAATCTTCCTGTGTCGTCATTTTGACATTTTCATAGCTACTTTCTACAATATGCACTGCATGACCTAAGCGTTCAACTAGCATAGCTTCATCTGTACCAAGAAAGCCCACCTTCTCAGCAACATCCTCTGCCTCCACAATTAAATCAAATTGGAAGGCTTGTGGCGTTTGAATCATCCATAAGCTATCACGATCAACTGTTTCTTCGATAATACCATTACGAACCTTTTTCATTGTATCCTTCGCTCGAACCCCTGCAATAGCTGCCCCAAACTCATGAGCACTTTGTACAAGGCTAGCGATAATACCATGTGTAATAAAAGGCCGAGCTGCATCGTGGACAAGCACAATATCTACCTGCTGCATCTCTTTCATACATGAATGGACTGAATGCTGTCGCTCAGCACCGCCATCAGGTAAGCCCTTCACTTTTGTAATCTCAAATTGCTCTAGCAATTCTTGAATATAAGTACGTTCTTCTGGTTTTACAGCCAGCCAAATACCAGTGCAAAAAGGATCTTGTTGAAACACTTCTAGCGTGTGGATCAGAATAGGCTTCTCTAAAAGTTTTAAAAACAATTTATTTTGTCCCGCACCCATGCGTTTTCCGCTTCCTGCCGCAGGTAGTACTACTTCATATTGCATTTTTCCACATCCTAATCGTCCTTCGGCTTGGCAAATATCATTCGACCCGCTGATGTTTGCAGCACACTCGTTACTGTCACAGTAATGGCCTGTCCGATATAACTACGACCACCTTCAACAACAATCATTGTTCCATCATCTAAATAGGCAACCCCTTGATTATGCTCTTTACCATCCTTGATGACCACAACCTGCATATCTTCACCTGGGATTACAACAGGCTTCACCGCATTCGCTAAATCATTAATATTTAATACTTTCACATGATGGAGCTCACAGACTTTATTCAAGTTAAAATCATTTGTGACAATCTGTGTGTCATTCCCCATTTTCTTTGCAAGACGTACAAGCTTTAAATCCACCTCTTGTACATCCTCAAAATCTTCATCCGTAATTTCCACTTTGGTCTTACGTTCATCTTGTAATTTTCTTAAAATATCTAATCCACGACGTCCTCTTGTACGTTTTAACGTATCGGAAGAATCGGCAATATGCTGCAGCTCTGTAAGGACAAATTGAGGTACGACTAAGACTCCTTCTATGAAGCCAGTTCCAGAAATATCAGCAATACGACCATCAATAATAACGCTCGTATCTAACAGCTTATAACTCCCACGTATTTCTTGAATTTCAGCACCTTCAGCAGCCTTTTTCTTTGTATTATTACTACGTAAAGTAAAAAGCTGTATTAATTCATCTCTTTTTCTAAAACCTAAACGGAACCCTAAATAACCTAATACAAATGACAGAATAATAGGGAGTACTTCTGTAATTACAGGGAATTGCACACTATCGATGGCGAAGCCTAAAAAATAAGCTACAATCAGTCCCATGATTAAACCAAGCGTACCAAAAAATAAATCACCGATAGGCACCTTAAACAGGACCTCTTCCATCCAGCTAATGAGCTTCACAAAATAATCGGAAAATGCAAAAGACAGTGTAAATAGTAAAAGCGCGCCTAATGCTACTGATACGTAAGGATTATCTAGCCAAGGATTAGATGATAAATGAAGCAATTCGTATAATGGCGGTAAGAAAACAAGGCCCAATGCTCCTCCAATCAGTAAAAAGGCAATTTGAACAAATTTTTTCACAAGCTGTCACCTCCTATTGTTAGTTAAGATTATACATAGTTTACTGTAGAAAATCCTTCATGAGCTCATCAAATTATCATTATTTTTGATGTTCATTCACAGGGACAAATCATTTAGACATCATTCTTTCCAACCTCTATCTTACTGTGTTTTCGATGACACTCTTGCATGACTTTATCCTGCTATTATCTAGGACGCCTATCCCCTTACTTGAGTTTCCGATTTTAACGTTAAAAATGACGGAAAATGCATGTCAGAATGGTATCCAACATGCACAATTTCCCTTTACAACTCTCTAAAGCATGCATTTAATGCATCTTTGATCGTTTCTACTCCGACAATTTCTATTCCCTGTGGAAAATCCCAACCACCAATATTGGAGGCAGGTATGAAAGCTCTTTTAAACCCAAGCTTTGCCGCTTCAATAACACGCTGTTCAATCCGTGATACTCGACGTACCTCACCTGTCAGCCCTACTTCACCAATAAAGCAGTCCGTTGCTCGCACAGCTTGATCTTTAAAGCTTGAGACAATACTTGTCAACACCGCTAAATCAATTGCTGGCTCATCCAATTTGACACCACCAGCCACTTTAATATATGCGTCCTGAGCTTGTAGCATGAGGCCCATCCGTTTTTCTAGCACTGCCATTAGCAATTGCACTCGGTTTTGATCGACACCAGTTGCCATACGTTTAGGGTAATTAAAGCTTGTAGGTGTTACTAAAGATTGAATTTCAACAAGGATGGGTCTTGTCCCCTCCATTGATGCAACAATAGTGGATCCCGCTGCTCCTTGTGACCGCTCCTGCAAAAATAATTCAGAAGGATTCAGCACTTCCTTTAATCCCCCTTGAAGCATTTCAAATATCGCAATTTCATTGGTAGAGCCGAAGCGGTTTTTTTGGCTGCGTAGAATACGATGATTATGATGTCTTTCTCCTTCAAAATATAACACTGTATCAACCATATGCTCTAAAATACGAGGTCCGGCAATTTGCCCCTCTTTTGTTACATGCCCGACCAAGAAAATAGCAATGCCTTTTGTCTTGGCGATTCGCATCAGTTCTGCCGTACATTCACGAACTTGCGATACACTACCTGGTGCACTTGTTACTTCTGGATGAAAGACGGTTTGTATGGAATCGACAATGACAAATTTCGGTTGTACTTCATCAATGGTTTGGTTTAAAAATTCGAGATTCGTCTCGGAATATATGTAAAGCTCTTGAGAAACCACTCCTAGACGCTCTGCTCGTAATTTTGTTTGACGAATGGACTCCTCTCCAGAAATATAAAGCACACGATGCCCTTTATTCGAAAGTAATGCTGAAACTTGTAGTAATAGTGTAGATTTCCCAATCCCCGGATCTCCCCCGATTAATACGAGCGAACCGGGTACAATACCGCCACCCAATACGCGATTCAGTTCGCCCATTTCCGTCGCTACACGGGATTCTTCAGTCGCTTCGACCTGAATAATTGGGAGAGCCTTTTGGGTAACTGTAGCAGAATGCTGGAATGCTCCTCGTGGTCCCTTTGCGACCATCTCAACTTCTTCCACCATCTTATTCCATTCTCCACACCCTGGACATCTTCCCATCCATTTTGCAGTTTCATAGCCACAGCCTGAACATACAAACTTTGTTTTTTTCTTTGCCAAATTGCTTTCACCTCGAATATTTGTTCTTATCATTAATTGTACAGAAAAAAAGACAGCTTGGCACTTAAAGCCTCGCTGTCTTTGCATAAAATTATTTAGAGATGGATACTCCCTCTTTTTTCTTTACAATAAACTCACCGTCTACATAATCAATGATTACCTGATTACCCTTCTCTACATTACCTTTCAGTAATTCTTCTGATAATCGATCCTCTACTTGTTTTTGTAATGCACGGCGTAACGGACGAGCACCATATTGAGGGTCATAGCCTTCCTCAGCAATTTTCTCAAGTGCTGCATCAGTTAGCTCCAACGAAATATCTTGCTCTTTTAAGCGTTTTGTTAGTGCATTGCCCATCATTGCAATGATTTCTTTTAAATGCTCTTTATCTAATGCGTGGAAGACAATCATTTCATCGATACGGTTTAAGAACTCTGGACGGAATGCCTTTTTCAATTCTTCTAGCATCGTACCCTTCATATCTTTATGCTTAGATTCTGCTCCACCTACATTGAAACCAAGGCTCTTTTGATATTTTAAAGCATCGGCACCAACGTTTGAAGTCATAATGACTACTGTATTACGGAAGTCTACTACACGGCCCTTAGAATCTGTTAAACGGCCATCTTCAAGAACTTGCAGTAGAATATTGAAAACATCTGGATGTGCTTTTTCAATTTCATCTAATAATACAACCGAGTATGGTTTACGGCGAACCTTTTCAGTCAATTGACCACCATCATCAAAGCCCACATAGCCTGGAGGTGAACCTACTAAACGAGAAGTCGAATGCTTCTCCATGTACTCAGACATATCGACACGAATCATCGCATCTTCATCGCCAAACATCACTTCAGCAAGTGCTCTTGCCAACTCTGTTTTACCAACACCTGTAGGTCCTAAGAAAATGAATGAGCCGATTGGTCGTTTTGGATCTTTTAAGCCTGCTCTTGCACGACGGATCGCACGAGAAATCGCTTCTACCGCTTCTCCTTGCCCTACTACACGTTTGTGTAACTCTTCTTCAAGTTGTAATAACTTCGAAGATTCCTCGGAAGCAATTTTAGCTACTGGGATTCCTGTCCACATTGATACAACTGCTGCAACATCATCCACAGTCACTTTAGATTCCGCTTTGCCTTGCTCTTCTTTCCAATTTTTTCGTGTAGCTTCAATTTCATCTTTCAGCTTTTGCTCTGTGTCTCTTAGAGAGGCTGCCTTTTCAAATTCTTGGCCTGATACGGCTGCATTTTTTTCAGAGCGCACATTTTCAAGTTTATCTTCAAGTGCCTTTAAGTTTGGTGGCACTGCAAATGAACGTAAGCGGACTTTAGAACCTGCCTCGTCGATTAAGTCAATTGCTTTATCTGGTAAGAATCGGTCTGAAATATATCTGTCACTCATTTTAGCCGCTGCTTCAATCGCTTCATCTGTAATTTTTACACGGTGATGCGCTTCATAACGGTCACGTAAGCCTTGAATAATTAGAATCGCTTCTTCCACTGTTGGTTCATCCACTTGGATTGGTTGGAAGCGACGCTCTAATGCTGCATCCTTTTCAATATATTTGCGGTACTCGTCTAATGTTGTTGCACCAATACATTGAAGCTCACCGCGTGCTAAAGATGGTTTTAAAATATTGGAGGCATCAATCGCACCTTCTGCACCACCTGCACCGATTAATGTATGCAATTCATCGATGAATAAAATGATGTTGCCGGCTTGGCGAATTTCATCCATCACCTTTTTCAAACGATCTTCAAATTCACCACGATATTTAGTACCTGCAACAACCGTCCCCATATCTAAAGTCATGACACGTTTGTCACGTAGGATTTCTGGTACTTCATTATGGATAATTTGCTGTGCTAACCCTTCAGCAATCGCTGTTTTACCAACACCTGGCTCACCAATCAATACAGGGTTATTTTTCGTACGACGCGATAACACTTCAATCACACGTGTAATTTCCTTGCTTCGACCAATAACAGGGTCTAATGTGCCTTCACGTGCAATTTGTGTTAAATCACGTGCTAAGCTATCTAAAGTTGGGGTATTGGCAGCTTGAGCTGCTTGTTGCCCAGATTGTGCATTATCGTTGTTACCTAATAGCAATAATACTTGCTGACGTGCTTTATTTAAGCCGACACCCGCATTGTTTAAGACGCGAGCTGCCACGCCTTCACCTTCACGAATAAGCGCTAATAATAAGTGCTCTGTGCCGATATACGAGTGACCTAATTTACGTGATTCATCCACAGATAGTTCAATTACTTTCTTAGCTCTTGGCGTATAGTGAACAATTGGGCCGACATCTTCTTTACCTTTACCAACTAATTCCTCAATACCAGCTTCAATCATTTGAGGACTAATATCAATGGCTTCTAACGCTTTCGCAGCAATACCGCCGCCTTCACGTATAAGCCCTAATAGAATGTGCTCTGTTCCAATAGATTCGTGCTTCCAACGAATAGCCTCTTCCTGAGCAAGCTGTAATACTTTTTGCGCGCGTTGTGTAAAACGATTAAACATCATATAAATCCTCTCCTTTTTCCCCATTTATAGGCTTATTCGCATATTCTTGAGATAATGCCTCACGGAGCATTTCCGCTCGGACACGATCCCGTTCAGCAGGGGGCAATGCCTCACCTGCATAGTGCTGTAAAAAACCTGGTTGCATACTAACAACACATTCATTTAAGGTTGTTGCTTGAATCCCATCAATTAACTGTAGATCTACTCCTAAACGAACATTAGATAGACAGGTAGCGGCTTCCTCACTTGTTAGAATTCTCGCATGTGTAAGGGTACCTAAAGCCCGATATACTCTATCTTCTAGAGCAAGCTCTGCCTTTTCCATCAACTTCCCTCTTGCGTGTCGCTCTTTTTGGATAATCTTTTCAGCGACACTTTGTATGTCTGCTAAAATGTCTTCTTCTGTCTTCCCAAGTGTAATTTGATTCGACACTTGATAAACATTTCCTAAATTTTCGCTGCCTTCTCCATATATACCTCTTACAGTCATTCCTAAGCGAGTCATGGCATTAATAATTTGATTCATTTGCCCGGTTAATGTCAGTGCGGGTAGATGCATCATGACCGATGCGCGAAGACCCGTGCCAATATTCGTCGGACAACTTGTTAAATAGCCAAAAGTATCTCGAAAGGCATACGGTAATACTTTCTCTAGGATACGATCAATTTTATTTGCTTGTTCATAGGCACTTTGAAGTTGAAAGCTTGCTGTCATACATTGAATGCGTAAATGATCCTCTTCATTCACCATAATGCTAACGGATTCATCTTCAGAAAGAAGTATGGAGCCTACTTGCTCTTTTTTAGCAAGCTGTGGACTAATCAAATGCTTTTCTACAAGAATTTGACGCTGTAGAGGCGTTAAATCCTTAATAGCAAAATAAGCATAATCATTTTGAAGCGTTGGGCTATCACTTAGTGCATGTGTAACTGCCTGTTCCACCTGCAGTGCCTCATTCTCTGAGAAAGCTAATGGAAATCGATAGCCATCTAAATTTCGAGCAAGGCGAATACGTGTACTAATGACAATATCTGAATAATCATCCTTGATATGCATCCACGTTGGGGTCGCACGCTCTAAAAATGAATCAATCATCATGACACATCACCACCTTCAAATTGTAGATGCTTCTCTAGCTCTTTAACTTCATCACGGAGCTTCGCCGCCTCCTCAAATTGTTCTTCTGCTACAGCGGCCTTCATACGCTTGCGGATATCCTCTATTTGCTTTTTAATGACATACACATTACTGCGAGCACCAGGCATTTTACCAATGTGTTGAGGGCCTGCCTGTATGCGATTAAAGAGCTTAGGCAAATGCTCACTAAAGGTGTCATAACAGCTCGGGCATCCAAATTTACCTTCTTTTAAAAATTGTTTATACGAAAATCCACATTGTGGGCATGTTTGCTGTTGTGGTTGAACTTGTTGTTTTTCCCCCACCTTTTGCCATGTAGGCGAGCCGAACCAGTTCGACAATAGCTGTTGAATAGACACTGGCTCTTGTTTAAACTCTGCATGAAATGGATGGAACTGTGAGGCGCAGACGTCACAATAATGGTGCTCCACCTTTTGCCCATTTTGAACTTGTGTTACTGTAACTGTCGCATTACGTTGTTTACAATGTTCGCATATCATTTCCATCACCTCACTATTTTTGCTGTTCATATTTGATTGTTGTCAGCATTGCTCGCAAGATCTTTGCTCGAATAGTATCTCTTAAAGGGAGATGTAAATCGATTGTGGAGCGATCAATTGCTGCTAACATTAATTTCGCTTCTCGTTTTGAAATTACCTGCTCATCGATGAGCCGATATACTAAATCTTCTGCCATCGTTTGAGATGCTCCACCTTCTATTTGTCTGAGAACATCGTCGATTAAATCAATCTGTGAATGCGCGCGGACACGTAAAATTCGTATGTACCCACCACCACCACGTTTGCTCTCAACAAGGTAACCTCGCTCGGCAGTAAATCTTGTATTAATTACATAATTTATTTGTGATGGCACACATTGAAATTTATCAGCAATCTCACTCCGTTTAATTTCAATATGCCCTTCTCCACCTAATTCAAGTACTTGCTTTAAGTAACCTTCTATGATGTCTGATATATTACGCATTTTAGGAATACACCTCGCTTGCTTCACTGACTTTGACTATCTTTGACTTTCTTTTAGTATATTATACAAAACGCTTCAAAAAAATTGCAATGATTTCGCCCATAGAAAAGTGAAAAGTCTTAAAATGCCTATTTTAGTACGAAAAACAGCACTTTTTCAGTTAAAACTGCGCGGGTTATAATTTGCTCATATACCTAATGTACCCTTATTAGTCATAGAAAAAACGCAAGCATATGCAACTAGCATATACTTGCGTCTATGAAAATTATACCCAACGACCAACAATTGGATAACGCCAAGGCTCATCAGACAATGCTTTTACGATACCGATAATTGGTACAACAAATAACATGATGCCGAAAATGATTAAAAACGGTAACCCAATAAGAACAAAACTTAAAACAACTGAGATAGCGATTAAAATACCCATAACAATTTGGAAGAGCAATGCTTGAATAGAAATCGCCTTCACTTCCTCATCCGAACTAATTAAGAAGAAAATAATAGGTACTAACCATGGCGCAAAAAATGCACTTGCGTGTATGATTACTTTAGACCATTTAGTCTCCATATATATCAACCCTTTCTTTGTACTTTGTCTATGTTTTATGTACTACTATTTACGGAACTATACCCGTAATAGTTTCACATTAAATAAGATTTATTAAATTTTTTTTGGAAGGCTGTGATGAGAGATGGAATTTAACAACACATTAGCAAACGAATATGAAAAGGGTATTCGTCGTACATTGCCAAGCTATGATGCCATGCTACGTTTAATACAAACCTTTTATCATTCCACACTCCCAGATAAAGCTGATATGTTAATTGTGGGTGCAGGAAGCGGCAATGAAATTTTACAGCTTGCAGATGGAAGGCCCGACTGGTCATTCACAGGTATTGATCCATCAGAGTCCATGCTCAGCATAGCAAAGGAACGTCTACACACTCTACCCAATACGCTGTCTTTCCACCAAGGAACAATACTAGGTACTCAATTACCCTCCATAAAATACGATGCAGCAAGTTGTGTTCTCGTTCTGCATTTTATTCTGGGTTATGAAGAAAAGCTATCTACATTAGAAGAAATCGCAAGACATTTAAAGCCTGGAGCACCGTTTGTCCTTGTCTCGAAATATGGTCAGCCCGGCTCTTTAGAAACTGAACTACAATTTGATTTATGGCGTTCCTATTGGCTACAACATACAAAGCTTTCTGCATCTGATGTAGCAGAGATGGAAAAATCCATTCGCTCCCTTTCGTTTATGCGTGAAGAGGATATTTTAACACTGCTACAAAAGGCGGGCTTTACAAAACCTTCTAGATTTTTTGCCACTACTTTATTTGCTGGTTGGGTATGCTTTAAAGAGGGGCACTAAATAAATATTTTGTAGTAAATAATTTGAGGTGAAAACCGTGATAAGCACCATTGGTATTACAAAACAACAACAATTACTAAAAGATTTTCCATTGGAAGTTATACATCAGCAAGAATTTGAATGGTATTGGGTTGATTTTAATTGCCCTACAGCCGAAGAAGAATCATTATTAGATACATTTTTCCATTTCCATCCGCTTGCTATTGAAGATTGCTTAATGCGATTACAGCGCCCAAAGCTCGATTTCTATGATGATTTTCATTTCTTTGTTATTCATCGAGTAAATGAAGAGAACCTTGCTGCAGAAGAGGTTAATATTTTTGCCTCCAATAAATTTATTGTGACGTTCCATAAAAACCCTGTTCCTGAAATAGATAAGGTACAAAAGATACTAGCAAGCCAACCAAAGAATTGGGAACGGGGAACGGTTTATTTAACATATCAAACAATTGATAAAATCGTGGATAGCTATTTCCCTCTTGTTTATAAAATTGAAGATCATCTTAATGCACTTGAAGGCGAACTTACATACCAAAGCAACGTAAATGCCATGAAGATTGTCTTCGAATTCCGTAGTGACTTACTTGACCTAAGACGCACTATTTTACCGATGCGAGATCTTTTATATCGAATTCTTAATTCTTACCGTTTTTCTTTAAACAAATCAGAAAGAGCTTATTTCGGAGATATTTATGACCATCTCATTAAACTAACTGAAATGGTTGAATCCAATCGAGAACTGACAGCGGATATGCGTGATAGCTATATGGCTATGAGCTCAAGTCGCATGAACGGTATTATGATGACTTTAACCATTGTATCAACTATCTTTATCCCGCTTACTTTTATTGCTGGTGTATATGGCATGAACTTTGATAACATGCCTGAGCTTCATGGCCATTACAGCTATTTTATTGTACTAGGCTCCATGATTATTATTGCGATCTTTATGCTAGCTATCTTTAAACATAAAGGCTGGTTTAAATTATTTAAACCATAAAAAAAGCTGCTCGTTTTGTCATGAAACGAGCAGTCTCCTTTTTCAAGAAGTTAATAGGGTCCCCTATCATCAATTTTATTATCACCTTGCTGCGGAAATAAAAAGTATGCTAGTACGCCTGATCCCAAAGTTGCACAGATTGTAATTAATAATCGCTCAACAGAGGGTACCTCAGCATAATAGTTTCGTAACATATAAACAGAGCCAATTGCGACAATAACCATGACTGGGATGACAAATTTAAAACGCTTTTTCTCCATATAATACCTCCTCTACTCCTTTTTTACGTACAGTCTCTATCTTGCTAAACAGTTCGTATTTTACAGGTTTCCTATTTTAAATTCAAATTTACTTCGCTTCACTAATTGAACTGACAATAAAGTAAAAAAATAAAGAAATAACCAAATTTTTAACCAAATATTCAGCAAATAATAGTAAAATAGATTTAATACCAATTATTTATCAAATTTACAAACCTAACAAATTTCAAAAGGCTTTTTTACTTACAATTTATTATGGATATTAGGAATGGAGCAAATAATAATGAGTTGGTTTTCCAAAAACAGTAGTGCTAACTATTCAATTACATTAACACCTGAAAATTTTAAGAATGATGTTCGACTAGATGTATCGAACTACCCGAATCTTCAAAAACAATTGCAACTTTTAAATTTAACAGTAGACGATTTAGCAATCATTAAACAACTACAACCGCTTGCAAAGGATCTCATCCCTGCAATGGTGGAGCAATTTTATGCTGCCATTAGTTTGAGCCAAGATCTAATCGATATTATTAATAGAACATCACATATTGACCGTTTGAAAATTACATTACATAAACATTTAAGTGATATTTTTGAGAGTCATATAAATGATGCCTACATTGCCGAAAGAAAGGCAATTGCCGAGACTCACGTGCGAATTGGTTTACAATCCAAATGGTATATTGCCTCATTCCAATCACTCACTTCTACATTCACAAATTTTGTGAGCGAAGTGGACATCTCAAAACAAGATGCCATTCGTGCCATAAATGCTTTTTGTAAAATCATTAATTTCGAGCAACAGCTTGTGATTGAGGCCTATGAAAATGAAGAAGAACGCATTCGCTCAGTGGCTGATGCAACAAAAAACTCTCTTGTTACAACCATTCAGAGTACAGCAGAGGAGCTCAACTCTATTAGTGAAGAAACAGCAGCATCACTATTGGTTATTTCCTCGCAGACAGATGATATTGCTGTGGCGACAAAGCAAGGATTAAGCTTCGTAGCAGATACCCAAGAAAAATCAAGACGTGGTCAACTGCAGCTTAAAGAACAAAATGATTTAATCCAAGTCATTTTACAAAGTGTCAACAGTCTGGAGGTAACGATGAATCAGCTACGTACCTCTTCTCAGAAAATTTCTGAGATTGTTGGACTTGTTACAGGTATTGCTGATCAAACCAATTTATTAGCCTTAAATGCTTCCATCGAGGCTGCTCGAGCTGGAGAACATGGGAAAGGTTTCGCGGTGGTGGCTGAGGAAGTACGCAAGCTTGCTGAGGAAACAAAAAATGCCGTACAAAATGTTTCACACCTCATTAAAGAAACAGAAAGCAATATTACAACGATGGCCAATTCCGTTCTTAATGTGGATCAAAAAATTCAGCACAGTGTCAATACACAAGAGAATTTATCCAAGTCATTTAATGATATTGCCGATGCTGTTTCTGGCATTCAACAGCAATATGTCAACACATCAAGAGATATTTCAGCCATCTCTAATCTAATTACTGAATTATCACAGGGAGCTACGCTCGTTTCTTCTTCTTCTGACTCTCTTATTAATGTAGTTAATGAACTAAATATGTAAAATGAAAGGGAAATTCACTTTTAAAAGCGAATTTCCCTTTCTCCTTAATGTGGTAATGCACGTTTTTGCTTACGGTGCTCTCGTCTTGCTGGCCCTGTTTCAAACAAACGTTTTTCTTCATCTGTTTCAGGATAAATCGCAGGAACTGGTACTGGTTTCCCTTCCTCATTTACTGCAACCATCGTAACAAAGGATTCTGTCGTTAATTTTTCCTCGCCAGTCTCAATATTACGAGAAACAACACGAACGTAAACTTCCATAGAAGAACGTCCTGTAGACGAAACAATACTCTCGATTTCAAGAATATCCCCTACATGTGCAGCCGATAAAAAATCAACCGAATCAATAGAGGCTGTAACTACGAGTCCCTTCGCATGTTTCATTGCTGTAATAGCAGCGATTTCATCAATATAAGCTAACACTCTTCCACCGAAAATAGAATTGTGATTATTTGTGTCTGGGGGTAATACGAGACGCGATTGAACCGTACGTGATTGGCTCATTGGTACAGCGTTGTTTGGCATAATACTTGCAACTTCCCTTCATGTAATGTTCTTTCGTCATCGTATCGCAGAAGAAGAGCTGATGCAAATTTAGAATGATTTTTTCATCGAAATAAATTTCATATCGCTCATTTCCTCAATGGCCCACTTAATTCCTTCTCGTCCATAACCACTCATCTTCACACCACCATATGGCATGTTATCTACCCTGAATGTCGGAATATCATTAATAATGACAGCACCAGCCTGTAATTCGTCTGCTGCATATAAGGCATCTGACAATATATTCGTGTAAATACCCGCATTTAGACCAAGGTCCGACTCGTTCACAAGTCGAATCGCGTCGTCTAATGTTTCATATGAAACAATTGAGACGATTGGTGCGAATGTTTCCTGACAGACAATTTTCATGTCAGCTGTTACATTCGTCATAACTGTTGGTGTTAGAGTACGTTCTGTAAATTCGCCACCTGTTGCAATAACTGCCCCTTGTTCTTGCGCTTCCTCAACCCACGCTCGGATACGTTCTACCTCATTTGGATTAATCATGGCACTGACATCTGTCTTTGTATCTAACGGGTCTCCTACTATAAGTTTTTTCGTTTCTTCAACGAATGCTTCAGTAAATTCATCAATGATGGACGAATGCACATAAATACGTTGTAACGAAATACATACTTGTCCAGCAAAGTTGAAAGCACCGCTTACGCAACGACTAACAATTTTATGAATTGGCGTCGATGGTTCGACAATTACGGCTGCATTAGAACCTAGTTCTAACGTTATTTTACGCAAACCGACCTTTTCTTTAATGCTCAAACCAACTTTACTACTGCCTGTAAAGGTTACTTTTTTGACGTATGGATGCGTAACAAGTGTATCACTAAGCTCGCCACCACTTCCTGTTACGATCTGCAACGCGCCATCAGGTAATCCTGCTTCACGAAAAATTTCAGCCATCACAATAGCACTTAACGGCGTTTGTGTTGCTGGCTTTAATACAACCGTATTACCTACTGCAAATGCTGGGCCTAATTTATGTGCCACTAAATTGAATGGAAAATTAAACGGCGTAATGGCTGAGATTACACCTAATGGTTCTCGTTTTGTCCAGCCTATACGATCTCCAGCTCCAGGTGCTGCATCCATCGGAACAGTCTCACCCTTAGACTGTTTAGCTCCCTCTGCCGCAAATTGATAGGTTGCGATTGTACGATCCATTTCGGCTAATCCTGCTACTATAGGCTTCCCTGCCTCTAATGCTAAAATTTCAGCAAATTCTTCTTTACGTTGTCGCATAATCTCAACAACTTTATATAATATTTCGGCACGTTCGTAGGCTGTAGTCTTTTTAAACGATTGGAATGCCTGCTGTGCACCTTCGATAGCTCTCTCTACATCTTGTATCGATGCTTTTGCTACCTGAGCAATAACCTCACCACTATACGGAGATGTTAGCTCATAGCTTTCCTTGGCATCTTGCCACTGACCATTCATCCATAGTTTTGTTTCCTTCATCCTTCAAATGCACCTCCAAATAATCAAGTTCTCCTTTATTCTATCATGAAGAACTTGAACTTGATGCAATAGCAGCTGCACTAACCGCAGCTATCATCGCTGCTTGCTGTGCTTGGATTAATAATTCAATGGAAGACATAATGGTCATGGACAAAGATTTTTGCACCTTCGCCATATCATAAATAGCGATTTGTACAGCCATAAAGAGAACAAATTCACGGTGCCATTTTAATAATTTCAAGTCCTTTAATTCATGATATAAATCAATAATATCTTGAAGCTGTGCTTTAGTAAGACTTAGTATGGCTAAAAAGCCGAGTAAAGGATAATGCATAGCCTTGACCTTTACAATTTGGTTTTTGAGTGTATCACGGAGTGCCACAACATTTGGTGCTAGATTAACATCAAATTGTGGGGATAAAAATGTTAATACCTGTGATAGCCACTGTAGTTCATTACCAGCATTAAAATTATATGTTCGTAATTCTTTATAATATCGATTCATTGTTTCCGCCCGTAGCTCAACATCATCAGATGGACTACTCAATAACACTGCATAAGGAATGTCCTCATAAGATGTTAAAAATGGATGATGTTTACGAATAGCATCGAATAAAGTTCTAGCTGCCTGTGCATGTGCTTTTTTATTTTGTTCATCCTCAGTCAAAAACTGTGCTCCGATATAGCTGAAATTGCCGCTTCTAAATTTTGCTTCCTTCAAGATACTCACGTTTGTAAGTAAATTCTCGACTGCCTTTTCAGTATCTTCTTGCTCCAATAAATTGGCGGCAATACTATACCCAACTGTTGTTCGTAAAGGGGACATCCACGAGGATTGCTTCTTCATCTCTTGCAGAACATTTTTATATCTTATTGCATCAAAAGTTTTTCCTGACGCTACAAATTTACTAGCAATCGCTAAAACAATTTTACGATCGACTGTCCAACCAGCAGCCTTTGATACATCCTCAACTGTATTTGTAAGTTCATTTTCAATCAGCGCGTAATCCATATTTAGCACACTCCTTTACCCATTTTACGTGACAATCTGTGAGAAAGATTCAATCCTCTTTGTAACAATTAACATAAAAAGTAAACTTAATTTAATGTATGTTACTTCATTTATCTGATTTAATAGGAAATATTAACAGCTATAAAAGGAGGTCTTGAGGATGATAGCAAAAACCACAAGAAAACTATTATTTACCGTCACCTTAAAGGATCGATTAAATTTATTCCTATTTTTAAGAAATTCATCAACTAATATCGCTTTACATACTCTATTCCACAAAAATTAATATAAAAAACAGCGGCAAATTTTTCTGCCGCTGTACTATCCTTCATTTAAATTAACCCTAGTTCTCGTAACTCCTCAGATGTGAAGGCTCTTGACCTTGTTAGGAAACGTTTTCCCTCTACGCCCTCTAATGAGAACATGCCTCCTCTGCCCGCAACAACATCCAATATGATTTGTGTATGCTTCCAGTAATCATATTGATTTTTGTGCATGTAGAAAGGCGCACCACCAATCTCTCCAAGGCATACATCCTGATCTCCTAATAGCAAATCACCTTCTGGATAGCACATTGGCGAGGAGCCATCACAGCATCCGCCGGACTGATGAAACATCACAGGTCCATGTTTATCTTTTAATAGATTGATTAGTGCCAGCGCTTCTTCTGTAGCTAGTACACGTTCAACCACGCTCATGCACCTCCCTACAAATTAGAAGAAACCAAGTTTGTTTTCGCTGTAGCTAACTAATAGGTTTTTCGTTTGTTGGTAATGCGCTAACATCATTTTGTGATTTTCACGACCAACACCTGACATTTTATAGCCGCCAAATGCAGCATGTGCCGGATAAGCATGGTAACAGTTTGTCCAAACACGACCTGCTTGAATTTCACGACCGAAGCGATAAGCTGTATTAATATCTCTCGTCCAAACGCCAGAACCTAAGCCATATAATGTATCATTAGCAATTTCTAGTGCTTCCTCTTTTGTTTTAAACGTTGTTACAGCAACAACTGGTCCGAAAATTTCCTCTTGGAAAATACGCATTTTATTATTTCCCTTGAAGACTGTCGGTTTAATGTAGTAGCCATTTTCGAAGCCCTCGCCTACATTATTTTTCTCGCCACCAATTAGGCATTGTGCACCCTCTTGCTTACCAATATCTAAATAAGAAAGAATTTTTTCCATTTGCTCACTTGAAGCCTGCGCACCCATCATTGTGTTTGGATCAAGCGGATTGCCCACTTTAATGGCTTCTACACGCTGTAGTACACGCTCCATAAATTTATCGTATATAGATTCCTGGATCAGTGCACGTGAAGGACATGTACATACTTCTCCTTGATTGAGAGCAAATAGTACGAAGCCCTCTACTGCTTTATCTAAAAAGGCATCATCTTTATCCATAATATCTTCAAAGAAGATATTTGGTGATTTACCGCCCAATTCTAATGTAACGGGAATAAGATTTTGAGAAGCATATTGCATAATTAAACGACCTGTCGTCGTCTCACCTGTGAAGGCAATTTTACCAATGCGAGGATTGGATGCAAGCGGTTTCCCTGCTTCTAAGCCAAATCCATTCACAACATTAATAACTCCTGGTGGTAATAAATCTTCTATTAATTCCACAAGCACCATAATAGATGCTGGTGTTTGCTCTGCAGGTTTTAATACGACACAGTTCCCAGCTGCAAGTGCTGGTGCGAGCTTCCATACTGCCATTAATAGTGGGAAGTTCCAAGGGATGATTTGACCCACTACACCAATCGGCTCATGGAAGTGATAAGCAACTGTATCGTTATCAATTTGGCTAACGGAACCTTCTTGAGCACGTAAGACTCCAGCAAAATAACGGAAATGATCAATTGCAAGAGGGATATCTGCATTTAATGTTTCGCGCACCGCTTTACCGTTATCCCATGTTTCAGCAACGGCTAGCTTTTCTAGATTTTCCTCAATACGGTCCGCAATTTTAAGTAAAATGTTTGCACGTTCTGTTGGTGATGTTTTGCCCCATGCATCTTTAGCAGCATGTGCTGCATCGAGTGCATGTTCAATATCCTCAGCTGTGGAACGTGCTACTTGTGTAAAAACTTGTCCAGTAACAGGAGTGACGTTATCAAAGTATTGACCTTTCACTGGGGGTGTCCATTCGCCACCAATATAATTATCATATTTCTGTTTGAATTGAACTACCGATCCTTCAGTGTTTGGAAATGCATAAACCATTTTACTTCTCCCCTTTACACAATTTAATGAGAACTATCTAGAAAAAACGTTATTTTATATCGGAATAACACTATTTTCATAGAAACCCTCTCAACTACTATATTGTCAGAAACGTAAAATAATTTCAACTTTTTCAAAAACTTTTCCATTTAATTTATTTTTGCTAGAAAAGCTTCTAGAATTCACGGCATGTACACGTTAAGGTATACTTAAAAATAATATAAAATATAGGAGAACAATATGCGTATTAATAAATATTTAAGTGAAACAGGCATCATATCCCGTCGTGGTGCTGATAAATGGGTTGCTGAAGGAAAAGTAACCATTAATGGTCAGTTGGCGACTGTCGGTAGTCAGGTTGAAACAGGTGATATAGTTTGCGTTGATGGAAAAGAGGTAAAGAAAGAACAACAGCTTATCTATATTGCTCTGAATAAACCTGTCGGCATTACAAGTACAACAGAGCGTCATATAAAAGGCAATGTCGTTGATTTCGTCAATCATCCCTTACGTATTTTTCATATCGGACGTCTCGATAAGGAATCAGAGGGATTATTGTTATTAACTAATGATGGCGATATCGTCAATAAAATTCTGCGTGCAGAAAACCATCATGAAAAAGAATACATCGTTCAAGTTGATCAGCCTATAACAGCGCAATTTATTAAAAAAATGGGAGCCGGTGTTGATATTCTAGATACAACAACCTTACCTTGTCGTGTAGAAAAGATTTCGGACAAAGTTTTTAAAATCATTTTAGAGCAAGGCTTAAATCGTCAAATCCGCCGAATGTGCTCAGCGCTAGGTTATTCCGTTAAGCGCCTACAGCGTATTCGTATTATGAATATTAAGCTTGGTAATTTAAAAGTGGGCCAATGGCGTGATTTAACAGATAAGGAACGAACAGAACTATTCAAACTACTCAACTACACACCTAAATAAGCACTTAAAGGAGGGCGAGGACTATGATATCTATTCAAAGCACAGAGCAACTAACAGGGGTACGGGTTAGCGGGGATTATTGGGATTTAGATGAACTAATCAATGCGATCTATAAAGTAACTGGTGATGAAAATAAATACTATGATTATCAAGGTCCTCGACTACGTATTTTAAGCGTATGCTATAAACTAAGACATGCTATGCTCGGGGAACATCACCTTGATTTTGTGAGTAACGGACTTAATAAAAATGTCCTGACACAACATGAACTGATCTTTCCTAATAAAAATGTTTATTTTGCCACAGAAATTCTTTGGCCAGAAATAATATTTAGTGCGATTGCTTTAAATGATTTTATTGATTTGCATCAGCAGTTAAACAATGCGTCCATGTGGAATTATGAAATTGCCATTTTACGCAAGTTTCAAGCGGCTATTGCCGATTGTTTGGAACAGGAGATTGATGAGGAAGATTACGTTATGTTTGTCCGAATGCTACATGCTAAAAATCCATTCACTTTCCGTTTTGCTACGCAATATGTTGATGTTCTGAATCTAGAATATATTCAATTAAGTAAAGAGGAGCGAAAAGCACATTTAGCGGCATTTGCGGTGCGATTAATGGTAGAGGATCATGAATATTTGGCATTAAAATCAACTCTAATGGAAGCAGCCATTACGACTAAGCAAGCATTACATGATATCCAAATACAACTGAATTATCCTGAAGAAATACTATGGTGAACCAATCATGCCGTCTCAAAAACTTTGAGACGGCTACTTTTCTATTTAATGGTTTTGTAAGCCATTTTACGAATAACTCCCTCGTGCTGAGGATAGTCTGCTAAAAGCTCTTCCTGTGTAAACAATTCAAAATCTGCAAAGTCAAATCCTGGTGCAACCATACACCCGACTAGACTAAACGTCTCGGAATCCTCCACCGATGAGCCGAAAATGGTATTTTTCGGAACTGCAATTTGTGGTACCTCACCAGCTTCTACATTCAAACCAAGCTTTTTCGCCTCATAGGTACCATCGGGAAAAATCATATGAACTGTTAGTGGACTTCCCGCATGGTAATACCATAGCTCATCTGATTGCAATCGATGTAAATGTGAGATATCTTGTGAGCGTAATAAGAAATAAATACTCGTATAAATAGGTCTCTGAACATCTCTCACTGCTAGCTCGTCTGTGGCACGAAATGATGAAATGTAATAGCCTCCTTCTGGATGTTCGGCTAAATTTAATTGTTTAATAAAATATTGTGCTGAAAACTTCAACATGTATCACTCCTTTTTTCCACCTTACCAAAAAATAAAGTAAAAAGGCTACCTTTGATTTTTCAAGGGATCAGCTTTATCAAGAGGTAATCTTGATATATCGAAGATCAACTGAAAGGGCATCTCTTTGTTGAGATGCCCTTCAAATTCTATAATCCGCCTAAATAAGCTGCTTTTACTTGCTCGCTCTCTTGAAGCTCTTTTGCTGAACCAGCTAAAACAATACGTCCTGTTTCAAGTACATACGCACGATTAGCAACAGATAAAGCCATATTAGCATTTTGCTCAACAAGCAATACAGTTGTACCTTCTTTATTGACCTGTTCAATAATATTAAAGATGTTTTTAACCATTAGCGGTGCAAGACCCATCGAAGGTTCATCCATTAATAACAGTTTTGGTTTTGCCATTAAGGCACGGCCCATCGCAAGCATCTGCTGTTCCCCACCAGATAATGTGCCTGACTGCTGCTTGCGACGCTCTAATAAGCGCGGAAATAGCTCGAAAACATGATCCATATCTTTTTTAATACCAGCTTTATCATTACGTAGATAGGCACCAAGCTCTAAGTTTTCTTCTACTGACATATTGGCAAAAACACGACGACCCTCCGGAACGTGGGAAATTCCTGATTTAACAATAGTTTGTGCTGCCTTCCCAGCAATAGAGAAGCCCTCGTATTCAATAATGCCACCTTTTGGCTTCAGTAAACCTGATAATGTCTTTAACAATGTACTTTTTCCAGCACCATTTGCACCGATTAACGTTACAATTTCACCCTCGTTTACTTCTAAAGAGAGGCCCTTTAATGCTTGGATGTTGCCATAATAAACATCGATATTTTGTACTTTTAGCATTAGCCGATAACCTCCTCACCAAGGTACGCTTCAATTACCTTAGGATTGTTGCGAATTTCTTCTGGTGTCCCGTCAGCGATTAATTGTCCATGATCGAGTACATAAATGCGTTCACAAATACCCATAACTAAGCTCATATCATGCTCAATTAACAAAATGGTTAAGCCAAATTCTTTACGAATAAATGCAATTAACTCCATTAAATCATGTGTTTCCTGTGGGTTCATCCCTGCTGCTGGCTCATCCAATAATAGTAGCTTGGGATTCGCTGCTAAAGCACGAGCAATTTCTAAACGACGCTGCATTCCATATGGTAAATTTTTCGCTAGTTCATCCTTATAGACATCTAAGCCAAAGATTTTTAAGAATTCAATTGATTGATGCTCCATTGCTGCCTCACCCTTGAAATGAGTTGGCAAACGGAAAATAGAAGACCACATGGAATGCTTAGCAAGAGAATGATTGGCTACCTTAACATTGTCTAGAACAGATAGCTCTTTAAATAAGCGAATATTTTGGAACGTACGGCTAATACCCTTTTGCGTCACCTGATATGGTGCAAGTCCATTTAATCTCATACCATCAAAAGTAATTATACCTTCCGTTGGGGTATAAACCCCTGTCAGCATATTAAAGCTGGTTGTTTTCCCAGCACCATTAGGTCCAATTAGCCCTACTAATTCACCTTGATTAAGGTACATATTCACACCCTGTACCGCCTTTAAACCACCGAATTGAATCCCCATGTTTTCAACTTTTATAAGAAGGTTTCCAGTCATTATTTTGTACCTCCTTTTTTACCAAACTTAAATAACTGCGTAATTTCCTTTGTTCCCATTAAGCCGGTTGGACGATACAGCATGACAATAATTAATACTAAACTATAAATAATCATACGAGTTTCAGGGAAGTTTGCTAGATAAGTTGATACAAAAGTTAAGAAAATCGCTGCAATCACTGAACCAGAAAGACTCCCTAAGCCACCGAGTACAACATAAATTAAAATATCAAATGATTTTAAGAAACCAAATGTTGTCGGTTGGATAATATAAAAGTTATGTGCGAAAATAGCTCCAGCTAGACCTGCAAAGAAAGACCCAATCGCGAATGCAACAACTTTATAATAGGTCGTATTAATACCCATAGCATCCGCTGCAATTTCATCCTCACGAATGGAAATACACGCACGACCATGACGAGAATTTGTAAAGTTCGAGATAACGAGAATCGTTAACACAACACCAAAGAATGCATATGTCCAGTTAGATAAATATTTAACCTGCATCCCCGCTGCGCCACCAACATAATCCGTATTTAAAAAGATAATACGAATAATTTCAGCAAAGCCTAGTGTCGCAATTGCTAAATAATCTCCTTTTAAACGCAGAGTGGGAATCCCTACTATTAGACCAGCAACCGCTGCTGCGACTGCCCCTAAAAGGATAGCCAATGGGAATGGCAGCATTAATTTTGTGGTAATGATAGCGGACACATATGCACCAACTGCTAGGAACCCAGCATGCCCAATTGAGAATTGTCCAGTAACCCCAATAACAATATGCAAGCTGACAGCCAGCATGATGTTAATACACATTGTGATTAACATATTTTTGTAGTACAAATCAATTACTTCTGTTGTAATCAATAATTGCACAACTGCATAGATGACTAGCGCTATTACGGCATAGCCCCAAAAAATTTTAGACTTTTTCATAAAACCGCTCACCTACACTTTCTCACGGGCATTTTTACCAAAGATACCCGATGGTCTGAAGATTAAAATTAAAATTAAAATTACGAATGCCGCTGCATCACGCCATAATGAGAAGCCAAGCGCACTTACTAAGGACTCTACAACGCCTAGTAACATACCACCAACCATAGCGCCCGGAATGATACCAATACCACCAAGAACAGCTGCGATAAATGCTTTAACGCCAGGAATAACACCCATTAAAGGATCAATCTTTGTATAATAAACACCGAAGATAACACCCGCTGCACCAGCTAAAGCTGAACCAATAGCAAATGTTGCAGAGATTGTATTATCAACGTTTATACCCATTAAGCGAGCTGCATCTGCATCGTGAGAAACGGCACGCATCGCTTTACCGATTTTTGTTTTATGTACGATGAATTGTAAAAGAATCATCAGTACAACTGCGACTGATAAAATTAAAATGGATGTACTGCTAATTTGTACACCAAAAATATCAAATGATTTATTTTTGAAAACTTCAGGATAAGCTGCTGGTTGAGCACCTCTGAAGAAAATAGTAGTGTATTCAATTAACAATGACACACCAATCGCTGTAATTAATGCTGCGATACGTGTTGCATTTCGTAAACGTTTATAGGCAATACGTTCAATTAAAACACCAAAGATCGCACAAACGGTCATTGCCAATAATAGAGCCGGGAAGAAACCAAGCTCCCATTTAGCAATTGCGTAAAAGCCAATAAATGACCCGATCATGAAAACATCACCATGAGCAAAGTTAATCAGCTTGATAATACCGTATACCATCGTATACCCTAACGCTATTAACGCGTAGATACTTCCAAGTGAAATACCGTTCACAAGTTGCTGTATCCATTCCATGCGCATTCACTCCTTTGAATTTTCTGAAAAATGAGAAATCTGTACATGCATCTATACTAGAAAGTTATGAATTACGTTAGCATTCTAGTTATCTAAAACATAAAAAGGAAGGCGTGTTTACCCGCCTCCCCCTTGCTTACAAAACATTAAGGATTAACTTTAGAGTTGAACACTTGTTTACCGTCTTTGAATTCAAGAACTGTTGCTGTTTTAATTGGGTTATGGTTTTCGTCAACTGAGAAAGTACCTGTTACTAAAGAAAGATCTTTTGTTGCAGCTAATTCATTTTTAATTGCTTCACCATCCGTAGAGCCTGCACGTTTAATCGCATCTGCAATGTAGTAAATTGAGTCATAACCAAGTGCATTAAATGCGTCAGGTGCTTTGTCACCATTTGCCGCTTTAAATGCCTTTACGAAATCTTGAATTTTTTGGTCTGGGTCTTCAGCAGAATAGTGGTTTGTGATGTATGTGTTATTCAATGCATCCGCACCAGCTAAATCTATTAAAGTTGGAGAATCCCAACCATCAGCACCCATTAAAGGTACATCAATACCCATTTCACGTGCTTGTTTAACGATTAAACCAACTTCTTCATAGTATCCTGGGATAAAGATGAAATCTGGATTTGATGCTTTAATATTTGTTAACTGTGTACGGAAGTCTGTATCCTTCGCTACATAAGCTTCTTCTTTCACAACTTTTCCGCCACTCTTAGTAATTGTTTCTTTAAAGGATTTTGCCAAACCTTTTGCATAGTCTGATGCATTATCTGCGAAAATAGCTACATTTTTCGCATCTAGCTCGCCTGAGGCAAAGTTAGCCGCTACAATTCCTTGGAATGGATCGATAAAGCATGTACGGAATGCATATTCATTCACACTGCCATCTTCGTTTACTGTAATATTTGGCGCTGTACCAGAACCAGTTACAATTGGAATTTTATTATCATTGGCTATTTGAACCGTTGCTACTGTATTTCCTGAAGTTGCAGGCGCTAGCATTGCTACTACTTTATCTTGCGTTGCTAGTTTAATAGCAGCTGAGGTTGCCTCAGAGTTCTCTGATTTATTATCTACTTTAATCAATTCAATTTTCTTGCCGTCAATACCGCCAGCATCATTAATTTCTTTTACAGCCAGTTCTGCACCTAGCCCAATAGAGGAACCATAAGATGCTACATTCCCCGAAAGCTCTAAGTTGGCACCAATTTTAATTGTATCGCCATCAGATGAACCTCCGCCTGATGATGAGCCTCCGCCAGAACTTGAATCGTCTCCGTTACCACAACCTGCAAGAACACCAGCAAGTAATGAAGATGCTACTAAAAGTGAACCGAACTTCTTAAGCTTTTTGCTCTCTCTCATAATTAAATTCCCCCTGAAAATTTCTAAAATATTAGATATTTCTGATAATTATAAACAATTAAATTCATTTACTCAATAGCAAAAATAATTATTTATAACTATCCTAAAACGAATGAAAAATATTATTCATATAAGCCTTTTACATTGTAAAACATTCTTTATATTTAGTCTAGAGTGATTTTTCAGTATAATTAGTTATTTGTGAATTATCTTTTAATTTTACATAAAGACTAGTACAAAACTATTAGATGAAATTACTTTTTTACAATAAAGTCTAAGTAAGAGCGTTCATTTTCTCATATCATTATTTCCCTGAAAATAATTACTGCGATGTTACTTTATTTAAATTAGAAAAGCTTAGAGTTGGTTTCCCAAGCTCTAAGCTCTTTTTAAGACAAACACACAAAGACGTTCATTAATATTGGTTTCATTTTCTAAATGAACCTCATGAAGTAATTCAAATGATGTTCCGTGATGTAAAAATTGTAAATAATCATAAGGCGGATAATATAAAATTAAATGAATATCTCGCATTCGCTGTTCATAGGATTTCCAAATATTATGAATGACTGTACGAAAAATATGAATCGAAAAAGGGTTGAAGAAGAAGAACACATTATCACGTGACTTTATTTCATAAGCCTCAGCTATTGTATGAATAAACGAAATGGGTGCATGTGCTTTCATTTTTTGGAGATAACTACGTTTATTTTCTTCAGCCTCTGCATAAAATCCTGCATCCATTTCTATCCCAATAGTCGGAATACGGAACTTATGATGCACATAAATGGGTACTCTTCCTTTTCCACATCCCATATCAATGAATACTGGATTGTCCGGCATCTCGTACGCTTCAAACAATTGTTCCAACCCGCTATATGGTGTTGGCTCATATCGGTGATAGTGTGCGAGTTTTGGGAAACCGTATTGTTCTCCCACTGTGTTAATATGCAAATATTTATCAAACTGCTGTTCATTCATATGAAAAGACTCCTCAGAAAAGAATGCTTTATTTTAACACGATAAAATGCAAAAACCATACCCAAACATGTTGGATATGGTTATTTTTCAACGACCTCTGCGTTTAAATTTAACAACAAAGAGAAGTGCTAAGAGAAGCAATACAAGACAGGCTGCGGCTGTAAACACTGTATTTTTATCAATTACAGTTGCTTGATTAGACGCTCCATCATTTTCACCTGGCATACTGATTGGGCCTCCGCTTCCATCAGGACGTTGCATTGATTCGCCATTTTGTCCTTCTCGTGGGCCATTGCCTTCTCTATTAAACGGTGGGCTCTGTGATGGATCAAAATCCTCTGGTAGCTGACTCGGGTCAAAATTCTCTGGCATTGAATTCATCTCACCATTTTCATTTGGAGTTGGTACGCCCATATTTCCTTGTGATGTCGTAGACGCTTCTACAACCAGCTCTCCAGATAGCTGCTTTAAAATAGATTGGGAGCGCTGTTTAGCGAATTCAGGTAAGCTATTTTCACCTTCAACTGCCTCTAAGAATTGCTCTGTAGTAGAGAATTTTGTGGGATCTGCCTCCACATAGGTCGTTATTAATAGTGCTAAGTTTTTAGTAATAGCTTGTACATAATCCTCTGTTAAATAGGTTGTCGCTAGCTCTTCTAGATAACCTTCATATTTAGCACGGTACTCTTCATTAGTAAGCAAGGCATTCAGCAGTGGCCGCTCCTCTAACGTTGTGCCAGAAACAGGGGTTTTCACACTAAAATTAATAGCACTCTCGGCTAACAGGTTGCTTGACATCCCCATTTCCATTCCCCTATTGAAGCCTCCATCTGGCTGTTGTAACCTCCCCCCACCTGCCTGATTAAGTTGTTCATTGTTTTGTGCTCCTGATTCTTCTAAAGTTGTCGGAGCATCAGCTGGATTTTGACTGTTTTCTCCACCCATTCTACCGCCTCCACCGCCAACACCAAAGCCGCCGAAGGACATATTGTAATCCCATGGAATAATTGAAAACACACCATTCTGTTCATACAAATAATAGTTATGTTTCATATTCCCCTGGTAACTATCTAAATTGACAAGTGCTGTATTGACAGCGAAATAACGTAACATTTCATCGACATCAAGGTATTTTTCGATGTCTCCACCGTTATTAATAGCATTTAGCATCTCCACAAGCTTGGATTGATCCATATGACCTTCATTTGTTTTTAATCCCATGCCTGTATAGTCTGCAATATCATCACTAATATATTTCAAATCACTGCCAGTTCCGTCTGGCTTAAATAAAAAGCCATCATTAGAACCATAGTTATTGGCTAGGAATGTCTCATCTACTGCTTCCACTCCTAAAAACAAGCCCCGTTCCTCACCATTTACTGTGACATACATATAGGAGTGTGCTGGTGTTGGTAAGCCCATTTGCTCCATCATTTCATAGGAGATATATTCCCGCATCAATGTAGCATCACTATAATTATTATTTAAATTTAATTTTTTCAAACCATATAAGCTTTGAGTATCATCATAGTAATCAAAATCGATTTTTAAACTATAACGATCCGAGTCACTATTGACAACTGATCGTAATGATAAATTGCCTTTTGTGCGAATAGCAACATTCTCAATTTTCTTGCCGTTTACTGTAATATCCGCCTGTTTTAATTCCTCGTCCGCTGCATTTTCAAGCATGTCAGTCCAATCTTCCTCAGCAATCTCGATATCGACAGTGGTTACTTTATTGCTATTAAATACCATATCCTCATAGGAGAACTCGGAATTTTTCGTTTCAATTCCTGCATTTGGAAGTACAGCATATATCACGACAAAGAGAAGGAGTAAAATTGCCATGCACAGGTAGACAATTCGTGTTTTAATCATAGCCATCACCTCTCATCGTAGTCCTTTTTGTTAATGAGGTCATTACGCTGTGAAATTCCCATCGTAGCTAAGCATAATGGCTGATTTAACACCAGCAACTTTTGTTAGTTCATCCATCAGCTTCGCATCATTTTGCTTTACACGAATTTCGTAAGTTGTTTCAATTTCATCATTATGCATAATGGATTTTGATTTGAGTGCGAATTTTTTTGTTTGTGCAGCAATAATTCGCTCCACCTCAGCATTTGCTAGCTCTTCTTCAAACTTTACAATCAATAAATAAGGATTCTCTACCGTAATTTTATTCACGAACACTAGTAGTACAAGACCGATTAACACAGCACCGATAATTACTAATGGAATAAACCCTGCTCCACATAAAATACCAGAAACAATTGCCCAGAAAATATAGACTAAATCCATTGGATCTTTAATAGGTGTTCTGAAACGTACGATGGATAAAGCACCAACCATACCAAGTGATAACAGAACATTTGAACTAATCCCCATAATTACAAGTGCAGTTGCCATTGTCATAATAAGTAATGAGATATTGAATGAATGAGAGTAAATGACACCATTAAAAGTTTTCTTATAAACGGCGTAAATGAAAAGCCCTATAAAAAATGCCACTACTAAGCCAATAATAGAATCGATTAATGAAAATGATGTTGTTTTTTCTAAAAAGTTGGATTTAAATATATCGCTAAATTTAATTGTATCCATTTGTTCATTCTCCTTTGTATTTAGCCGTACATACGACTAAGCTGATATTTGGAATAGGCCTCTGCACGTGTATCTACAGATTGTAGTAAATACTTGATAATGTCTGGTAAATATTCATCATACTTTACCTCTAAAACCACAAGGTTCGGCTCCAGTACATCTACCATCGGCAGGTTTTGATTAAACATATCTGTGTTGCGTAGACTCGATTGGACCTTACTATCAAACGTTACGCGGACATTTCCGAACGGATAAATGTACGCCTCTCGCTCATAGTCTACTACCGTTGTAGGTCTAAGCTGGCTATAATTCATTTCTTGATATAAGTCTCGAATTAGCACTCGGTCGTCATTCTCCATCCAGGATATATCCCCGACACGCATTTGTTCATACTCAGCCTGAGATATCTTACACTTCGATTTAAAAGTGACATTGTTACGCTTACTTTTTCGCTCTAAATTAATAATGGCACTAGATTTCCCGTATATGCGTACCCGATATTTATCCCGATTGATATAGCCCTCTTTTTTCTCATTTAGCACTTTATTGGCCAAATTATCGAAATACGTACTACGGATCAAATATTTACCGTCCTTGCCCGCATGCTGGTCTAGCTGCATAACATGCTGAAGCTTAGCTTTTAATAAAGCATAATCTGGGTAGGATATCGCTTGTTTAATTTCTTGGCGACCATTTGGATTAAATGAAGTTACTATCGGCATCTCATCACGCTCCCTTGTCTTAGTGTTATACTGACAGCTACTTTCCCATTTGAATGGTTTACCAACTAGTACATGAAGATGACAAAACCTTCATAAGGCTCGTCCTTTTGTTTACTCCTCGTCTACACCATTTACTATAAAGAGCTTTTGTGTCAGGCAGATGTCGGCTTTACATATTCTTCAACTATTTTTTACAATTCAATGCTCACCACCATCTCTATGAGACATGCAAAAAATAACTATCGTCTTCCTCTACTCTCGGTACAATGATTGGCTGCATCAATATAAAAAAGCTACCACGCTCTTACAGCGTAGTAGCCTTTTGTAATACTAATTCAAAGGATGTACCAGAGGTCTTGCTTTCGATTAATCGTAAATCACCCCCGACAGATTGTGCCATCATTTTACTAAGTGGTAGTCCTAAACCCAAGCCTCGAACTGTATATTTTTTATTTTCTCCTCTATAAAAACGCTCAAAAATAAATGCCTGTTCCTCCAGAGGGATACCGCGCCCTGTATCTTTGACTATCATCGATAACGTATCCCCTTGATCTGTCAGCGTTAAGGTGATTGTTCCTTTGTCCATCGCCTGTTTGGCATTCGTTAAAAGGTTTGTCATGATTTGTTGGATACGAACAATATCAGCCTCTACCAGTACAGGTTGATCTAATAAGTGCAAATTCACACTTACAAGCTCATCATCCTGCATGACTTCCCACTGAGCCACTGCATCACGCAATAACTGATTAACATCTACAGATTCGATCTTCACGGGGATAGCATCCACAGCAAAGTGGTTAAAGGCAAGTAAATCACCAACCATTGTTTTCATTTTTGTTGTTTCAACCATCGCCATTTCAATGAACTCTATCGCATCCTGCCCTGTTACAACGCCATCTTTTACAGCTTGTAATAGACCACTTATCGAGGTAACAGGTGTTTTCAACTCATGAGTGACACCTGCTAATAATTCCGTTCGCGTTTTCTCCAGTTGTTCTAGCTTACTCGCCATATTTTTAAAGGATGTAACAAGCTCATAGACCTCTTTTTCTTTACTATCTTGAGGTAAATCAACAGCATAATGACCTTCCTGAACATGCTTGGCTGCCTCTGCTACTTGCTTGATTGGACGGGCTAAACGCTTTGATAAAAAGTAAATGGCTATCCAGCCTAATAAAGCCAATGCTCCAATCAATAAGGCAAGCTGTCCATATGCTTGGTTAACCCTTGTTAAATTTACCTTCTTCTCCATCACGAGAACCCAGCCCAATAACTGATCATTATTTTCTATCTTTCTTATAACCACATATTCGGGCTCTCTTCCCCCAGTTACTTCCTTCGTCCCTTCTTCTCCATCCAACAAACCAGTCACATTTTTGGCACTGCCAGGAGGCACAGGGCGGTTACTCGTCAGTATATTGCCTTCTGTGTCAACAACATACAAAATCGGATCAATCTCTCTCATATTGAAGCGCTCACGATCCCCAATAAAGCCTGGAATACCCTTTATCGGCCCATTATTAGGATTTGTTGTATCAGTTAAACGATAGACCGTCTCGTCTGCTAAAAACGCCATCAATTCTAATCGATTTTCAAATGTTGTATGACGAATCCACGCAGCCGAGATGAAGGAAATTATAGCTAAGCCAATAAAAAGTGTTAATAAATAACGGCTCGTCCAATATTGGAGTAAAGATATTCGCTTATTTTTTTTGAACACTTAGCTGATACCCCAATCCACGTAGTGTCTTTATTTCTCCTTCTGCCCCATCCCATTCCTTTAATGCCCTTCTAAGCCTCTTTATAGCTAAATCTACTGCTCGATCACTACCTTCATACTCCCAACCCCAAACTTGATCTATGAGCTGATCACGGGTAAATGTTTGATTGGGATGGTCTGCTAAAAACATAAGCACTGATAAATCTCTTGGCGTTAATACAATCTCTTCTTCACCAAGAAATACCCTATGTGCTTTACTATCAATGGTTAAAGAACCATATCGTTTTATAACGGATGAATCTGTGCTTCCTTCAGCACGTCTTAAAACAGCCCTCACCCTTGCAACAACTTCATCTGCAATAAAAGGCTTAGCAATATAATCGTCTGCCCCATGGTCAAACCCTTCTAAGCGGTAGTTTACTTCACCTAATGCTGTCAACATAATAACAGGGCAAGTACTTAGCTCTCTAATTTCCTTTAAAATGGACCAGCCGTTTTTCTCTGGCAACATAATATCTAATAACACTAGGTCTGGCTGTATTTCCCGAAACATGTCCAAGGCTTCACCACCATTGAAACATTGTGTCACATCATAACCCACTTTTTGTAAATATACCTTTAACACCTGACTTATTGCATATTCATCTTCTACTACTAAAATATTTGCCATAGGCATTCACCTCGATACTAGTTCGCTCTTACATTCATTATAGCACCAGATTATGTCAGTTAAATGTCAGCCTATATACAGCCCATAAACTGCTATGAGATAATATATAGAGGGGCATCTATTGACAATGTCTTCCTAAGCCACTTATCATTGATTGCGAATGATAATCAATGATAATTCATTCAAAATTTAAGTAAATGAAATTAAGGGGGGTAAAAGCATGATTATTGTAACTAATCGTATTCAAGTGAAACCTGGTTTTGCTGCGAAAATGGCACCTAACTTTACAAAGCCAGGTCCACTACAACAATTTGAAGGCTTCCATAAAGTAGAGGTGTTAATTTCGACCGACGATCCTACTTATGACGAGATGAGTGTTAATATGTATTGGGAATCCAAAGAGCATTTCCAAGCATGGCGTAATAGCGATGCATTCGCAGCAGCCCATCAGCGTCCAAGTTCGGGTTCTGAGGGAGAAAAAGCGGACAGCCCAATGATTGGCAGCAAAATTGTGGTGGCTGAATTAGCATCTTCCATCGAAGCTTTACGTTAATGAACGACAATTAAATTATTTATACATTATCTTCTGATTCTATCTAAAAAGCCCTGCATGTTGAACGACTATGCAGGGTCTTTTTTTAAGATAAAATAATGACTAGTATATAACCCAAAACGGATAAACAAACAGAGCCAATTAAACCAGCAATAAATGCCTTTACACCAAGCTCCTTAAAGGTTTTAATCTCCACATTTAACCCAAGGCCAGCCATGGCCATAGCGATTAAAATATACGCAATATTGACAAATGCTTGTGCTACATTAGCTGGTATAATCCCCAATGAATTAATAGCACTCATCGCTAAAAACCCTAAAATAAACCACGGAATGATGGAGAAGGAAAATGCCTTTTTCTCTTTATTTTTGTCTATTCTTCGATAGAAAATACCGATCATAATCGCTACTGGTACAAGTAGGGCAACACGTGTTAATTTCACAATAACCGCTATATCAATGGCTTCATTTCCACCAGCAGACGCTGCTGCAATAACATGGGCAATTTCATGTAATGTACCACCTGCAAAAATACCGTACTCTGTTGGCGTTAAGTCGATGATGGAATAGATAACCGTATAAATAAGCGTAAATATAGTCCCTAATAAGGCAACAATTGCTGCCCCTACTGCCGTTTCTTTTTCATTTGCTTTTATTTGAGGTGCGATTGCCACTACAGCAGCAGCCCCACAAATTGCTGTCCCACAAGCCGTTAATATCCCTAGCTTCTGTTCCACTTTAAACATTTTTGTTAATCCGTACACAACTAGTAAAGCAAATACTAAATTAATGACTGCAATCAAAAAAACATTTGCCCCTGCATGATAAATGTCTGCCAAATTTAAGCGCATGCCCAATAAAATAATGCCAAGCCGTAATAGCTTCTTACTAGAGAAGACAATACCCACTTGCCATGAATCTTGTACTTTAAAAGCTGCTCTCCAAGCCATTCCTAATATAATGGCAATAACCAACTGACCTAATATTGAAAAGAAAGGAAATGTGGCAATATATTTCGCTACTAAAGCAATAAGGAGTGTTAACAATACTCCTTTCAAGAAATTAGGATTAAGGGTGGATTTCACTTTATTCTGTCTATTAACCATGTTGTTCACTTCTTTCTCCCTTGTTGATTATTACTTTAATAAAAAGCGAACTATTAGTAAAATACATATATATAATCATTATCATTAACATTTCTAATAATAGAGGTGAAACTATGCAATACGAAGCTTTAAAAACGTTCGTCACACTAGTTGAGGTCAATAATTTTACGAAAACCTCTGAAATACTTCATATTTCACAGCCAAGTGTTAGCTTACACATTAAAAACCTAGAACAGGAATTACAAACAACCTTATTTATTCGCTCACCAAAATCCGTGCAAATTACACCAACTGGTGAAATTCTTTATAAACGAGCGAAGCAAATCATGGCTATAACTGAAGCGGCGAAAGAGGATATTGCGGCCTATCATCAAGAGGTACAAGGTACATTAGTCATTGGAGCAAGCTTTACGATCGGCGAATATATATTGCCCCCCATCATAGCAAGCTTGCAGCAACAGTTCCCACAACTTGAGCTTCAAATTATTATTGGCAATACGAAAGAAATCATTCAATATACAAAATTATTGCAAGTTGATATTGGTCTGATAGAAGGGCAAGCACAGGATAATGAACTGGTAATTAAACCATTTATGCAGGATGAACTATTTATTGTCAGTGCCAGTAATCATCCACTGACAAAGCAACAACCCATTACCCCCGATAAACTTCAACAGCAAAACTGGGTTGCCCGTGAAGAAGGCTCTGGGACACGTTATTATTTAGATCATTTATTCAGAGCTAACGGTCTACAAATCCAATCACTTTTGACGATTAGTAGTAATCAGGGGGTCAAAGAGAGCGTTATGCAGGGACTTGGTCTTTCCTTACTATCCGCTTGTGTTATTGAACGTGAATTAAAAAATGAAGATATGACCATTTTGCCCCTTGAAGGACAGCATTTTCTGCGGACATTTTCTTATCTTTGCTCACCAACGATGAAAAATAAGCGCAATGTCGACATACTCATAGATATATTAATAAAGAAAGCTTAGCTGACTTTTTCTCGTCGCTAGGCTTTCTTTATGGTTCTTCTCGTATTCAAACGCTTAGTTTCAATGATTTCCACAAATTTTGTCGCTGCTCTAGAAAGAGGTACTGTTTTCAAATAACACATACCAATACTCCTTGTTGGAATACTTTCCATTAAGGTTAATTCATAGAGAAGACCTCGCTGGAGATAGTCCTTTGAAAATTCCTTGGTTACACATGCAATACCGAGATTACTACGAGCAAACTCTAACACCAAATCATGTGAACCTAGCTCAAATTCGGGTTCAATATGGATACCTCTTGCAAAGAGATAGTCTTCCACATACTTTCGTGAATTCGATTTTTTCTCTAGAAAGATAAGTGGAAATTTCAAAAGATCCTCATAGCTTAAACTTTTAGACGCAAGTGTCTTGTATTTCTCCCCACACACGAAGATATCTCGAATATTCGTGCATACGGTTAACTGTAATGTTGAATCTTCTATTGGAAAATTGCAAAATCCGATATCGACCTCACCCGATTTAATAAAATTACATATTTCAGATGTTGTACCATTCAACATTTGTAATTTGATATTCGGATACATTGTATGGAATGCTTCTAAATAAGGCATTAAAAAGAAGCGTGAAATGGTATCCCCTACTCCTAGTTTTAATTGCCCTGTTGTTAAATTTTTAAATTCTAGCAACTTTTCTTCACCAGCATCTAAAAGCCCTAAAGCTGAATTCGTATATTCAAAGAGAAGACTACCCTCTGTTGTCAGCGTCACACCTTTTGGAGTTCGATTAAAAAGACGTGTTCCAAGCTCCTTCTCCAATTGCATCATTGCCTGACTAACAGCAGGCTGTGTCATATATAAATCCTTAGCCGCACTCGAAAAGCTATTATTTTTTGCTACAACACTAAAAATACGATATAAATCTAATTTCCCTATCATATAAGCACCTCTTATAGCTATTATATGAACTATTAATTTTACTTATATCATTACTGGAGCGTATAGTAAAATCATATGGATTTTATTTCACTTTACGATTGATAGAATGAGGAGAGATTAAGTTGGAACGTGTAATCGGTACAGTTGTAAGAGGTCTTCGTGGTCCTATTATTAACGAAGGCGATAATATTGAACAAATCGTTGTAGATACAGTGTTAAATGCTGCGACAATTGAAGGCTATGCAATCGAGGATCGTGATATTGTCACAGTAACTGAATCTGTTGTAGCACGTGCACAAGGTAACTATGCGTCAATAGATGATATCGCTGTAGATGTGGCAGCTAAGTTCGGCGATGATACTGTCGGCGTTATTTTCCCGATTTTAAGTCGAAACCGCTTTGCCAACTGTTTACGTGGTATTGCCAAAGGTGTTAAAAAGGTTGTACTAATGCTAAGCTACCCATCCGATGAAGTAGGTAATCACCTTGTAGATATTGATGAGTTAGATGTAAAAGGCATTAACCCTTGGACAGATACATTAAATGAGGTTGAATTCCGTGAACATTTTGGCTACCAAAAACATACATTCACGGGTGTAGATTATATCGAATACTATAAAGAGTTAATTGAAGCAGAAGGCGCTAAATGTGATGTCATCTTCTCTAATAACCCAAAAACAATTTTAAATTATACAAAGAGTGTATTAACATGTGATATTCATACACGCTTCCGTACAAAGCGCATTTTAACAGCAAACGGTGCTGATAAAGTTTACAGCCTTGATAATATTTTAGCTGAGTCTATTAATGGGTCTGGCTTCAATGCAGAATATGGTCTTCTTGGCTCTAACAAAGCGACAGAGGATAGTGTAAAACTATTCCCCCATACTTGTCAGCCGATTGTTGATGGAATCCAAGCAAAAATTAAAGAGGCAACAGGCAAAACGGTAGAAGTCATGATTTATGGTGACGGTGCATTTAAAGATCCAGTGGGTAAAATTTGGGAGCTTGCAGACCCTGTTGTTTCACCAGCGTTTACGGCTGGATTGCATGGGACACCAAACGAGGTTAAATTGAAATACTTAGCAGATAACGACTTTGCTAACCTTCGAGGTGAAGAATTAAAAGCCGCTATTTCTGAATACATTCAAAATAAAGATGAAGATTTAACGGGTCAAATGGCTGCACAAGGAACAACACCTCGTCGCTTAACAGACCTAATCGGTTCGCTATCTGATCTAACATCTGGCTCAGGTGACAAAGGAACACCTATGATTTATATTCAAGGTTACTTCGATAACTATACTAAATAAAAAAAATGAACTCTCGTGTAGAAATGAGAGTTCATTTTTATTTACCTTTGCGTGAGGATGACAGGAATCGAACCTGTAAGCCCTTTTCAAAAGGGATATGCATTCCTTGCACACTTCCTCATATTATATATTTTTGGAGTAATTGATTTAGTATTACATTTTTCTCAGTCCTTTTTATTTAATCTTTAATCAAAGTAATTTTGTTAGATCCATTTTATTTTAAGCCATTTGGAATCATTTCTTCCTGTAGCCAATGATCGCTTGTTTGAACATGTTGCGGTCTCACAAATTTTCCTAAATTATAGCGAAAATCATCATAATGGAATGAGGCAGCGTTTCTAATCACATACCCCTCTTGTTCACCATCAAAAATGGATTTACCAGTAAATGTCCGTTTTATTTGTTCTTCATCAAAAATACCCCGATATAAAACGGGTACTGTTTCAATACCTAACTCAGCTGCAAAAGCGACCGTTTCATCCCAACTTAAACAAATATTATCTTCATTCCAAATACTAAATAAATAAAAATAACTTGTTAAGGCTTGATAATAAATGGAATGCTTCGCATACATATTTTCTCCACATAAGCGCCAATCATTAGGAATTCGATACGCAAAACTTGCATGAAATGTTTTTATCCAATGTCTAGAAGGATGATTGGCTGAATGGATGCTTCTGGCATGCATATAGTCTTTGTAAAGCGTAGTGCCTTCCCCATCTAGTTTTTCAGTGACCACCACTTCTTTTCCTATAAAATGATTCACATTTTTAGCAACTTTATCATCATGGGTATAGCCCCTGCTCCAGGGTAAATGAAAGCTTCTTGGGTATTTCATTAATTTCGTCATAGTTCCACTTCCTTTCCTTTTTATTTAGCAAATTGATCTGCCTCTCGGAAGAAATAAAGTCTTGTTAATAAATCACCATCTAATAAGTGATAAATTTGGCTTCCGCCTTTATCGCCCCCATACTGGATTAACATATGAAATTGCACTAAATGAACAACCTTCAACACAAAATCCTCTTCAAAGCCCAACTCTACGAGAAAATGACAAACCAATTGGGCAGATACATTTTCATGCCCATAATAGCCATATCGTTGTTGCAATGGTTTATATTTTTTGCAAAATGGTTTGCCGACATCATGGAACAATGCAGCCAATTGTAGTGCCAGTTTATCGCTTTCCAAGTAGTATTCATTGATATAGGCAAACACGAAATACGTATGCTGACATAGTAAAAATTGATGGTATGGATTTTCTTGATTGAAATGATAAATTTCTTTAAAAAGTGGGACTGATCGAAGTGTTTGAAACAGTTCTTCATAAGTGGGTTGGCTTTGTATAAGTGAGACAAATTGCTGTCGAGAGATATCATAGGGACTTGATTCATGTACAATATGCACTTCATCAAACCCTTCTCCTGCTGTAGGAAACTCTAGATGCTTTCTCATTTTTTCCATCACCAATAATGGTACATGCCGCTTCCGCCGTTGGTTTCTGGCTACACAGATTGAATAAGGGGTATCAAAGTAATAGCATTCCTTCTTAACCGCACTCGACAATTTGCGGAGTGCAAACATTCTGCGCTCCCGCTCTATATTGGTGGCATCTACAATGACAGAATAACCTTTTGCCACTAAATCATTCAGACGCTCATATAACGTGCGAAAGACTACACGTGATTTTTGCTTGGTGGCATCACCAAACAATTCTTGACGTATTGCATCACTGGAAAGAATAATCGCATTTTCACTTTTCGCTAGCTGTTTCACAAATGTACTTTTTCCACTTCCAGGCAACCCCACTGTAAAGATTACCTTCATCCTCTGCACCTCCCTTCAAGTTTCTATATCGTATTAAAAGAACAATCCTTTAGTTTTCAATACATACTGTAAGCAATTTAAAAGGCATGAGCCATTACCACACCAATACTCATGCCTTCATTATTTTTTAGCTTACGTCACTTATGGGCAAAGTGTCCGTGCTATATTTTCAAAGTAACGAACACCATATATAAGAGCTTCTTCATCTACTTTAAAACGAGGATGGTGCAATGGGTACGCTTCACCAAACTCTACGTTATGTACCCCGATAAATTGCATAGATGAGGGAACAACTTCTGAAAAATCGGCAAAATCCTCTGTGCCAAATATAGGTTCAGGCAATACCTTCACACCTGTAGCACCAACAATCTCTCCAGCTATACGACGAGATAATGCCGTTAATTCCTTATCATTTGTGACGGAAGGGCAACCTAGCTCCCAATTAATGTCTACTTTTGCACCGTGCATAGTTGCAATACCTGTCACTATCTTTTCTAAATGTTCTCGTGTATCCACACGAATTTTCGCATCTAGGGAACGGATTGTTCCTCCAAGCTCTGCTGTATCTGCAATAATATTTAATGCCGTTCCACAGTGAAATTTTGCAACAGTTAAAACAGGTGCATGTGTACTTGGCACTTTACGTGACACTATTGTTTGTAAAGCTACAACTATTTCAGAACCAATTATTAAAGGATCTATAGCGACCTCTGGTGTTGATGCATGACCGCCACGACCATAAATTTTAATTTCAAAATCATCTGCTGCTGCAGTAAATTTACCATCTTTCATAGCAAATTGCCCTACTTCATAATCAGGGCTCACGTGTAAAGCGAAAGCATAATCGACATTCTCTACTATTCCTAGTGCAACTAGTTGAGCAGCCCCCCCTGGTGTCACCTCTTCAGCATGCTGAAAAACAAAACGAATTTCTCCATTAAAATTGGTCCCACTCTCAGCCAATGCCTTTGCTGCACCAAGTAACATGGCTGGATGAGCATCATGTCCACACGCATGCATGACCCCTGGATTTATTGATTTGAATGGTAGATCCGTTTCTTCTTCAATCGGCAATGCGTCAATATCAGCTCGTAGTAAAATGGTATGTCCTTTATCTTCTGTTTTTGTACCTCTTAAAAAGGCACATACACTTGTTTCTGTTAAACGTCTTACTTCTAAATGAGGAAACGTTATTAATTGATCATAAATATATTGAGCTGTCTTATGCTCTTGATGTGATAATTCAGGATGCATATGCAAATGCCGACGCCATTCAACAACCTGTTGTTTTAAATTAGCCGTTTCTATCAATCTAATCACTCCTAATTTATTATTTATTTTATTAAAATGGTCCATAATTTATGAGATGCGCAATGACTAATAAGACAATCGCTAAGCCTGTCTGTATAAGGAAGTAAGGAAATACCCATCTGAACCATTTTGAAAATGGAATACCTGCTATTGCTAGTCCCGCTAATAAAACACCACTTGTTGGAATGACCATATTTGAAATACCATCACCAAACTGGAAAGCCAGTACGGCTGTTTGCCTAGTTACACCAATTAAATCGGCTAAAGGCGTCATGATCGGCATCGTTAACGCAGCTTGTCCACTTCCAGAAGGTACTAAGAAATTTAAGCAGAGCTGAAGCAAAAACATTCCTATCGCATTGATAGAAGCAGGTAATACACTTACAGTATTTGAAACAAAATGAAGAATAGTATCAATTAATCCTCCATTTGTAGTAATAACTAAAATGGTTTGGGCAAATCCGATAATTAATGCCCCTTCTACCATATCCCGGGCACCAGAAATAAACCCTTCAGCCATTTTATTTGGTCCAATCTTACAAATAATAGACATAATAATGCTGCTTAATAGAAAGACACCGGCAATTTCACTTATATACCATTGATACTTTATTACCCCTACAATCAATGCAACAAAATTTCCCAATAATACGAATAGTGCTATCAAATGACGTGGGCTCATCTTAAAGTCTAAATCAATTTTGATGCTCTCTTCTCTTTTAAACTTTCCGTAAATCCCTTTCGATGGGTCACTCTTCACTTTTTTTGCATGCCTGTATATATAAAGTACTGTCAAACTATAAAAAACGATGAACACAATGATTCGATATGACATTCCTGAATACATTGGAAGCTCTGCAATAGTTTGAGCTACACCAATGTTAAATGGGTTCGTAATGCCTGAAGTAAAGCCAGTTGCTAATGTACCTAGCATGACGATCGCAAAGCCTGTAATCGCATCCATTCCGAGTGCCATCGTTAACGGGATAATAATCGCTATATAGACAAGCGTATCCTCTGCTGAGCCAATTAGTGTCCCTAAACTAGCAAATATTAAAACTAGAATAGGGATTAATACGTACTCTTGTTTTCCAAATTTCGAGGCCATAACTTTAATAAAGGAATCAATAGCTCCAGTCTTTTGCATTACCCCTAAAGCGCCTCCAAATAAAAAGACAAATAAAATAATAGAAGCACCCTCAAGCATTCCCAGATGCACACTATTGAATATTTCTAGAAAGCCAATAGGATTTGACTTGATATACTGAAAGGATTCTGGATCTACTATCATTCTGCCATTACTCTCAACTCTTTCATATTGTCCAGCTGGTAAAATATAGGTCAGTAACGACATGACTAAAATAATAATAAACATTAATACAAATGCATTAATTCCCTTTATCCGTGGTTCATCTTCTTTTTTATCTTGCTGTAGGTTTACCATAACCGTCTCCCCCTAATAATTTTTTCTTTAGCTTTGAACTGAGGCACAGACAACGTATCCATTAAGCATTTCTTACACACCTACAAGTTTCCACCAAGCGGAAAAACATTCCGATTAACGGAAACTTTATACACAAGAATAAAAAACAGAAGATGAAATGTCAATATATTTCGACAATTCAGTTAAATTTATTTTTACTTCTAGGACAAATAAAAACTAAATATTAATAACAAATTCTTAAAAAACAGGCATAATGTTAGACTTTCCTACATATAAAAAAGACTGCTCCACTTATTTGTGGAACAGCCTTTATCGTTAAACGCAGGTTTCTTTATAATTTTATTATAGCATAAATTTACAATAATTATTAGACTATACTTCATTGCGGAGTAGATGTATGATAAATTTCCTGATTCAATCACCCTACATTTCCTCTTAGGTTAAATACGTTTATATACTAAAAAAGGTGTTTGGACAACCATTTAAAGGAGAATCACAATTATTTTCTTTTCACCATATTTATAGGTGAGGATTACTACTAACAGAAGAGAAAAATATGGAGAGGAATGTGAGTAAACGTTGGAAAATCAAAATGACTGGCTAGAAGAAAAACATCATCTTGAGCAAAGTTTAAACCTCATTGATCACAAAAAGAACGAATTATTGCTAAAAGAAAAGAGCTTCAAGGAAAATGCTGTCGCTCTGAAGAAAACTTTTTGGAACGATGTCAGAGTCAATTTAGACACTGCTGAAGATGTTGACGAAACCTTTTTCGCGATTAAGCAACAGGTAGAGCTTCTCTCTGACTCAGAGCTTGCACAGCAGCGTGCAATTCAGAATGTAAAGGTATACGAACGTTTACAACAGTCACCCTATTTTGCTCGTATTGACTTTTTACAAGATGGGCAGCAAGATCCATTAAAAATTTATATAGGTGTTGCCACTTTATTGGACGAACAAGATGAAAATATAGTTATTTATGATTGGCGTGCACCTATATCAAGTATGTACTATGATTGCACACCAGGTAAAGCCTCCTACGACACAACAGCAGAAGAGATTCATGGTGAAATGCTACTGAAACGGCAATTTATTATTAAAAACGGGCAGCTACAATCGATGTTTAATACTGGTCTTACCATTGGGGATGATTTATTGCTTGCTATCCTTGCACAAAATGCAAACGAGCATATTCGTAGTATCGTTGCAACGATTCAAGCTGAGCAAAATAAAATTATTCGCCATGTTCAATCACGCTATCTTATTGTAGAGGGTGTTGCGGGTAGTGGTAAAACAGCTGTGGCTTTACAACGAGTCGCTTATCTATTGTATCGCTATCGCAATGAAATGACGGCCGATCAAATTTTACTGATTACACCTAATCAACTTTTTAACCAATATGTCCATACGGTCTTACCTGATTTAGGCGAGGACAATATGCAGCAATTAACGTTTATAGAGTATGTAGAAAAACGATTAGGTCGACAGTTTAAATTGGAATATCCGTACGAGCAATTAGAGGGCCTTTTAACAGAAAAGGATGAAGCTCATTATCGAACAAAATTAAGTAGTATATCTTATAAAGCGAGCCTTGCTTACAAGCATTTGATGGATCAATATGTAAGCTATTTATCCAATAAGGGCTTATTATTTAAAAATATCGTATTTCGTGGGGAACGAATTATTACAGCACAGGAAATTACTGAATACTTCTATTCTTTCCCTTCCACTATGTCGATACCAAATCGCCTACAATTCGTAAAAGAATGGTTATTGCAGCAACTGACGAAATTTGAAAAGGCTGAGCGTACAAAAGAATGGGTAGAAGAAGCGACTGAACTATTAGATAAAGAGGACTACTCCAAGTCTTACAGTGAGCTTTTATACGAAGGGCGCTATACTGAAAATTCATTCGATGATTTAGATCAAGAACGACAAAAATTAGCGAGACAAATTGTTAAAAAATACTTTAAACCGTTACGCAATTCCGTTCACCAATTAAAGTTTGTGCATATGTTAGGTACGTATCGCCAACTCTTTGATTTGAATAATCCCATTACTAAAGATTTACAGCATCTTATGCCAAACGATTGGGAGGATATTTGCCAGCAGACACTTCCAAATTTAGCAGAACGCTTTATAGCTTATGAGGATGCAGCACCATTTTTATATTTACAGGACAAAATTGAAGGGCAGCAGACTAATACGATGATCCATCATGTATTGATTGATGAAGCGCAAGATTATTCTCCATTCCAACTAACTGTATTACAGCAGTTATTCCCAAAAGCACGTATGACTATTTTAGGAGATGGACATCAAACGATTCATCCACATACCTTCGATAACCCTTCCCTGCTCGACCCTCAATTATATGGTGAGCAGGCTGAAAAAATGATTTTAACGAAAAGTTATCGTTCGACAAAACAAATCATTCAACTTACTGCAAAAATTTTAAATGATGGTAGCGAAGTTGAGGCATTTAACCGAACTGGTCCAGAACCATCAATTACTGTCGTTCCTAATGAATTGGAACTGATAGATGAAATTACCCAAAACATCCATCACCTCTCTGCTAAATTTGAAACCATTGCTGTCATTTGTAAAACTGCTGCTGAATGCTCCGCAGTATATGGGCAATTAAGTAATCAAGTAGATATTCAATTGATTAACCATAATACGAAGCAGTTTAAAAAGGGTATTTTATTACTTCCAGCTTATATGGCGAAAGGTATCGAATTTGATGCTGTGCTTATTTATAATGCATGTGCTGCTAATTACGCAAAGGAAAACGAACGGTACTATTTTTATACAGCCTGCACGAGGGCTATGCATGAGCTACACATTTATTCCATCAACAAATTAACGCATTTCCTTCAATGATAGCTAACAGATCCTCCTGTCATAGTGCTGAAAAACAAAACTATCAATAGAATTCTTGTGAAAGGTGAAAATGGATTTCCGTTGCAGGCTACTTGCTTTCCTGTGGGCGAGCGCCGAGCCCACTACGTCTAGTATGAAAGAGAAGGAAAAGACACTTTTGCACATGGTTGGAGTGGAGCCAGCATCACAGCTGAGACCCTAGAGCGAACGGAATGCGTGAAGCGGCTCATCGGACGTGCCCTGAGAAGGATGCTGGCGGAACGGAAATCAACCTCTCGCCTTGCCAAAAAGTCTTTTTCTGCTATTTACTTCGTCTTTCTTCAACAACATAACAGGAGGATCTGTTACTGACAGATCCTCCTGTGTTTTTATATATAGAAAGTGTAATCTTCTGGAATGACACGTTTTAAAAATTTCTTTGTGCGCTCCTCTTTTGGGCTTACGAAAATATCATGAGGGCTACCCTCTTCTACGACAACGCCTCCATCCATGAAAATCACACGATTAGCAACATCTTTGGCGAATCCCATTTCATGTGTCACCACAAGCATTGTTGTGCCTTCAGCTGCAATATTTTTCATGACCTGTAGGACCTCACCTACTAATTCAGGATCAAGTGCGGACGTTGGTTCGTCAAATAAAATAATATCTGGGTTCAATGCTACTGCACGTGCAATTCCTACTCGCTGCTGCTGACCGCCTGACAGCTGACTTGGATAGGCATCATACTTTTCCGATAAACCTACTTTATCAAGTGCCTTTTTACCAATGTCCACAGCCTGTGCTTTAGGAATTTTACGTCCAATGATTAAACCTTCCGTCACATTTTCTAATGCCGTTTTATTAGTGAAAAGATTATAATTTTGGAAGACAAATGCGACACGTTGGCGAATTGCATGTACGTCTTTTTTCTTCACATGTTGAAAATCCACTTGAATATCTCCAAATGTCGCATGTCCTTGATCCGCTTTTTCTAAAAAATTGATGCAACGTAATAATGTTGTTTTTCCCGAGCCACTAGGGCCTAAAATAACAACAACATCGCCTTTATCAATCGCTAAATCAACACCCTTTAAAATTTCATTACCACCAAATGATTTATGAATATTTTTAATTTCTAACATGCTCATTCACCCCTTAGGCATTTGCCACTTTGTATTTGCTTAAATATTTTTCATAGCGCTTAAACAAGTACTCCACCGTACTACATAATATTAAGTACACGATAAAGATATCCAGATAGGCTTCCACGTAATTGTAGCCAACATTTGCAGCTACTTTTGCCTTCAGTGTAATTTCAGGAAGTGACATTGCGTAGCCTAGCGAGGTAGCTTTAATAAGATTGACGGTAGCTGTACAAATATTCGGTAGCGCAACTACTAATGCTTGTGGAATGATAATTCGAGTATAAGCTTGGAATGTTGTCAAACCTACTGAGTGTGCAGCCTCTAATTGCCCCTTTTCAATAGTGCTTAACGCAGAACGAAAGACCTCTATTAAAATGGCTGTTGAGCTGAATGCAAACACGATAAACGCATACCAAATTGGATTGATTTTATAAATATCATACGCAATATTATATTTTTCAAAAATAATTTTTAACATTAACGGGATACTACTATAGATAATAAAGATTTGTATAATGATTGGCGTTCCTCGCACGAATGAAACGTAAATTTTTGCTAGATGATGAATAACTGGAATTTTATTAATTCTAGTGAGTGCCAACAAAAAACCAAGTGGCAGAGCTATCAATAAAGCAACAACTGTGACAAGGAGTGCAATGGGAACACCAGATAATGCAATGAAAAATGTTTCAAGTAAAAATGGATAATTCACGTTCACGCCTCCTCCTTAAGTTGTTTCTAAAGTTTTCTTACCCTTCCCAAATATCTTTTCTAATATAGTAAATATTTTTTCTATAATAATTGATAACACCCAATAAATAATGGCTAATGCAATATAAATTTCTAAGGCATGAGCATTGATGTTACTGGCAATAATTAAATTTGCCTTGCCCACAATGTCAATTAGACCAATTGTATAAGCTAGTGCACCTTCTTGTAGCAAAGCAATCATACCATTCCCAAAGTTCGGCAAAGCAACGACAAGTGCCTGAGGGAAAATAATTCGACAGTATGCCTGAAATGGTGTTAAGCCCACACTAACCGCTGCTTCAAACTGACCTTTTGGAATAGCTAAATAGGCTGATCTTATCACCTCAGACATGATTGCAGCAAATTGTAAGGTGAATGTTACGACAACGAATATAGCTGTTTCAATTGAATGGAGGTTAAGACCAACATTTTCTGCTAATGCTGGCACACCATAATAGACAAGAAATAACAAAACGATGGATGGCGTACAACGCATAATCGTTGTATATAAATTTGCGAATTTTTGTAACCACTTTATTGAAGATAGCTTAGCTGCCGCCAACAATAAACCAAATAGTGTGCCTAAGATAATCGAGGACCCTGCAACTAAGAACGTCATTTTTAAAAATGGTAATAACATTGGGATTGCGTTCCAAATGTAGGTTGCATCAAAATATTTATCCATTTCCTCACCAACTTTTCCTTTTATGAATAAAGACTGCTGAGCATTAAAGACTCAACAGCCTTATTATTCGTTCCGTTTCAAACTAACGATTAACATTTTCTAGCACTTCAAATAAATCGCGACCATAGAACTTGGTGCTTAATTCATTTGGTTTTTTCTGCTCTTTAATTTGAGCTATCGCTTTATCGTAGGCATTGGCAAATTCTTGCTCTTTTTTATTGAACAGAGGCCATGTTTTAATGACAGCAAATTCGTTATAGACAACCTCATCTTTTAAGTTGTAATAAGGGCCATCCTCAGCAAGCACTTGTTGTTTAAATGGTCCCTCAATCATGACGCCACCATCAACACGACCTTCATTTACCCACTGCACAACGTCTACGGTAAATGCATCACCAGCTTGAAGTTGTACTTTATTATCTGGATTTGCCGTATTATACTCATCAATAATTGTATATTGCGCGTTATTAGCAGCAATCGGTGCTAAAGAATAACCTTTTTTTGCAAAATCGGCTAATGTTTTCACACCTTCATCCTCTTTACGTAAAACGAGCCCCGCACTACTTAACCCTAAAAATTCCTTCGGGAAAATAAATTTCTCTGTACGCTCCTGTGTAAAGAAGGCATTTTTAACCCCTACTTGATATTTCCCTTGCTCAACACCAATCAACAAATCATCACTTGTTGTACCTACGTATTCAAATTGATAGTCAGGTAATAATTCATCTACTAATTTCATTACTTCTACATCATACCCTGTTGGATTTCCATTATCGTCGATATAGCTAATAGGCTTGGAGGCTTGATCGTAGGCAACCTTTACTGTACGAACCTGTTCACCATCACCTGAATCCTTATCTGCTGATTCCCCTGAATTACACCCCGTCAAAAGTGCTATAGAAGCCAAACCAATTGCGGCAAATTGAAATAATCTATTCTTTTTCATCTGTCATTTCTCCTTATTTCCATGTAATCATTATGAATTTCCATTTAATCTTTGTTGTTCAATAGCGGCAGTCGCTAACTTTATAATCGTCATATCATCCATGGGCGGATTATGAAGTCCTGCACGGACGTTACGATAATAGCGTTGTAATGGATTGGATAGCTGCAAGCTTTTCGCTCCCACTACACGCATTGCCTTATCGACTATATCTATTGCCATGTTTGTTACTGTATGTTTAGCAACAGCCATTTCATTTGTTAATAAACTACGTCTAGCTGGATCATCATAAGCCTCAGCCACTCCATACAAGACAAAACGTGCTTGATGAAGCTTTAATTCAATATCTCCTAAAAGCTGTTGTACATTTGGCAACGTACTAATCGGAGCATTCAAGCTATTCGGTTGATGATGATTGGCAAAATGGATCGCATAGTCACGGGCAGCCTGTGCAATACCTAAGTATGTTGCTGGGATATGGAGTATCCAGCCATTTATCTTGCCACCACTAGGATGACTTGGTAACTCTACTAAATGCTCTGTTGCCACTATGACATCTTTTAACACAAGATCATGGCTACTAGTACCTCGCATCGCAGACATTTCCCAATTTTCTTCAATCGTTAGCCCTACAGAATCTTTATGAATGAGGAAAAAACCAATTTGTTGCTTTTCTTCAATCCAAGCTGAGGTAAGGAAATAATCGAGCACCGGTGACGCAGTCGTAAAGATTTTGCGTCCATTTAATAGCCAGCCCTCTTTTGTCGAAACAGCATATGTTCCAGGTCGACCACCACGTGTTGGACTACCCGTTGCTGCCTCACTAACTGCTCTATTAATGATGGCACCGCTCTTTATTTCTTGAGCGAATGCTGTTAATACATCTTCAGTCCATAAGTGGGTTTCATATATTTCACCAACAACGCCTAATGTCCAGCCAAGAGAAAGAGATGCATTTTCGTCATAGCTTGCTAATGTTTCTTGCACAAGGACCATATCATAGACCGATAAACCCTCTCCGCCATATTGTTTCGGTAAAGTTAGTTGTGGATAGCCAATTTGCAAAAGCAATTGATGTGCTTCAAACGGGAAACGAGATTGTTCGTCTACCTCAACAGCCTCAGCCTTAATTGGCTCTGCAATAGCTGCTAGCTGATCTAACCAAAACCGTTGTCGCTCTGTTTTTACAAATAAATCCTTCAAGTAAATCTCCTTCTTCCTAATATATATAAATCATATAAAATTACTAAGAATTAATAGTGAAAAAAAATCTCTGCCTACATATTGTAGTGAGACACTATTCGGTACTGAATTTTCTGATTCGTTGACATTTATAATACTTTTCACATTTGAAAATGTCAATGGGTGAAACTCAAGTTTTTTTGTTAGTTTAATATGAATTACAATGTTTCAATTTTACCTTTTAATTTATGCACCATGCTTTGTTTACAACATATGCTAAGACTAATGAAAGAGGTGTATACATGACTAATCATTTTAATTCGCCACAAAGTGCTGGCACCTTATCCTATTTGGCTCCACAAGTAATTCAAACTAAGTTTGGAGATATTAATGGCGATGGTTTTTTGGAAACAATTTTTTTAGTGGGCGTTCAACAACCGGATAGCCCTCTGTGGAAAAATATCACACTCACTATTTTTTATGTGCAAACACAACAAATGCAACAATTTCCCTTGAAACAGAATTTGGGCTATAATCCGACTATTTTTCTAGGCGATTTTACTGGTAATCATATTGAGGATATACTGGTTGTCTCTGATACTGGGGGTAGCGGAGGAATTATAAACGGTGAAATATTTTCATCCATCAACAATCAAGTTCGTTCTATTTTTGACGCAGAGTCTTTTAATAATAAACTCAAATATAGCGTTAATTATGTAGATCACTACAAGGCTGTAGTTCAAAGTTCGAATCCCGCTAAAAGATACACAATCGATTTACAGTATAAAGGAGCGGACTACTTAGCAGAAATTTATAATCCGGACGGTACATTAAAGCAACCTATAGAAGGCTGGGTAGACCCTTTTAGCGGACTATATCCCATTGATTATGATCGAGATGGAACCTATGAAATTTTAGGGTATCAAGGAATTGCAGGTAGGTATCATGCCGATGGACTAGGCTATGTAGAAAATGTTTTAAAATGGAATGGTCATGAATTTATGATAGATCGACAAACGGTTAGTATTTTTGGAGAGGATTTATCATAGAAGACTCTCTCTATTAAATAAGATGAAAAAACAGGAATCTGTTCATTTTTGCTTAAAAACAAAGCAAAATACGAGCAGATTCCATCATTTATATTTGTTTTTCAACCAAGGCAAAGTAGTTATTTTCAGGGTCAGCAAAATTAAATACCCTACCCATTGGCATCATAACTAAATCGCCCACTTTAATGCCCTTTGCCTGAAAATCTTGGTACATTTCTTCAATTTTATCAGCATAAAACATGATAGACGGAGTTCCTAAGTTTAGCTCCGGCTGCATTTTAGCTATGATCTCTTTATTGTGCAACACAAATGATGTTTGTGCATCCTTCGTTGGCGCAATTTCAATCCAGCGCATCCCTGCTTCTTCCTGATCAGCAACGACAACAAACCCCACTTTTTCTCTCCAAAACTTTACTGCTACCTCTTGGTCATTAACATATAGCATTACCTGCCCAATTTGATGAATCATAACCTATTTCCCTCCTCTTTTGAGCATTAGTATATATCAAACTGTAGCTTTATATAGCTTCTAACGATTTCAATTTAGCGAAATTTCGAATAATTGACCATAATATATATAACTTGTAAATTATTATTCCAAAGTACTTAACTTTTATTTTATTTCTGATAGAATGAGAATTATTTACCTTCTAGGGAAAAGTTTAGACTAAAAAAATTATGTGAGGATAATACAAGTGAAACAACTAAGTTTAAGAAAAAAGCTTATTTTTTCGTTTTTAGCAATGCTTCTCATCCCAACCCTGTTGATTGGAATTGTTTCCTACCAAAGTGCAGAAAAGCAAATTTCCGAAGAACAACATGCAAGTGCAACTGAAAGTGTACGTATTCTTAATACTAATATTACGAATACCATTGAACCCAAACTAAAAGATGTGCAATATTTTTCAAAAAAATTTAGTAAAACCTACTTTCAAGATCATAACATTCCGAAAATTCAATCATTACTAAGCGAATACATTAATATGCACCCTGAAGTAGAGCTGATTTATATTGGTACTGCCGATGGCAAACTACTTGACGAGCCTGCTCAAGACTATCCTGATGGCTTCGATCCTCGTACAAGACCTTGGTATAAGCAAGCTTTAGATAATAATGGAGAGGTCTCCATCACTGCCCCTTATGTTACACAATCAACGGGTGACATTGTCATTACAATTACGCAGGCTTTACCAGATGGTTCTGGAGTCATAGGATTAGATCTTAACATTTCTACATTAAGTGATATTACGAATAATATCCGCATTGGAGAGACTGGTTTTGCCTCTCTTCTAGATAGCAATAAGCTCTATATCGCACAGCCTGAAAAAGAAAGTGGTACTGAGGCAACAGAAAACTATATCACTAAAATTTATGAGCAAGAAAGCGGCACAATTATTGAAAGAGACCGTCATTTACAGTTTGCTACAAATGAACTTACTGGCTGGAAGATAATAGGCACAATGTTTACTGCAGAAGCTGCAAAGGCTGCTGCCTCCACTTTAAATATCAACTTGATCATTATTGTTGTGTCCATTCTAGTTGGTATTATGTTTATGCTCTTCATGATTAAGTCTGTAGTTAATCCAATTAATCGACTTAAGCAAAGCGCGTTGAAAATTAGTGAAGGTAATTTAACAGAGTTTATTGAAATTCATTCTAAAGATGAAATTGGACAACTTGGGGAAGCTTTTATCTCCATGAAGGTTAGCTTGAAAAAACTAATTCGCAACGTGGACCAAAGCTCCCAGCATGTTCAAAAGTCTGCTCAAGATTTATCTGCCAATGCAGAACAAAATATTGCTGCCTCTGAACAGGTTGCGGATGCTATGCAACAAATGGCAGTCAGCACGGAAAAGCAAACAACAGGTATTGACCAAAATGCTATCTCCATTGAGGAAATTGCTAAAGGGGTTGTTGAGGTCGCAGACAGCTCTATGCAGGTATTAGACCTTTCTAGCCATGCTATCCAACTGGCAGATGAAGGTGGACAAGCAGTCGAGCAAACTGTACAACAAATGAACTCTATTCATGAATCTGTTACACAATCAGATACAATGATTAAAACTCTATATGATCGCACGAAAGAAATCGGTTCCATTTTAGAGATGATTAGTGCCATTTCTGACCAAACAAATTTACTAGCCCTCAATGCTGCTATCGAGGCAGCAAGAGCTGGAGAACATGGCAAAGGCTTTGCCGTAGTAGCCGATGAAGTACGAAAATTAGCAGAGCAATCTCACCAATCAGCAGAGCAAATTGCTGCGCTCATTACGAGTATTCAGCAGGATACGGCTAAATCTGTGCAGACTATGGTCAAGGCTTCAGCAGATGTTCAGGATGGCTTACAATTGACAGAATCAACAAGTAAGAAATTCGCCAGCATTATTGAAAGTCTACGAAACATTGCGCCAAAGATGGAGGATATCTCTGCCTCTGCACAAGAAATGTCTGCAGTCGTGGAAGAAGTCTCCGCTACAGCTATTGAATTATCAGATCACGCCAAATTAAATGCTGCAGCTACAGAGGAAGTTGCTGCTTCTACTGAGCAAACTTTATCCTCTATGCAGGACATGGCATCCTCTGCCAAAACGTTACTTGATATGGCGGATGAATTGCAAGGTTACGTAAATCGTTTTGAATATTAAATTATCCTTTCAGAATCTGAGTTCTATTATGGAGCTCAGATTTTTTCTGTACTAATTTGACATATAAAAACAGGGGAAATTACAAAATAAAATATTTTTCTACAAAAAGTACTATAGTATAACTTTATTTTCCAGATTTTTCAGAAAATTATGTTGATTATTATTCATTTTCCTCTTAGAATCAGATTAAACATTGGAATGACTTGTCTATTGAACCAGTTATCAAATTATGACAATTAACTAATGTCATTTTAAGGAGGAATACTATATGAAACAGATTAGCTTAAGAAAGAAACTCATTTTTGCATTTTTAATGATACTCCTCATTCCCGCACTTTTAATCGGGTATACCTCCTTTAAAAGTACTAAAAATCAGATTTTAGAAGAGCAACAAGCAAGCGCTAAGGAAAGTGTGCGTATGCTTAACAGCAATATTACAAATACAATTGCGCCAAAAGTTCATGACATTGGATATTTTTCCAAAAAAATAAATCAATCTTATTTACAAGAAGATAAAAAAATTGAATTAAAAAAACTTTTTCAAGAATATATTAATACTCATCCTGAGGTAGAGCTGTTATATATTGGAACAGCAGATGGTCAAATAATTGATGAACCCGTCCATGATTATGCAAGTGATTATGATCCACGTAAACGACCTTGGTACGTAGAAGCAATTGAGAACAAAGGGCAAGTATCCATTACTTCACCATATATCTCAAAATCAACAAATAATGTAGTAGTGACTGTCATGCAAGCTCTTCCAGATAATTCTGGTGTGATGGCCTTAGATGTAAATATCTCGGTTCTTAGTGCACTGACAGACGAAACACGTATAGGAGAAACTGGGTTTGCATCCTTACTAGATCGTAATCAGCTATATATTGCGCAAAAAGATAAAGAAAGCGGCTCACAAGCAACAGAAGAATATATGGCAAAAGTTTACGAACAACAGGAAGGTATGATTACGGAAGATGATCGCCAGTTACGTTTTGAAACCAATGAACTTACAGGGTGGAAAATAGTTGGTACAATGTTCATCGCAGAGGCTACAGAGGCAGCTACTGCTTCATTTACTCTCACATTGCTCATCATTGGTATTTCTATTATTGTAGGAATTATTTTTATGCTCTCTATGATTAAATCTATTGTGAACCCTATTAAACGACTTCAACAAAGTGCATTAAAAATTAGTGAGGGCGATTTAACGGAGTTTATTGATATTCATACAAAGGATGAAATTGGACAGCTTGGTGAGGCATTTGTCTCGATGAAAGTTAGCTTAAAAAAACTGATACGCAATGTTGACCAAAGCTCACAGCATGTTCAAACCTCTGCCCAAGGACTTTCAGCTAATGCTGAACAAAACATAGCTGCATCTGAACAGGTAACAGAGGCTATGCAGCAGGTAGCTATCAGCACCGAAAAACAAACAACTGGAATCGATCAAAATGCTGTTTCCATTGAGGAAATTGCTAAAGGTGTTGTAGAAGTGGCAGATAGTGCCCTACAAGTTTCAGACCTGTCCAGTCAGGCTATCCAATTAGCAGAGGAAGGCGGACAATCTGTTGAACAAACTGTGAATCAAATGGTTTCCATCCATGAATCTGTGACACAATCCGACACAATGATTAAATCACTGTTTGATCGAACAAAAGAAATTGGTTCCATTATAGAAATTATTAGTGCCATTTCTGACCAAACGAACCTTCTTGCTCTGAATGCCGCTATTGAAGCAGCCCGAGCTGGTGAACAAGGCAAAGGCTTTGCGGTTGTAGCAGATGAAGTACGTAAATTAGCGGAACAATCCCATCAATCAGCAGAACAAATTTCTACGCTTATTACAGGCATACAACAGGACACGGCTAAATCTGTGCAAACGATGATGAAAGCTTCATCAGATGTCCAAGAAGGGTTACAGCAATCTGAGGATACGAAAAAGAAATTTACAAGTATCGTTGAAAGTCTTCGAGAGATTGCACCGAAAATGGAAGATATATCAGCTTCGGCACAAGAAATGTCTGCCGTTGTAGAAGAAGTATCCGCAACAGCCATTGAGCTATCAGACCATGCAAAACTAAATGCAGCAGCCTCTGAAGAAGTTGCCGCTTCAACGGAACAAACATTGTCCTCCATGCAGGAAATCGCTTCTTCGGCTAAAACTTTACTTGATATGGCGGACGAATTACAAGGCTATGTAGACCGATTTAATTACTAATTATCCATAACGCTTGGCTTTCGACAAAAGACATGGATGAATTAAAATAAAGCACGATGATCTTTGGACTTTCCAAGATCAGCGTGCTTTTAATTAGCTATTTATTCATTTGCCTCATGGCTAAATTGCCATTCAATACCGAATTTATCTGTCAACGAACCGTAACATTTACTCCAAAATGTTTCTTGTAACTCCATCGTTACTTTTCCTCCGTCTTTCAGCTTATCAAATGCTGCTCGCATTTGCTCTTCGTCATCGGAAACAACCGCTAATGTAACATTATTCCCAACGGAGAACGGTGAGCCTGGAAATGTATCTGAGAACATAATTCTACTACCAAATACAGAAAGTCTTGTATGCATCACAAGATCTTTCGCTTCCTCTGGTAGTGGGTAATCAGGATTTTGAGGTGAATCTCCAAACGTCATAATTTCAGCCTTGTCCGTATTAAAAGCATTTTCGTAAAACGCAACAGCCTCTCGACAATTTCCATTAAAGATCAAATACACTTCTACTGCCATTTCCAACACTCCCTTGTCATTTTTTGAAACAATTCTATTGTACATGGATTACAAAACATAGCACAAATTATAAATGGAATCATTCATCTACAAATAAATTTATTCCCCCTTATTTTTAAATTTTTCATTTATTTTCGTAAAAGCTTTGACATTTACTCAAAAATCATGTAAATTACCAAATGGCGAACAATTTAAAATAAATCTTTAAAAATATTCGTATTTTAGGAGTGTATATAATGGATAACGTATTTGACTATGAGGATATTCAACTAATTCCCGCAAAATGTATTGTAGAAAGTCGTTCAGAGTGTGATACTTCGGTTACTTTAGGTGGGCATACTTTTAAGCTTCCTGTAGTACCTGCAAATATGCAAACAATTATTGACGAAAATCTTGCTAAGAAACTTGCTGAAAACGGTTACTTTTATATTATGCACCGTTTCCAACCAGAAACTCGTATAAACTTCATTCAAGAAATGCAAGGAAAGGGCTTAATTGCCTCGATCAGTGTTGGTGTAAAAGAAGATGAATATGCGTTTATTGAAGAATTAGCAGCTGCTAATTTAGTACCTGAATTTATTACAATTGATATTGCACATGGTCATTCAAATGCTGTTATTCGTATGATTCAGCATATTAAAAAGCACTTACCAAACAGCTTTGTCATTGCTGGAAACGTTGGAACACCTGAAGCCGTACGTGAACTAGAAAATGCTGGCGCAGATGCTACAAAAGTAGGCATTGGACCAGGTAAAGTTTGTATTACTAAAATCAAAACAGGCTTTGGTACAGGTGGCTGGCAGCTAGCTGCACTACGTTGGTGTGCAAAGGCTGCTACAAAGCCAATTATTGCTGACGGTGGTATTCGTACACATGGCGATATCGCTAAATCTGTACGTTTCGGCGCTTCAATGGTGATGATTGGTTCTTTATTTGCTGGGCATGAAGAATCACCAGGTGAAACAATTGAGGTTGATGGTAAAACGGTGAAGGAATACTTCGGCTCTGCCTCTGAATTCCAAAAAGGCGAACGCAAAAATGTCGAAGGAAAGAAAATGTATGTTGAGCATAAAGGTAGCATCAAAGATACATTAATCGAGATGCAGCAAGACTTACAATCATCTATTTCTTATGCTGGTGGCACAAAACTAGAGGCTATTCGAAATGTTGATTATGTTATCGTAAAAAATTCTATCTTCAATGGAGATAAAGTATACTAATCCATAGTAACCCCGATAAAGAACTACTTGTTCTTTATTGGGGTTCTTTTATGAGACCTTCCCCATCAATTGTTCTATAAGCATCATGAATACATAGTATATTAAAATATGACATTTATTATCAGAATTTTCTATTTTATTAGAAAACTATATATTATAATATAACTATATTGGAGGAACGGAGGTTTTGTTTCATGAAATCAGTACGTAATAAACTTGTTAGTCTTGCCATTATAGTTATTCTAATATCAACAGTACTAGTTGGTACCGTCAATTATATCGTAGTGAAAGGTGAACTAGATCAAGTAGGTCGACAAAGTCTTAAAAATGGCACACTAGGCATTCTTGAATTAATTGCACAATTAGATGCTCAAGTTCAAAAGGGAAATATAACGTTAGAGGAAGCTCAGGAAAGTGCAAGAACACAAATTGTTGGTAAAAGAGTTGAAGACAATAAACGATCCATCGATAATCCTGTTAAATATGGGGATAATTTTTATTTCTATGCCTTTCAAGATAACGGCATGGTCGAAACGCATCCATCTCTTGAAGGGCAAAATATTGCTGATTTACAAACAGAGGATGGACGCTATTTTGTACGCGAAATGATTGAAGCAGCTAAGGGTGGTGGAGGATATGTCCGTTATGATTGGGCACTACCCTCCACCCCTGAAATCGTTGCACCTAAAATTACTTATGTAGAAATGGACGAACATTGGGGGTGGATTATTGCAGCTGGTACATACGAAATGGACTTCAATGCAGGCACTAAAAATGTTTTCTATTACACACTTGGTATGACAATCCTTGCAACGATTATTGGTGTGGCACTCTTCTGGTTCTTCTCTGGACGAATGACTACCTACATACGCAAAATCATGGTGATTACTTCAGATATTGCTAAAGGTAAGCTAACTGGCGATGACATACCTGTTACCACAAAAGATGAACTAGGTATACTGGCTAATAACGTGAATAATATGAAACATAGCTTATATGAAATGGTCAACAATACGAAGGATAGCGCCTCTCAAATGAGAGTTTCTTCAGAGATGCTTAGTGCTATTACAGAGGAAACAACCGCTTCTGCTGACGAAATTCATCAAGCAATCAATGACATCTCTAAAGGGGCTGTTGTGCAAGCAGAAGAAGCTGAGATGGCCATTAGTAAGGTTGAAACACTATCTTCACTTATTTCACTTGCTACAAATAAATATAGTGAGATCACTGAAAATATGAATATCATCAATTCATCACAAGAAAATGGTAGACAAAAAGTAGAAGGTTTACTGCAAAATTCAAGTGAATTCACACAGGTGATTGAGGAGTTAAGAACTAATTTCTCCAGTTTGACGAATCAAATGAAGGAGATTCATCAAGTGGTACAAACAATTACATCTATATCTGAACAAACAAACCTCTTGGCACTCAATGCTAGCATAGAGGCAGCGCGTGCTGGTGAACACGGTAAAGGTTTTGCCATTGTGGCAGAGGAAGTCCGGCATTTATCGGAGGATACAAACGAAGCTACTACGCGTGTCAGAAATCTATTACAGCGTATTGAGGTGGGTACTGCAAACTCTGATGCAAAGATGATACACACGCTCCAACTTTCACAAAATCAAGCCATATCGATTACTGAAGTAAAAGGAGCTTTTACATTCCTAGCAGACTCCATTCACGATATTACAAAGCATCTCGTTTCACTAGATGAGGGGATGAACGACATGGCGGAAAATCGCATAGTGGTGATGAATGCTATCAAAGAAATAGCCAGTGTAGCTACTCAATCTGCCGCAGCTACGGAACAAATTAATGCTTCCATAGACGAACAAAAGTCAGCAGTGAACTCGATTATGCACTCCTCTATGGAACTTCATACAGAGACAGAGCGCATGTACGACTTAGTAGAACGCTTTACATGACAAGAAAAAAGAATGCTACGGTTTAGGCGTAGCATTCTTCTTAACATTATAGTTTGTTAATTACTGCGTGGATTGTTTCCTTAAGCTCTGCATCATGATCAGCAAGTTCTACAAGGTTTCCTAGACGTTCACGTAATACAGGGCGCTCAATTACTAATTTTTCATCAAGTACTTGTACCAGTAGCTCGATAATAAGACGATCACGAACGTTTAACGCTTCTTCTAAACGTTCTGGTGTAATTTTCGCATCAGTTTTTGCAGCTTTTGCCATTTTAAAAACCCCTTTTATATTTTATATTCATGCACATCTATTTTAGCATACCACTAAATTATTTTGAAAACTTTCTTTCATGAAAATATACCAAAACTTTACAAAAAATAAAGACAAGATTTACGGCAAATTGTTATATTTATATCATAATAAGCCACTGCTCAGCCATATGATGATGTATTTAACAAACCTAATACTAACACTCGATTGGAGGAAATGTATGAATCAAAAAAATTTTACTTATTCGCAGCTCATTAAAGCTGTGCCGAAATCTCTACAGCTATTTCTCAACGTTTGCCTTGTGCTACTAGCTCTTATCCTATCATTTTTGCTTTTTAAGGAGCTAATCGAATTTCTTAAAATATTAATCTTCGCCAAGGAAGGTGGCGATTATAAATTATTCCTTGCCAATATTCTTATTTTCTTCTTATATTTTGAGTTCATCACAATGATTATTAAATATTTTAAAGAGGATTATCATTTTCCACTGCGCTACTTTATATATATAGGTATCACAGCGATGATTCGTTTAATTATTGTGGAGCATGATCACCCTCTAAACACTTTAATTTATTCATTGATTATCCTGATATTAATCATAAGCTATTTTATTATTAATATCACACCACTTGAAAGACCAACGCGATCTTCTATTTTTATAAAAAAGGAGCACTGACCGGTAGTAAGAGCTATTCCTATTCTAAAATGTCGAAATACATGTAGGCTTTTCAAACACATAGAAAAACTGCAATAAGTCTTATAAATATAGCTCTTGGATCGTTACTACACCCATCACCAGCGAAGAAAGCTCGGTCCAGAGCCAAAACCCATTTTCTTATAAAAATAAACGGAAACAAAACAACAAAATGAATGTTTTTTGCTAAAAAAATTTGAAAGAGATGTTAGATGAGTTCTTTAGCAACCTTCTCTTTTTATGTAATAAAACAACTGCAACAAGACCTACCCCACCAATTACTAGAAAACAGGTTCAATTGAAAGTCATGTAGTTGCATACCACCAATGAGTTTGTCATCTTCCCAAAGTCCATAATACTGAAAAAATTATCAAGCGATTTTTCAGCTGCTCTTTTGTCCCATTCTTCCTGGATAGTCTTTTACAACGATATTCAGAAAGTCTAAAACATCTTGTTCTTTTAATAACTTCTCTATTACTCTCATCATATCCCCTCCATTTTCAAAGTGTTGCATGTTGTTTGTGCATTTTTCATATTAATTTTTATATCCCACAAATAACCTATACACCGAAATAATGAACAATGAAAATGATTAAAGGAGGAAAATAAATGTCTTTAATTGATTCGTATATTCACGAAGTGTCTAAAAGGCTACATAAGAATAAGCGTGAAGACATAAAGCTTGAACTAAAAGCTACGATTGAGGATATGCTGCCTGAGTCCTATTCTGAATCCGATGTTAAGGATGTACTCCAAAAACTTGGAAGTCCTACCGAAGTTGCGGCAAGCTTTCAGGATACACCTCGTTTTTTAATTGGCCCAGAGATTTTTGATCAATATACAAGAACAATCAAGCTAGTTATGCCTTGGGCTATTTTCATTACGGTTATTATTCATGTAATCCAAAAAATTGTGCTCTATTCAGGTGAAGAAGCGCTTCTTTCAACCATTATTTCGGCATTTGCCATGATTATTGTGGCGATTATTGCTGTAATATTTCACGTATTGTTTTGGATTACCGTTGTTTTCATCATCATCGAGCGCTCTGGTTCTGAAAAGATTTATTTACCCTTTTTGAAAAACGCCAAGCAATGGTCTCCTGATGATTTAGTTAAAATGAAACCCATTCCCAAAGTTAAAGTCATTACTTTAAGTGATACGATTTTTAGCCTAGTTGGAATTCTAATATTTTCTTTTGTCTATTGGAATGCTTATCGTCTTTTAGGGATTTATACAACGAATGACAATGGTAGCTTGAAATTTGTTATGCCAATCTTTAATCAAAATGTTTTACAATCATTTGCTCCTATCGTCTTATTATGTATTGTTCTTAGTCTCGCATTAACCTTTATAAAATGGCGTGCTGGTCAGTGGACAATGCTCATCGCCATCACGAATGCACTACTTCAAAGTGTAGGAACGATCGTCTTTATTTTAATGGCGATACACCAAGATTTTATTCATAGTGCCTCGATTCCCTACATGGCTGCTATCCTAGAAACAACATCCGCTAAGGTTGCCTATACTATAGATAAAATCTTACTCGTCAGTATAATTATTGCTGTTTTAGCAAATGCATTTGATATTTATCAAGGATTTAAAAAAGCGAAAGTATAAAATCCCCCTCTTCAAATCGCTAAAATACCTTTATTCTCTGATGTTTTGTATAATGATAAAGTTGAAAGTATTTTATATACATGAATAATCTGCACAATTCAATCAGAGTAAGGGGAATTAACTATGACCATTCTTCTAGTAGATGACAATCAAGTCAATCTATTTGTCATTGAAAAAATACTAAAAAATGCAGGTTATGATAACTGTGTTTCTCTTTCATCTGCTTATGAGCTATTTGATTATTTACAATTAGATGCACCAAATCCAACAGGAAATTCTGTAGATTTAATATTGTTAGACATTATGATGCCGGAAGTAGATGGTATTGAGGCCTGCAAACGCATTAAGCAAAATGAAAGATTGAAAGATATTCAAATCATATTTGTCACAGCACTGGAAGATAAAAACAAACTAGCAGAAGCACTAGACATTGGTGGCGTAGATTATATTACAAAACCAATTAATAAAACGGAGCTGCTTGCAAGAATGCGTGTTGCCTTACGCTTAAAAGCTGAATTAGACTGGCACACCCAGCATGACAAGAAAATTCAATATGAACTAGATCTAGCCACTCATGTACAACGAAGCCTGCTCAGTCCACCATTAAACGAGAAGGATATCCGGATAGAAGTTTCTTATCTACCATCCTCTAATTTAGCAGGCGATATGTATTATTGGTACAAAATAGACGATCATCGCTATGCTATCATTTTATTGGATATGATGGGTCACGGTATATCTGCAGCGCTTGTTTGTATGTTTATCTCCTCTGTTTTAAGAGAGGCCGTTAAACAACTAAACGACCCAGAGCTTGTCATCAAAGAACTGAATCGTTATATGACTCTTTTACAAGATGGAAAAGATAATAATCTTTATTATTTTACAGCGATTTATTTCATCATTGATACAGAGCAAAAAACAGTCGAATACATAAACGCTGGTCACCCTCCTGGATACGCACTAATAGATGAAAAAACATGTATTCCATTAAATCAAGGTAGCTGTGCGGTCGGCTTTTTCGATGAAATGAAAGTTCAAAAGCAATGTATTCAATATGAACAAGATATTCAAATTGTGTTATTTACAGATGGTGTTTTAGAGGCAATGGGCCCCTGTGAAATCGAATCAGAAAAGCATTTGCAAACGCTAACATCCACTAAGTGGGATTATTCACAATGCCTCATTGACAACCTATTACCTAAAGATAAACAAGAAAACCAGCCTGATGATATGTGTGTATTAATGATTCAAGCTAGCACTACTTCCATATAAATAAAAAGCAGAGGCTATCACCTGAAGATAGCCTCTTACTCATTAATACATTTTTTGATAAATTCTTTCGTAGCCTACGATTTCTCGATATTTTGAAATAATCTCTTCAAACCGCAATGTTTCTTTATCCCCTAAGCATAAAAATCCTTTGTCACTTAGACTCTCATAAAACAAGTGGTGTACTTGGCTCTGTAGCTTAGGTGAAAAATAAATCAGGACATTTCTGCACAAGACAACATGAAACTCATTAAAGGAATGATCCGTTACTAAATTATGCTGAGCAAAAATAATATTTTTCAATAGTGTTGGATGGAAGTAAGCATATTGATAATCTGTTTGATAGTATTCTGAAAACGCATGGGCTCCTCCAGCAAGCATATAGTTTTTCGTATATGCCTGCATTTTATGAATAGGGAAAGCCCCTTTCTTCGCTTTTTCTAATACTTGCTCATTCATATCTGTTGCATAAATAATAGACCTCTCTATAAGCCCCTCTTCCTGAAGTAAAATAGCCATAGAATATACTTCCTCACCTGTCGCACACCCAGCATGCCAAATACGTATTTCTGGATACTCTCTTAAAATGGGGATTACTTTTTCACGAAAAGCTTTAAAAAAGCTAGGATTACGAAACATCTCGGTTACATTTATCGAAAAATCATTCAACATCTGCTCTAAAAATTCTTGATCATGAATGACCTTTTCTAGTACCCGGGAAATCGTTGGAATGTTATTGATCCCCATCCTATTATAAATTCTACGTGAAATGGATGAACGATTGTATTGACGAAAATCATAGCCTGATAAACGATAAATAGCCTCTAGTAATAAATCAATTTCTAAATTTGTTTGTTTATTTAATTGTATTTTTTGCTCCAAAGGCTGAAATTGCTCCATGTTCATTAACTCCCTTTAGAAACGAGCCAGACTCTTAAGACCGATAGTAATTGATCTAAATTTAATGGCTTGCTAATATAATCAGATGCGCCAGCCTGCAATGATTTATCACGGTCATTTTTCATAGCCTTTGCCGTCAATGCAATGATCGGTAAGTCTATTCGTTTCATTTGTTGTCGAATAATAGTCATCGCTTCATAGCCATCCATATTCGGCATCATTATATCCATTAGAACGAGATCGATGTCAGGATGAGCATGCATTACCTCTAAGCATTCAAGCCCATCTTTAGCAACTAGAATGCTCATACCTCTTTTTTCTAATGCCGTTTTTAATGCATAAATATTACGGTTATCATCATCTACTATTAAAATATTTTTCCCTTGGAAAACCTCTACCTCTTGTTGAAGGGCTCCCTCTATTTCCTTTGACTGCTCTGCAATTGGCTCCTCTACCAATGTAACGGCCACTTCGTTCATGGCAAGCTTTTGACAATGCTCCTCTTCGATTCCATTTGGTAAGCTTGGAATCGTTAACGTAAAGCTACTCCCCTGTCCTTCAGCACTTTGCAGCGTAATCCAGCCACCAAGCAATTTAGCAAACTCCTTACAAATAGAAAGACCAAGTCCAGTCCCACCATATTTTCGAACCGTAGCGCCATCGGCTTGCTGGAATGATTCAAAAATAAGCTGATGCTTGTCTTTTGGAATACCTATCCCCGTATCCGATACAGTAATTTCAAGCCAATCTGTACTTATATCCTGCATATTATTTGTTAACTGCTGTGGTGTAAGCTGATGAATAGCTAAATTTACCGAACCATGTTCCGTAAATTTAAAGGCATTGGATAATAAATTCTTTATGATTTGATGGAATCTCTTTTCATCTGTATAGAATACATCTACAACATGATCTGCCTTTGAAATATGGAATGCTAAATTCTTCTTCATCGCAACAGGTGCAAAGGTATGTTCAATTTGTACAGGTACTTCGCTCATGTTCACTTCATTAAAAATAATATCAAGCTTTCCTGCCTCGACTTTTGATAAATCTAAAATATCATTAATTAAAGCAAGTAAGTCCTCTCCAGAAGAATGAATGACTTGAGCATACTCTATTTCCTCGTCTGTTAGATTTTGTTGACTATTTTCTGCTAGCATCTCCGATAAAATTAATATGCTGTTTAAGGGTGTTCTTAATTCGTGTGACATGTTTGCTAAAAACTCGGATTTGTAGTTTGAATTCAAGATAAGCTGCTCGGCACTTTCTTCTAATTCCTTTTTCGCCTTTTCTAGCTCTCTTGATTTAGACTCTGCCTCTTTTGTACGTTCTTCAAGCTGCTCATTAATCATTGTCAGCTCTTCGGTCTGCATTTGTAATTCTTCTGATTGTGTCTGCAGCTCTTCTGATTGAACTTGTAACTCCTCAGTCATTGCTCTAGATTCATTCAATAGACGAACAATTTCCATGCGTCCTAAAACACTATTCACTGTTAGCCCAAAAGTTTCTGTGACCTGCTTTACTAATTCTTGCTGTAGCTTACTAAATTTAGTCATTGTCGCTATTTCTGCAACTGCTATCACTTCATTTTCAAAAATGACAGGAATCAATAAAATATTATGCGGTCTTACCTCGCCTAATCCTGTTCTGATTAAACGATAGTCTTTTGGAATATTATCGTAAAATAACATTCGTTTTTCTAATGCACATTGCCCAATTAATCCTTGTCCTATTTTAAAGCTTTCCATACCGACGCGATCATCTCCGTCAGCAAATGCAGCCTTTTTCACAAATTGTACTTGGTCCTCTGTTACTTCACGAACATAAAATGCACCAAGCGATGCCTCTGTTTTCTGCGCGATTTCTGACAGGAAGGTCTCAGCCAATTTTGTGATGGCTGAAACTCCTTGATATTTTGTCACAATTTCCGCAATATTGCTTTGTAGCCATTCTCTCTTTTCGACTGACTCTAGCAGTATATTCGTTGCATTAGCAAGATCATTCACTTCATCATTGGTATTCACATAGATTCTTCTTGTAAAATCACCTTTTGTAGCTGCGATTTCTTGTATGGTTTGTGTAACTTCTGTTATCGTTTTTACAATAGAACGTGAAATACCACTAGCTATGACAATTGCTATAATAGAAACTAAAATTAAAATCCCAAATAAACCACTAGTTAATTTATTATTTTGTTTATCTAATTGACTTGCCTTCGCCTGTGTATAAACATTTTCAGTTGAACGGAACGAATCAAATAACTTACGCATTTTCTCCAAATCTTGGCGCCCAGTATCTACTTTAAAAAACTCATTTAACGCTTCTATATTATTATCTTTTTTATATTGAATCGTTGGCTCTCCCGAAGTGGCAATCCAATGTTCAATCGTTTCCTCTATCTCTTTTAGTTTTTCCTGCTGTGATGGTTTATCTGTCATTCGCTGATAGAGATCATTAAAATCTATTTTCCAATTATCAGCTGCCTTATTATAAGGCTCAAGATAGCTTTGCTTGCCTGTAATAATGAAAGCTCGCTGACTCGATTCCATATCCAATATATATTTTTCAATTTCATTGGTTAGTGTTTGAACATTGGAATCGTACTTAATAATATAATTTCTTTCCTTTTGCAAAGAATTAATTTGATTATTTAATATGACAACGGCTGCAAGTAAGCAAAGAATGATTACGATATAACCTAATGTAATCTTAGAGCGTATACCCAATTTCAATCTATTTAACATTTGGTTTTCCTACCTTTACCTTTCTTTCACTCTATTTTATTACTAGTATACATGTAAAAATAACTGATTATCTCTTCTTTTGACATGAGCAACAAAGAAATTTTGCTGTTTCGTATTAATAAGTCTATGCATTTTTCATATACATTTTATATTGAGTCATTTCTAAATTAAGGAGAGAATACATGTGGACATAATCGTAAGACCAGGAGATTCACTTTGGCATTTCAGTGAAGTGTTTAAAATACCGCTTCAACTAATTTTAGATTCCAATGAAAATATAAATCCCCAATTTTTAAGAGTTGGACAACGCATTCGTATTCCTGGTTTTGTGACCATCGACTATCAATTGAAACAAGGGGACTCTTTTTGGCAAATTGCACAGAGTCAAAACCTCCCCCTAGTCGCCCTATTACTCGTTAATCCAGGTCTCAATCCAAATCGCTTACAAATTGGTCAGATGATTCGTATACCACAACGTATTACGTGGCGTTTAGTTGATGGTAAGCAAAATTATACGTATACCCGTATGATGAATGATCTTAATAAACTAATTGATGCTTATCCTTTTCTTCACAATTCAACTATTGGTAGTTCCGTTTTAGGGAAAGGTCTACCTGAGTTGTTGATTGGCAATGGAGCTAAACGTGTTCACTATAACGGCTCCTTCCATGCAAATGAATGGATTACTACACCTATTATTCTAACATTTTTAAACGACTATTTGCTCGCCCTCACCAACCAAAGTAGCATTCGTGGCATCTCTCCATTCTCTCTTTACCAGCAAACCTCTCTTTCTATCGTACCCATGGTGAATCCTGATGGAGTGGATTTAGTAATACAAGGTCCCCCAAATGATACAACATTAAGAAATCAACTAATTACATGGAATAATGATAGCTCTGATTTTTCTGGCTGGAAAGCAAACATCCATGGCATCGATTTAAATGATCAATTTCCTGCACAATGGGAGTTAGAAAGTGCCCGTAACCCTAAGACACCAGGGCCTAGAGATTATGGTGGTGACAGACCTTTATCTGAACCTGAAGCTATTGCGATGGCTGACTTGACTAAACTACGTGATTTTTCAAGAGTACTAGCCTTTCATACACAGGGGCGTGTTATTTATTGGGGCTTTGAAAATCTTGAGCCTCCAGAATCAGAGGTACTTGTGAATGAATTTAGTAGAGTCAGCGGCTATGAACCCATTCAATCTGCAGGAAGCTATGCAGGCTATAAAGATTGGTTCATTCAAGATTGGCGTAGACCTGGCTTTACCGTTGAGCTAGGAAGCGGTACGAATCCTTTGCCAATCAGTCAGTTTGACGAAATTTATGAGGAAGCCCTCGGAATTTTTCTTGCAGCATTATATATGTAAAAGTATTGTTTGAGCTCCATTCGCTATGAAATTGTCCTTTGCGGCATTTCAGTGAATGGAGTTTTTTCATGAAGAGGAATTGGACATAATTGCCAAAAAGGAAAAATAAATTACTTTGACAGGTAGAGTAATGTTTGCTACTATTACTCTGACAGATAGAGCAATAAAATAAAGTAGGTGACTTATGGTTCGCAGTGATATTATCCGAGGACATTTGGATTCGATTATTTTACGGCTAATTTCAGAAAAAGATCGTTATGGCTATGAAATTTCTCAGGAAATAAGTCTCCGTACAAACAATCGATTTCAAATCAAGGAAGCAACTTTGTATGCCGTTTTTCAACGTCTCGAGAAAAAGGAAATTATTGAAGCCTATTATGGCGATGTTTCACATGGAGGCAAAAGAAAGTATTACCGTATTACCTCATTAGGTAAAGCCTATTTAAATGAGTTAGTGAAAGAATGGTCAGAAGTAAAGGAAATAATCGATTTATTTATGGAGGGCTTTGAATGAAAAGAATAAAAAACCATATTGATGAGCTTTTTAAGGATATTCCTCGTAATAACGAGACTGAAATGGTCAAACAAGAAATCATTGAAAATCTTGAAGAAAAAGTATTTTACTTGATGGATCAAGGAAAGGAACAAGAAGATGCCATCAATAAGGCGATTGTAGAATTCGGAGATATTGAAGATTTGAAAAAGGAATTGGGTGTTAAGGAGCCTGCTAAGAAAAACATGGCAAAACTAAATTTAGAGTTTTCCATCTGGGGGAGTGGCTTAATCATTGCATTTTTTATCTTTATTAATCTTTATTACACTCCACATACAGTTTGGGCCATCTATCCAATCTTCGCAATACTTTGGTGGCCTTTATCAATGTACTTTGTATGGTCACGTAAGAAATGGGGTGAATGAACATGAGGAACTTTATTAACTTTTCTTTAGCCGGGAGCCTGATGACCATGATTTTTTTAGGGATCGTCAATTACACGACATCACCGCAAACAATGTGGTTTATATATCCTTGCCTGCTGCTCTTGCTATGGCCAATTACGCTATTTTTTATGTCTAATAAAATGTATAAACAATACTCTATCGTTTGTAGTGCAATGATTATCGCATTTCTTATCGTTGAAAATTATTTATATGCACCAAATCATTTATGGTTTATCTATGCTATTTATCCAATTATCTGGTGGCCGCTTCTTATGTACTTAGGTGAAAAAGCAAAAACTTTAAAAACAGCACTCATCGGCTGTGCTTCCACAATTATTTATTATGCATTCCTGAATATCATGCTGTCTCCTCAATATCCTTGGGCGATTTATCCCGCGTTTTTAATTATGTGGTGGCCTCTAGCTTTATATCATGCTCAACGGAAAACGTTTGTAGCATTCTCCGTGACAGCTTCATTGCTAATTAGTATCTTTTTCATTATTGTTAACGTCGTTTCTTCACCTACGGTTATATGGGCGATCTACCCTATTTTTGTTACGCTATGGTGGCCGCTAAGTATGTATTTTTATGTGTATAAAAGAAAAATGTATCAAGCTACCTTTACGAAACGCATGTAAAGAAGGGATTCTATGAAAGCTATTAAAAAATTCGTCAAATATCTTGTCGTTATCATGAGCTCCTTACTTTTACTAGCACTTCTATTCCCAACATGGACATCATCTATAAAGGGAACTAATAGCATTAGTACATTAGAGCAGGTAGCAATTAACGACAGTGACCATGAAATTATGATACGTGGGCAAAACAAAGATAATCCTGTGATCATCTTTGTCCACGGTGGACCTGGCTGTTCTGAAATCCCCTATGCCAAAAAATATCAAGATTTGTTGGAAACCGAATTTACCGTGGTCCATTACGATCAACGGGCTAGCGGGAAATCCTATCATTTTTTCGAGGACTATTCTAATCTTTCATCTGACCTGCTTGTGGAGGATTTATTAGCACTGACTGATTATATAGCTAATCGCCTAGACAAAGAAAAAATCATCTTAATCGGTCATTCCTATGGTACATATATTGCCACACAAGCAGCTGCTAAAGCTCCTGAAAAATATGAAGCCTACATTGGTATTGGTCAAATGAGTAATACCATTGAAAGTGAAATGGATAGTTTACAGTACACCATCCTACAGGCTCAACTCAAAGGGAACACAGAAGATGTTGTATATTTACAAAGGTTAACGGAAGACATAAATAAGGGTAAGACATTTACACCCCGCCATTACGTAAATAAATATGGAGGAGCCACAAGAAACATTGATAACCCTGACGGCAATATGTTAGGAATGCTATTCAGTGCAGAATATAATTTATTGGATATGATCCGCTACAACAAAGGCCTATCATTATCTCAAGAAGCATTATTAAAAGAGGTCATGCAACATCCATTACCTACTAAAGTTAATAGACTAGACCTCCCCTTCTATTTTGTAATGGGTGACTACGACTATCAAACATCATCGAATACCGCTAAAAAATACTTCGACCAAATAGATGCCGAGAAAAAAGAATTTATAGCATACGAAAACTCTGCACACTACCCACAGTTCGAAGAAAAAGATAGATTTTTTGAATGGATGCGTGTGACTTTTAAACAATAAATTTTTTTAGAGCTATTCTATGCTTGGAAAGATTTATTTAATTGCTATATAATTTAATTATTAAATATTTTAATGGACGTGATTATATGGCAGATAATCTACACAATGTAGAAATCATTATGAAAGAAATGCTGGACATTCAGCAAAAATCAAAAATGTTTGTGGAACTTTTAACTAAAGGGGAAGCATTGTCGCAAAACCAATTGATTTTACTTCTGCAACTAAAAATAAATAATGGAATGAAGGCAACAGAAATCGCTGACTTCTTTAGTGTAACACCTGGAGCTGTAACTTCCATGTGCGATAAGCTGGAAAAGCTAGAGCTGATTCAACGAATTAGAGAAAATAATGATCGTCGTGTTGTCAAAATGGCTTTAACCAATAATGGTGATCAGAAGGTCCAAGAAATTTTCTTAAAGTTTTCTCAGGATAAACTGGCAGACATGGCTAATATCTTACGTGAAGTAAATCAATTAATGAATAATATCTTTTAGGATTTCAACAAATTGAAATCCTTTTTTTATTGCTCAAATTTTAGGGAATTCTTTTGTTCTTGACAAAAGGGAGATGCATATAATTTAATTAATATATATTTTAATAATTAAAATATATATTAATTAAATTAAAATGAGGTGATTTTTTATGTTTCAAAAACTTCGTACACTAACACTAACGAATGGCCGCATTAAACATCTGGATACTGGGTATGAGCAATTAAATATTCGAGGAGCTGTAGCTTTACATCAAGAAGTACACTTAAAAAAGGTGTCCACTCATGGTCATAGCTCCTTTTATTGCTCTGTTACTGCCCAGGTATTTAACAGTTCAGGCTCATGCACATTAAAGGATTATTGTGAGATCGAAGAACTAACAAACGCTGGAAACATTCAAATACGTAATGGATGTGTCCACAAGATCAATAGTTCTGGGAAATTCATAATTGAGGAGAAATTACAGAGCAGACGGTTCGACGCTATTGGTGTAGTAAAAGCTGAAGAAATAGTGGCTAATCATTTTCAGTTGAAATTATCGGGGGAAAGTGAAATTAGCAAGCTACTAGCGGACAGTGTAGTGATAGAAAAAGATCGAGTGACACTTCTTCCATTATTTAAGAAAAGGTTAAGTTGCCATACAATCAAAGGAAAACAACTGCAACTATCGTATACAGATGCACACATTGTTGACGGCGAAGTAGTTAGAGTGGGAGAAAACTGTCTAATTGAGACGCTTTACTATACAGATGATTATACGATTGCTTCAAACGCAAAGGTATACCACATTATACGGAGGGAAAAAGAATGACATTCCTAAAAATGCTACAAGCCTTTTTTTGCTCATTAGCCCTAGTTGTCTTATCCGTTCTTTACATTGGCTTACTTGTAAGTGCTGTTCTATCTATACTCGCTGGCATGTTACGAACATTCGGACTAGATCAAATTAAAATGAGCATCTGGTATGATGTAGACCTCCCAATTCTATTCAGCATCCCCCTAGCACTGCTAGTAGCTGTACTACTATTCCTTTGTGCCACCTATATCAAACGCTCTATGGTATTTTGTTTATCAAAGCTTCGAATTTAGATAACATGATTAAACAATCTTCCATTTTCGTTAATCTAGTGTATTCAGGCACAATTGGAACTCCGAGGATTGACAATAAAAGTAATGAATTAATATTTGTTACTAGTTTTAGAAAAAGGCGTATTCTTAATGGAATATGCCTTTTTACATTTTTAATAGAAGACATAGTAAATAGAGAAAAATAGCAAAACTTGTAAGTAGTAACTTAGGAGATGCAATCCAGCGAAAACAGCACCAATGGGCAAAATCACAAATATGATACTGACAACCACAAGATGAACCTATATAAAAGCCATACATCGTATTTTCTTGATTAGGTACAATTGGGAATATGACATTCATTATAAAAATGAAAAGAGATACTCCAAAATCGTTTATTTTGCCCTCACCTGTTAAATATAAATAATGAACAGTATGATAATACATGTGAAAATTATCTTTCCTGTCCTATCCCCATTCAGAAAGTAACCATGGACGCAATATTACTAAAGTTCCCCTTCAAGAAATTGGATAAGATAGAACTCAGGCTTAGCTAGGAACTCTGTGAAATTGCATAAATCTGCATATTCCTCATGCTCCACATCATAGCATCCAACTTGTCCCTCACCTTCCGGGTTCCAAACTACTTGTAAATCAGAATAATTGTCGACATTGGCTGAAAGAAGAAGCAGCTTTTGTTGACCAAACTTCATCTCAATTGTATCCGTTAGGTTAAAAAAATCGATATAGTGAATATCATAATCATTTGGTGCAAGTTTGAGATGCAATTGATCACCTGTCAGAAAATCAAGCAATTCCTTTGGTAATTTATATTTTTGTAACGCACACCTTTTATTCTCTATCGAATGAAGCTCTATAGGTTCGAGTGCTTTTAAATAATTGGCAAGCTCCTTATTTTTCATACCTAGTGCAATAGTATAAGGGCGTTGCCCATCTTTCTCCGTTAAAGTGATACTTGCACCTCGTTCAATTAAATATTTCACCATAGTGATATTGCCCATTCGTGTTGCAACTGTTAATGGTGTTGCTCCATAGGGATAGACCATGTCAGGCTTTTGGTAATTAATATCTACTCCTTGTTCAAGTAAATAATTGACTGTTTTCTTATCAAAATCAGATACAGCTTGTCGTAATACTGCCCCTCCATACTCTTTCACATCAAGTCCGAGTTCATGAATAAGCGGGATATTTCTTTTATTTCCATAGTATGCCTGTAAATAAGCTCCAGAGCCAACTTGATTATGTCCATCTAGTTTTGCGCCTTGTTCAACAAGGTAACGCACTATTTCCTCCTTACAATAACGAACAGCTCGTAAAAAAGCTGGATTCTTTTTAACATTTAAATTTACGTTATACGCAACTAATAGTTTTACTACATCAAATTGCTGTGCAATTAATGCTAAATCCAATGGGCTTAATGATGTATGCTTACTTAAATGGATTTCCTCTTCAATATTCCAGCCTTTATCCTTGGCTTCTTGCAACGCAGTTAAATCTCCAGCATAGATATGCATTGCAAGCTCCGGGATTTCCCTAAATGTTCCAATGTCTTGTAGCTTAATCATCTTTAGATTGGCCTCCTTCATACATTTATAAAGAGTATAGAAAACAACTACTTACAAAACAACAGGAAATAGGACTACAGTTTAATCAATAACAACTGATATTTATATTCATTTTCAAGGTTCATTTATTAAAAAAGCAACTAGGTTAGACATTTCCCAGGAAAAGATATTTGCAAAATAAAAGGAGCCCTCAATCCTGAATAGATTGAGGGCCTGTCTTAAACGCTTATATGAATTGCCTTTATTTTAAACAAAGAGCTTTATCTGTTGTTGCATTAATTTCTTTTAGAAGCTCTGGGTTTTCTGCTAATGATAAACCATAAGATGGAATCATTTCTTTAATTTTTGTTTCCCACTCTTTAATATGTTGAGGGAAACATTTATTAAGAACTTCAAGCATAACATGCACAGCCGTAGACGCACCTGGTGAAGCTCCAAGTAAAGCTGCAATCGATCCATCAGCAGCACTTACAACTTCTGTACCAAATTGGAGTGTTCCTTTGCCGCCAGCTTCTGTATCTTTAATAACTTGTACACGTTGACCAGCTACGATAATATCCCAGTCATCGCTCTTCGCATTTGGAATGAAATCACGTAACTCTTCCATACGTTGTTCTTTTGAAAGCATAAGCTGTTGGATTAAATATTTTGTTAATCCCATCTCTTTCACGCCTGCCGCTAATAATGTTGTAATATTATGCGGTTTTACAGAAGCAAATAAATCCATATTGGAACCCGTTTTTAAAAACTTAGGTGAGAAACCTGCGAATGGTCCAAATAGTAATGATTTCTTATTATCAATATAACGTGTATCAAGATGCGGAACTGACATTGGTGGAGCACCAACTTTTGCTTTTCCGTAAACTTTTGCATGATGTTGTTCAGCCACTTCTGGATTATTACATGCTAAGAATAGACCGCTAATTGGGAACCCACCAATATGTTTCCCTTCAGGAATACCTGATTTTTGTAATAATTCTAGGCTTCCTCCACCAGCTCCAAGGAAGACAAATTTTGCTGAATGATATTCCATTTTACAGCCGTCTAAATCATGCACACGTACTTCCCATGAACCATCACTAGCTTGTTTTAAACTTTCAACACTATGGTTGTAGTTAACATCCACATCTTTGGATTTTAAGTGGTCAATTAACATACGTGTTAAAGCACCAAAGTTAACATCCGTACCCGTGTCAATTTTTGTTGCAGCAATGTCTTCACCCGCTGGACGATTCTCCATAATAAGTGGAATCCATTTTTTTAGTGTTTCAGGGTCATTAGAAAATTCCATTCCTTCAAATAAAGGATTTTTTATCATCGTTTCATGACGTTTCTTTAGAAACTCAACATTTTCTTTCCCTTGTACTAAACTCATATGTGGTAAAGGCATAATGAAGTCTTGTGGATTATTGATCAGCTTATTGTTTACAAGATACGACCAAAATTGTCTTGAAACTTGGAACTGTTCATTAACATTAATCGCTTTTTTGATATCGATTGATCCGTCTTTTTTCTCTGAAGTGTAGTTCAGCTCACATAATGCAGCATGTCCAGTTCCCGCATTGTTCAATTCGTGAGAACTTTCTTCGCCTGCTTTCTCAAGCTTTTCAAACACTGTAATTTTCCAATCTGGTGCTAATTCTTTGAGCAATGTTCCCAAAGTTGCACTCATGATTCCGGCACCAATTAAGATAACATCTGATTTAATTTGTCTGTTACTCATTTTTACCTTCCTTATATGTTAAGATTTGCAGAAAGGATGTTAGCACTCCCGCTTTAGAAGTACTGTAAGCCATGGAGCAACCTTGGAGCACACCATTTCTGTATCAATTATTACCTTATTGCAGTTTATCACAATTAGTTCAAGAATAAAATATCAACTATTTATATGAGAGTTATCAGCTTTTTTCGAGCCTTTCCATTCATAACTCAAGCAAAAAAACCACTTTTTATTCTAGTTAAAACTTGGTTTTTTTAAGCTTTATGGAATAATCGCCCTAAAAATGATTGACATTTTCATAAAAAATAGATTCTTTTTATTATTATATCTCTATAATAACATAGCGATAGGCAGCCCGTCTTGTTTTTGAACTAGCTCCCTATTCTTCAAGATACACTGTCGATTGGGCTTTCAATATGCCAACCATCACTATGAAAACCACTCATTTGCAGTAACACATAATCGACTAATGCTTCATATAATGTCATCATCTGTTGTGCATTGTCCTCCTGCATTGCATGGACAAACATGTTTTTAAAAGCCACATCTAGAAATGCTAGCTTACTATATTTTTGAAAATAGATTGGATCTTCAAGATAGGGCATAGATTTGACAAGAAGGAACTATTTTTACATTCAAAAACTGACAGTACTCCATAAACAAATTTGCTAATTCGTTATGATAGGTAAAGTTAAAGTCTTTTCTCTCTTGCTCATAACAGTCCTTTAAATTATCCAGTGCATTCCATACTCCATATTTTTTTATTTCTATTACTGTTTTATTCATTACTTTATATTTTTTTGAGCCACTCTTCTGCTTCAAATTTTTAGTTTTTTTATTATTCTAGTATAATTAAATACTATTCTACTTGTTTTAAATTGCAACATCGACATGGTTCTCCGTCTATTAAAATCTCTTGGTAATACTTTCGAATTTGAGCTGGTGGATTCGCAAAGTATTCAATTAAAAAGCCATTCACTACTCGATTGCTTCTTTCTTTTCACTCCACATGATCTGCCAAAATAATATGTATATCGATATCAGAGCGTTTTGAGGGTTACCCTGTAACATAACTCCCACAAACTAGTGCTCCTACGACATCCCCTCGATCTTTCCAATCTTTCAAGAATGTTTCAAGTGCTAATGTCCATTTGTCCATTGATCATGGACTTCCTTTTTACTATGTCATTTTTTATTCTACACTATTCAAACAACAGAAAATCCATTATGATGTTTTCTGTTTTAATTTAATTGGTTACATGTAGGATAAAGATCATCCTAATGAAAAAACCGCACTCTTTTAGGTACGGTTCTCAACATGCTAAAATAAATCAGCTAAAAATGTTTGTATTGATGTAGGTAATAGCTGAAAGAATAATCCCTCATATTTAATATCGAGTACACCAGCAATAACAATGACAGCAAAAATTAAAAACAGAAAGATTTTCTTATTTTTAGAAATCCACTTCAATAGATTCCACTCCTCTAGCTTTATAGTAAACATTTTCAGTATAGATGGGTTCATAAAAAATAGTAATCCCTAGTTACTGCCTGTCACCTAAATTTCCTATACTACATACATTAAAATGATACGGTACAATTTAGAATTATGTAAGAAGGGAATGACTATGGTCAATTTTAAATCTTTTCGTGGTGTCGTCACACAAATCAGTGATTTTCCAGTAGGGCAAAACGGGGATAAGGAAGGTTGTTATAAAATGATGACCTTAGAAGATGGAGCTGGCGGGGTCGTCAACTTTGTTATTTCTCCTTCTACTTATTTTGTTCATCATGAAATCGTTACGACAGGGGAATGGGTCACAGGCTATTATGATGGGGATGCACCTGTACCAATGATTTATCCACCCCAATATCGTGCTTTAATTATTGTTAAAGATAGCAACTATCAAAATGTAAAGGTAGATTTTTTTAATCATCAATTGCTAAGTAGTGATGGCCTATTGCAATTAAACCTTTCTCCTACTACTGTTATCTCGCTTAAAAATGGGCAGCCCTTTTCTAAAAGCCCTGCCAATCGAAACCTCATTGTCTTTTATGGACCTACCACTCGGAGCATTCCTGCCCAAACCACACCATACGAAATCATTGTTTGGTGTTAACCTCATCATTGAAATAAGCAACGGCTTAAACCTCATTACGAGAATTTAAGCCGCTTTCCTCTGTGATTACCTATTCATATCATCTTTCATTTCATGTAATTGCTGTTTAATCTGCTCTAGGCTTTCTTTATTTTGCTGCACAATATCTAAATGTTCACCATATTGCTCTGCATTGAAACGTGCATTTTCGGCATGCTTTATTTGATTGAAAGCATGCTCTAACGCTATTTCCTCTGGATGTAATTTAGCATGCTTCAACAAACGATCTGCCTTTAGCACTGAGTTACTAAACAATGTACTAGGATGATCTTGCTTCCAACTTGTATCGGAATGTTTAGCCAATGTATACATCTTCCCTTCTTAAAAAATTTCATTGTTCTAGATGTAGTATTATGAATTGATTCGAAAATATGTATGGTAAATAATCCTCCCAACACAATATTTCCCAGGCGATATTTAAAGAACTAAGGCATCCGCTGCCTTAGTTCTTTTCCCAATGTCATGAATAGTTGTCAAATATCAATTAGTGCCATGCAGTCCGTTCACTGACAGGTTGCTTGATGCCTGTTTTCCCTTGTGTTTCAGCAAAATTATTGACCTGTGCTGAAGACGCATCAAGCTCAAATTCAGCTCCAAACTCTTCCTGATGGAGTTTTTGACGCTGTTTATTTGATTTGTTTGCACTACTCGTTCCAGTTGCTTTTGCATTGTTACGATTTGTTTTCATATTTGACATAACCATCCTCCATCGAGTATTTGAAAAGCTCTAACATCGACTAAATGTTTTATGAACTTTTCATTCTCAAGTTTGTCCATAGAGCAAGAAAACAATGTGCATTAAATTTTTTATTTAGCTAAGTATAGTGTTGAGGCTTTTTTCCATTTCTAATTGTTAGTAAGTCGCTTGCAATCTTATTTTCTTTCTGACTATAATACTTGTATACAAGTATACTCAAAATCAAAAAGGGTGATTTTATGAGCCAATCTAAGGACTATTTATACCCACAAAAATGGCTTTCTAAAGCTTCAACAGGCGATCGTGTAGCCTATGAACTTAGAATGCGCATTATTTCAGGCTTAATTGAAAGCGGTACCATTCTTTCTGAAAACAAACTAGCAGCTGATTTTGAAGTAAGTCGTTCACCTATTCGTGAAGCCTTAAGAATACTAGCGTCTGAAAATATCATTCGATTAGAGAAAATGGGCGCTGTTGTCATTGGTTTATCAGAAAAAGAAATTGAAGAAATTTATGATGTTCGTCTGTTGATTGAAACATTCGTGTTTGAACGTCTCATAAAAATGGATACAACTAGCTTAGCAATAGAGCTGAGCAAAACATTAGAAATGATGAAGGTTGCCATTAAATATAACGATGCCGACGAATTTTCTTATCAGGATGTTATGTTCCACGAGGCAATTATTCGTTCCATCGATCATTCTTATATGACGATGATTTGGAATAATTTAAAGCCAGTAATGGAAGGCCTTATTTTGTTATCTATGCGCATGCGCTTCCAAGAAAAATATGAGGATTTCACTCGTATTGTGAAAAACCATGAGCTGTATATTGATGCGATCAGAGCAAAAGATCGAGAGCTCATGATTAAATCCTTACATGAAAATTTTGATGATGTTCAAGGCAAGGTAGAAGATCTATGGCGGTCACAGCAAATGCTATCTAAAGGGGTTGAGCCACAAAATGACTAACTATATGTTAGGTGTTGATATAGGGACTACTAGCACCAAAGCCGTATTATTTAGTGAACAAGGCAAGGTTATTCAACAAGAGAATATTGGGTATCCATTATATACACCTGATATTTCAACAGCTGAGCAAAATCCAGAAGAGATTTTTCAAGCTGTGCTGCAAGCCATTACCCACATTATGAAAGTCCATTCTGACAAATCATTATTATTTGTTTCCTTTAGTAGTGCTATGCATAGTGTTATTGCTGTAGACAAGGATGATCAACCCTTAACACCTGTTATCACTTGGGCGGATAATCGTAGTGAGGCATGGGCACATAAAATTAAAGATGAATGGAATGGACATGAGGTTTATAAAAGAACTGGTACACCTATTCATCCAATGTCTCCATTAAGCAAAATTACTTGGCTTGTAAACGAGCATCCTGAAATCGCTCAAAAAACAAAGAAATACATTGGCATTAAAGAATATATTTTTAAGAAGTTTTTCGATCAATACGTTGTGGATTATTCTTTAGCTTCGTGTATGGGTATGATGAATCTCCATACATTAGATTGGGACGAAGAAGCTTTAGCCATAGCAGGTATTACGAAAGCACAATTATCGACTCTTGTACCTACAACGCAATCGTTTTCTAACTGTAATGTCCGTTTAGCTAAACAAATTGGTATTGATCCTCAAACACCGTTTATCATTGGTGCAAGTGATGGCGTACTGTCCAATTTAGGTGTTAACGCAATTAGAGAAGGTGAAATTGCTGTCACAATTGGGACAAGTGGTGCTATCCGTACTATTATCGATAAGCCCAAAACAGATGTGAAAGGTAGAATTTTCTGTTATGCCTTAACAGAAAATCATTGGGTTATCGGCGGACCCGTAAACAATGGTGGTATGGTATTACGCTGGATTCGTGATGAGTTTGCTTCTTCTGAGATCGAAACAGCCAAAAGACTAGGTATTGATCCATATGAAGTGTTAACAAAAATTGCAGAACGTGTAAGACCTGGTGCTGATGGACTGCTATTCCATCCTTATTTATCAGGTGAACGTGCACCTTTATGGAATCCAGATGTACGTGGTTCATTTTTCGGTTTAACAATGTCACATAAAAAAGAACATATGATACGAGCCGCTCTCGAAGGGGTTATCTACAATTTATATACGGTCTATTTAGCATTACTCGAGTGTATGGAAAGCCCTGTCACACGTATCCAAGCAACAGGTGGTTTTTCACGCTCTGAGATTTGGAGACAAATGATGGCTGATATTTTTGAATCGGAAGTAGTAGTACCTGAAAGCTATGAAAGTTCCTGTCTCGGTGCTTGTATTTTAGGCTTATATGCGATTGGAAAAATTGATTCCTTTGATGTTGTCGCTGATATGGTTGGTGACACTTATAAACATACCCCAATCGAAGAGGCGGCCAAAGAATATAGACAATTGCTCCCCATTTTCATTCGTTTATCTAGAGTGTTAGCAGATGATTATGCGTCAATTGCTCATTATCAAAGGAGCTTAATTAAGCCCGACTAAAGAGGAGGAGAATACATGCCATTAGTTATTGTAGGTATTGGTATTATTGCGCTATTAATTTTAATCATGGGCTTTAAATTAAATACATTTATCTCATTAATCATTGTTTCATTTGGTGTGGCATTGGCTCTCGACATGCCTTTAGATGTCATCGTGAAAACGATTGAAGCAGGATTAGGTGGTACGCTAGGTCACTTAGCATTAATATTTGGACTTGGAGCTATGCTTGGCAAGTTAATTGCGGATTCAGGCGGTGCCCAGCGCATTGCCATGACCCTTGTAAACAAATTCGGTGAAAAGAACATCCAATGGGCCGTTGTAGCCGCATCCTTTATTATCGGTATCGCTCTTTTCTTTGAAGTAGGGCTTGTGCTATTAATCCCTATTGTCTTCGCCATTTCAAGACAATTAAAAGTTTCTATTTTATATTTAGGAATTCCTATGACAGCAGCCTTATCCGTCACACATGGATTTTTGCCACCACATCCAGGACCAACCGTCATCGCTGGTGAATTCGGGGCAAATATTGGTGAGGTCTTGCTTTATGGCTTTATCATCGCCATTCCAACCGTTATTTTAGCAGGGCCATTATTTACAAAGTTGGCGAAAAGATTAGTGCCTGAATCATTCAACAAAACTGGGAATATTGCTTCTTTAGGTGAACAAAAAACATTTGAATTAGAGGATACCCCTAGCTTTGGCATAAGTGTCTTCACTGCACTATTACCTGTGATTTTAATGTCCCTTGCCACTATTATTACACTGCTACAAAAAACAATGGGCTTTGAAGATAATGGCCTCTTAGCAGGTATCCGCTTCATCGGTGAAGCTGGTACGTCCATGCTAATCTCCTTATTAGTAGCTGTTTATACAATGGGAATAGCCAGAAAAATTCCGATTAAGCAGGTAATGGAATCCTGTACAACAGCCATTTCACATATCGGTATGATGCTTTTAATCATTGGGGGCGGTGGCGCCTTTAAACAGGTATTAATCGATGGGGGTGTTGGGGATTACGTTGCCGAGCTATTCCATGGAACTACCTTATCACCGATTTTACTGGCGTGGATAATTGCCGCTATTTTACGTATTTCATTGGGGTCTGCTACAGTGGCTGCTTTAACAACAGCAGGGCTAGTCATTCCAATGTTAGGTCAAAGTGACGTGAATCTCGCTTTGGTTGTGCTGGCAACGGGTGCAGGAAGCTTAATTGCTTCACATGTCAATGATGCTGGTTTCTGGATGTTTAAAGAATATTTTGGGTTAAGCATGAAGGAAACGTTTGCTACATGGACGTTGCTAGAAACAATTGTATCTGTAGCTGGTTTAGGATTTATTTTATTACTTAGTTTATTCGTTTAAGAAATGTAAAAAAGGAGCGAGCACAATGTTAAATACAATAGGCGTTATTGGTTTAGGTGTTATGGGCAGTAATATTGCTTTAAACATGGCTAATAAGGGCGAGCAAGTGGCCGTTTATAATTACACACGAGATTTAACCGACAAACTACTACAAAAGGTCGAAGGACAAGCGCTTACTCCTTACTATGATATCGAAGAGTTCGTACAATCTTTAGAAAAACCAAGAAAGATATTTTTGATGGTGACAGCTGGGAAGGCTATTGATTCCGTTATTCAATCTGTAGTGCCATTCCTTGAAAAAGGCGATATTATTATGGACGGTGGTAACTCTCACTATCAAGATACAGAGCGTCGATATGATGAATTAAAAGCACAAGAAATCGGTTATTTAGGAATTGGGATTTCAGGCGGTGAAGTGGGCGCATTGACAGGGCCATCTATCATGCCTGGTGGTGATCAGGAGGTCTATGACAAAGTAGCACCTATACTTACAAAAATCGCAGCACAAGTGGATGTTACACCATGCTGTACGTATATAGGTCCTAAAGGTGCAGGCCACTTTGTTAAAATGGTGCATAACGGGATCGAGTATGCAGATATGCAGCTAATTGCTGAGGCCTATACGTTTTTAAGAAAAAATGTAGGATTATCTGTTGAGGAAATTGCTGATACTTTTGAAACATGGAATCAAGGCGAATTAAAAAGCTATTTGATTGAAATTACAGCTGAAATTTTAAGAAAAAAGGATGAAGTAACAGGTTTACCACTAATCGATATGATTCTTGATAAAGCAGGTCAAAAAGGTACTGGAAAATGGACTAGTATGCAATCCATTGATAACGGTATCCCTACATCGATTATTACAGAAGCCTTATTCGCTCGCTATATTTCATCATTAAAAGAGGAGCGGGTTCGAGCTGAAGCTATACTGTCAGGGCCGAACTACAATCCACAAAATCAAGATAAAGATGTGTGGATAGAAAACGTACGTCAAGCCTTATATATGGGTAAAATCTGTGCATATGCACAAGGCTTCACACAATATAAAATGACATCTGAGCTTTACAACTGGAACTTGCCATTAAAGGATATTGCCTTAATTTTCCGCAGTGGCTGTATTATTCGTGCAGAATTTTTAAATGTGATTAGTGAAGCCTACCAACAGCAACCTACACTTGATAATTTACTAATTGACTCTTACTTTGCAGAAAAGACAAAGGACTATCAAAACGGCTTAAGAAAAATAGTTTGTGAAGGCATTCAAGCAGGTAATGCGTTCCCATGTCTAAGTGCTTCTCTCACATATTACGATAGTTATCGAACAGGCTCATCTAATGCGAACATGTTACAAGCACAACGTGATTATTTTGGCGCCCATACGTATGAACGTACTGATGCAGAAGGTGTTTTCCATACAAATTGGTAATTAAAAAGCTAAAATATACATCATTCCTTCCATGAATGATCGTATATTTTAGCCTTTTTTATTCTAAATAAACATGTACTCGATTACGCCCTGCTTGCTTTGCTCCATACAGTGCCTTATCCGCTTTATTTAAAAGCTGATACAATGTCTCTTCTTCATTTGTTCCTTCAGCCACTCCACAGCTAATAGTAGCGTAAATAGCCCCCTCAATAGTCATAAGAGGTTGTGTTTCTACACAGTGACAGAGCTGCTTAGCTAATGCTTCCCCCTTAGACAATGAATAGCCCTTGAGTGCAAGAACAAATTCCTCACCACCATATCTTGCAAAAAGCTCGCCTTTTTTCAGTTGACTCTGACAAACCTGTACAACATGAACAAGTAGCTGATCGCCGACAGCATGACCATACGTATCATTGACACTTTTAAAATAATCAATGTCCATTAATACTACTGTAAATGCTGTTGATGATGCTTTTATCTCGCTGAAGGCTTGATTACATTGTTGAAAAAATGCTCGACGATTATAGATTTGTGTCAGTTCATCATAATAAGCCTGTTGTTCTAACATCCGTTGTAGCTTCTTTAACTCTGTAATGTCGGTGAAAATGAGTAAATGCCCATTACCATGATTAACATGCCGTAGCGCTGATATGCGTACCTGGTAAGTATGACTCATAAGATCAAGCTCTATTTCTTGCGTATTCATCGTCGTCTCTAATGTAAATGGCATCGTTTGCCCAGTTACTTCAAGCCATAGCTTCCTAAAATCCACACCAAACATAGACCGAGTTAGTTGAGGGAACACCTTGCTACATGCTTGATTAAACTCTATTAATCGAAACGACTCATCTAACACAATGACCCCATCATTGATACTTTGGAATATAGCATCTTTGGCAACAGGCATTACACTAAATAAACGGGAGGAATTAATAGACCATAAATACAACAGAGAAGAAATCCATAAGACCATTGGAACAGGATCAACCCCTTGAGGTGTTAGACCCAATAAGTATATAAAAGCAGTGATCATAGGAATTAACTGACCACACATTAAGGCAATCAGTTGTTGGCGATAAGTTTTACTTGTTTCTTTCCAATACTTTACTATTAGTAAAAAGGATACAAACATACAGCCAAACGTAAATATACCATGAATGATGTACCATATACCGATTTCCTGATAAACATAAGGAGCCCCTAACACGGGATCAACTTCAAATATCTTATAATGAAAATGGTGCATATCATTTGTAGCAACCATTATTAAACTAATAAAAGGGATAGCTAGAAGGGCCATTATCTTTTTCCTTGACAAATGAAAGCCCAAATATTGCATGATAAACAATAAACCGAGCGGTGTTGAAAAAGCCATGCCTACATATTGAATGGCTGTCCAAAACTTTATTGCGTCCAGTGTTGTAGCTATTAAACCAAAAGCAGAGGCAAAACAATATACCGTAATTAACGCCGTATACCCTATAAACAATTGCGCAATTTTTGCGTAATTGTAGCGTTGTAGAAATACGTATAAACATAAATACAAATTTAGAAAACCCGATGTACAGCTAAGAGTAATAAAAGCAGTCAATTGCGAATTCATGTGTATGTACCTCTTTAAATTTTTTATTTTTAATGTAGCATACATGCAAAATTTTGTGGATTTATTTATTATCTAAAATGAAAAGAGAATGTTAAGGAGTACCCATATGACGAATAAGAACAACCTAGAAATCATTTTCCACCCTGATTCAGCCGAAAGCCTAACACACCCCTTTTATAAAAAACAAATCGTTTTTACAGGGGCTCTTTCTACAATGACCCGTTCAGAGGCTGCCAAACAAGTAAAAGCCTGTGGAGGGTCCTTGCAGGGAGCTGTTACACAGCAAACGGATTTCGTCATTCTTGGAGATAAACGTCGTGGCATCAGTAGCAAACAGCATAAGGCTGAACAGCTAGTTACTCAAGGGCACGACATCCAAATACTGATAGAGGACGATTTTTTATGGCTTATTTCAATACCAAAGGAAATTGACAAGTAAAAAGAGTATGTAAGATTTCACCTCTTACATACTCTTTTATGTCTATATTATTGTTTTTATCAATAAATTCTAGATTAACTATTTATTGACCTTAGGCGCTGGATAATCAAAGCCTTTTGTATCCACTTCTACCTTTTTCATTTGCTGATCTTCTAGCGGCTTATCTGTGGCATCTCGCTCAACCGCAACAATGGCATCGACTGTTTCCATACCCTCGATCACTTTCCCAAAAGCAGCATAATCCCCATCAAGATGTGATGCTTCCTTTACCATAATGAAAAATTGTGAACCTGCAGAATTAGGATCTTGCGAACGAGCCATCGAAATAACACCACGTTCATGCTTCATATTATTGTCAAATCCATTTGATGAAAACTCACCATCAATTGAATAATCAGGTCCACCAGTACCATTCCCTAAAGGATCTCCACCTTGAATCATAAAATCAGGAATTACACGTTGGAAAATAAGACCATCATAAAATCCTTCTTTCACTAAGGAAATAAAATTAGCGACTGTATTTGGGGCGACAGTAGGTTCTAATTCAATGACAATTTTTTCATCATTGCTCATCGTAATCGTCACAATTGGATTTTCCTTCACTTCCGCCGCATAATCCACTGTGTCTCCTTCAGATTTTGCTGTGTCTTTAGCGGTACCACAGCCTGTTAAAACAAAAGTGATTGCTAGTAATGATAACACTAAATAAACACCTTTATTACGTGCGAACATATTTTTCAGCTCCTCTACTTAACCATCTATTCATTATAAAACTATCCGATTGCTTAAGACAAATAAATCCAATACTCATCTCGAGCCTTATTCTATCTAAAAACAAGTACCAGCCTCCTTTATGACTGGTACCTAATTTGATTACTAAGTGAGTTCATGTTAAAAATACACCTGACTTTAATAAATGAGAATTCCTTTGTCTAAAACAGATTGATTTTGAACCTGATTTCCTAAAATATATAGCCTTTTTAGGTTAGGCATATTCACTAAAGGCTCTACATCTGAAATAGCGTTATTTTCTAAATGAAGCACCTCGATTTGTTGCCAATTTTTCATGAAATGTAACGATTGAAGTGAACTATCCTGTAATGTGAATGAACGTAAAGCTGAAAGGCCAGCAAAGTAAGGCATGATCTTATCAACCTCATCTATCCAATCACTATTACCTATTTGAATCGATACATCATTCAAAGTTAAATGTTCCAACACGTTGTTTGTTAATGGTTGTTGACTATTAAATTGAAAATTGCATTCAGAACAATTTAATGTCTTTACGTGCTGTAAATTGAATAAGTCACCTGTTTCTTCATAAAAAATGGTCTCGTTAAAATGAATTGTTTGCAAACTAGGTAGGTCATTTAAGGAACGAACGCCCGTGAAAACCCCATACTCCTTGACTGTAAGCTTTTCTAGCTGTGGGTATTTCAGAAATGCTGCACCATTCAATTGCGATTCCGATCCACTTATATAAACAGTCAAATCTTTTAAAGTGGGTGCCTCTAACTTTTGTATAAAAGAACCCTTTAGCTCCGCCTTCTTCAAATTGGGTGCTGCAATCGGCGATGTATCGCCATAATAACCAGCTAATGATAACTCAGTGAGTGATGTCAGACTGTTCACAATATCAAGCAATTCAAATTGACCTGGAGAAGATAAACGTAGCTTTGTCAAAGATGATTTATTTCTAAGCTTTTCTAAATTGGCAATGTTCATATTTTCGAGATCAAGCGATTGTAGGTTAGGCATATTTTGTAAAAAATCAAGCGTTTTTAAATTTCTTACCGATGTAAGCTTCAATTCTTGTAATTGATTCAGTGAATAGAAGGAGCTAAAATCGGTCGCTTCACTATTGTCTATCGCTAACGACTCTAAATCAGTTAATGTAGACAACCACTTCAAATCATTGGAAAATTTTAAAGACAATGATTTTAGTGACAATTTATTAAGAAGCTCAAAATCCTTAACTTCTTCAGTCACATAAGATATTTCAAGTGATTGGAGATTCGGAAACTCTAATAATAAAGCAAGTTCCTCATTACTTCGAATTTGGATAGAGAGCTCTACAATATTAGACTTATCGCTAAAATATTCCGCAATTTTACTAAATGATTCATTAAAGCTACCTGTATAGCTTTTTAAGTTTTTCAGATGTCGAAAGCTTACCTTTTCACTTTGTGCTATTTCATAATCATTCATGAGCTTCAATACAGTTAGTCCAGTAAAGGCTTCAAAGTCTTTTTGTTCGATTTCTTGCGTATTTAATAACTTATCCATCATGATATAGGTAGAAATTTCAGCTTCCTTATTTGTAAATGGATCGTCTAGACTGTAATCAAAATGCCATTGATCATCAGAGTAGTAGGGGGCCAAATATCGAATACTTGCAATCTCTTCTTTAGTTGGCATTGCTCCACCCTTATCAAAAATGTCCCTTAAAAAGAATAGAAGCACTTCACTTTCAGGCATTGTTCGAACAGCTATTTTTTCATGGTTTCCATGCTCTGTTTGATTACTACTAAAAAGAAAATACCCAAGAAAGGCACACAAGAAGACAATCGGTACAATAAGAAGTACCTTTAAATTCGTTTTGGGACGTGTAGCTGTATTAGGAGCAGCTGTACCATAATAATGATTAATCGTTTGATCTACATAATAGACTTTATTTTCTTTCAGCATTATTTCAGTTTCACAAAAAGGACATTTAAATGATTGCCCTTCTTTATATTCAATTTTCCCATTACAATTCGGACAATTTAGTTGAATTAATTCCACTGGCAGTCCCTCCCCAGCTCTATTTTTCATTAAGCTTAGTTGTCTGAAAAATAAATGTCAATATTTCTATGAAATACTAATTATATCTTTTACCATGTTCAAGACCCTAAACGGCAGCAAGTACCTATCAAGGTTTTTCACCTTTTCCTTCTCATCAAACTTCCCACTTTCAAATAAGATACCGTTTCTCGTATCAAGCTAAGCCCCTAACTATGTAGAAGGACAGTAAATATGGTATCTTTTTGCAAAGGTATTATTTTCGAAAGTGAGGATTTTCATCAATGCATCAACATAATTTTTGGCTTGATTTACCACGGCCATTTTTCATTTTAGCACCAATGGAGGATGTGACAGATGTTGTATTTCGTCATGTCATTAGTGAAGCGGGGAGGCCTGATGTATTTTTTACGGAATTCACCAATACAACAAGCTATTGTCAACCTGGCGGCTTCGAAAATGTACGTAACCGCTTAGCCTTCTCTGAAGATGAGCAACCAATTGTTGCCCATATTTGGGGAGACAACCCTGAGCATTTTCGTCAAATGAGCATCGGTATGAAGGAGCTAGGCTTTAAAGGTATCGATATTAATATGGGGTGCCCGGCCGATAATGTGGCTGAGAGAGGTAAAGGAGCCGGCTTAATTCTTCACCCTGAACTAGCCTCAGAAATAATTCAAGCAGCAAAAGCAGGTGGCTTACCTGTTAGTGTAAAAACAAGACTTGGCTTTACAGATGTAGCAGAGTGGCGTGCGTGGCTCAGTCATATTTTTAAACAGGATATAGCTAATCTTTCTATCCATCTTCGGACACGAGAAGAAATGAGCAAGGTCGCAGCACACTGGGAATTAATTGCAGACATCAAAAAGCTACGGGATGAAATTGCTCCTAAAACGTTGCTGACAATCAATGGAGATATCCCTGACCGTTTAACAGGTCTAAAACTAGTGGAGCAATACGGCATCGATGGAGTCATGATTGGCCGAGGCATATTTTCAAACCCATTTGCTTTTGAAAAAGAGCCGTCAGAGCATAACGCCAAAGAATACCTTAACTTACTATACTTGCACCTCAACCTTCATGATCACTACTCTAAGGAATTCGAAATGCGTTCATTTAAAGCATTGCAACGTTTCTTTAAAATATATGTGCGCGGCTTTAAAGGCGCTAGTCAATTACGGGTTCAATTACTAAATGCAAATTCCACCGATGAAGTACGTGATCTTCTAGCAGCCTACACTGCTGAGTAAATCTTCAGATAAGATACGACATACGCTAAAGGAGACTGGCTATAAGCCAATCTCCTTTTTGCTTTACTTGTAATACACATTAAACCTCAAAAGGGAGTGCGAATACGCAGAAATTTGTGTCCACTGTGGTGTCCGCATAAACATATGGACTAGCTTTACAATAAAAAAATAGGCATATTCATATAATCTGAATATGCCTAACTATTAAAAATGTATTACTTGCTTCAGAAGATGATGATGCCAATAAAATTTGTGTTTAGCATCCTTAGTTTTTATTTAAACTTAATTTTCTCTTCCGAAGCTCCTTTAGTATATGTTATGTTCGCTCCAACAGGTAAATTTCGAATTTCTTTTACATTTTCCCCTTCAATAATAATTTCACCCATTTTCGTTCCTTTAAAGTCAATAATCGCATTTCCTTTTTTGGGACTAATCGTTACCGTTTTGTCCGCAAATCCTTCACCATGGAATTCAGCATATTGACTAAATACCGCAATCCCATTTTTAATATTTGTATTTTCCCCTAACGTTAACGAAACACTTGGGCGATTCACTATTAATTTACCTGTTTTGTAGTTATTAAAGCTATATACATTTTCAGGTAATATTGGTGTTGGTATTTCTTCTTTCCCTGCCTTCAAATCAATTTGAACTAATACTGGGTCATGATCCGATGCTCGACCTTGTGCCTCTGTAAAGTTCGCATTAATATGAATCAAGTCAATTTCGGTAACATCAGCAAGATTATTCGAAACTAAAATATGATCCAACACTTGATTATTCCCTTGGAAGAAGTACGTAAAACGGTCTTTTTCTGGGGCTTTATCTACCATATTCGTTAAAACATCACCTTTTAACGTTTCAAGTGCTGGTGTGAATTCAAAGTCATTCATGTCCCCTGCTACAATGATATTTAAATTCGGATTCATTGCAAGACCTTTATCGATAAAGTCATTGATGGCTTGAGCTAGCTGAAGACGTTTCGTTACTGATTCTAACACTGGCGGCTGTGTTGGCCCCCAAAGTGAACCATCCCCACCTTTAGAATTTAAGTGAGCTCCAATAATGACTACACGCTCTTCCTGGAATTCAAATTCTGCTGCAATTGGTTTACGTGTATCTACAAATTTTGATGGATCAACAAAGCCAGGATTTAAGGCAAGACCTCCATCTGCTGTCCACGTATTCGCTTGGTCACCTACTCCCTTTATACCTGTCACTAATGAAACACGCGTCGGGTTATATAAGTAACCTACACGAATATTACCACCAGGTGCACCACCTACTGTATTGTTAATTGGCATGACATCAATCCAATCATAGGCAGGACCACCCGCAGCTTTAATTGCATGAATTAATCGCATGTAGCTTTCCGATGCATCAGCATTTCCTGAATCAATTTGCCCATCATTATCTTGTACTTCGACTAATGTAATGATATCTGGTGACTTCATGTTTTTCACAAATGTCGCTGCAATTCTGTCCACTTTTTCATTAGATGTATTGGCAGGATTATTCGAAAAGTTTTCGATATTATAAGAAGCGACATTTAACTTGTCCACAACTGGTTCAAGATGTGTGACTTCTTGCTGAAGGTTTGCTTTTATCACATCAGGAAAGACTTTATTCGTGTTCAGTCGATAGCCATCTGTAAAATTTTCTACAAATCCGATAAGCGCTTCATTAAAACGGTCACCTGAATCATAATTTTTCCCTGAAACCCCTTCAAGCATAATTTTTTCAGGGTTATAATCGTCGGCAGCAATATTTAAACCACCATTCACATTAAATGTATTATTTGTTGTACTCGGTACAACAATTGGTGAATCATTATTATAAATCGGTCCAATTACTCTCGCATCCGGGAATGATACCCGCATATACTCGATGGATTCCCAAAAGTCGATGCCATCTTCTTGTGGGTCAAAAATGGCAAAGCCATCATTATCGATAATTTTATTAGGTGGGAAAAGGTCCTCCCCTATCACAAGAGCTTCTGGAATTACTGCCGTACCCGTTTTTGTCATAGTTGTTGCTGAAATTTGCGTATCTGTCAATCGAGAGTTTCCACCTGCTTCTATTACATTTCCTGCTACTTTAATAACTTCCCCTACTTTTACATTATGTGCCGACTTATTTACCTTGATTGCTGTTGATTTTACGCCATCGAACGTCGGCCCATTTTCTTGCATAATAAAGCTAGTTGAATTGATAACGAATGTAACAATTCCCTCTACATCATTTACTGTTAAATCGACATATGGTGATTTATGGCTTGCCCCTTGAATATCGCTAATTTTTGCATTTTTAGTATCAATAATTTCATAAACAAATGTAGCAATCGCACTGTTCGTTAAACCTTCTTTCACCGCAATCGCTTTAATCGTCATTGGTTTATTAACAAGAATTTCTCCTGTATACTTTGTACTGGCTGTAGTTGGTGTTGAGCCATCCACTGTGTAATAAATGGTTGCACCTTCTGTCATTGTAGAAAGTGAGACTTTCGTGCCCGCTGTTACGCCCCCAACGTGAGATGCTTTGATATCCTGAACCTTTGTTACATCTTCAATAATGCGTATCGGAAGCAGTTGGTGGTTTGTATATTGACCAATAATTCCTGTAATTTCCCCATACGTTTTTCCACTCACTAAACCTGAGTCACGTGTTTTATCGTAAATAGCAAATGTACCTACATCATCTGTTCCGGTAAAGTTTTGACCTGAACCAGTAATGGCAACATTTTTAATCGTTACTAATTTCGATTCATTATCCTCTGCAACCTCAATACTTTTAATAATGTGTGGCTCTGGTATTGTAGAAGGAATAGGCTTGCCAACAAGCGAAATATTCGTTAATTGCTTTAGTCCGCTATATTCAGCTACTTGACCTTGCACCGTCACCCGATCACCGATATTAGCAGTAAGACTATCTACAGGATAAATGGCTATCGCCGCACCATCTTCATCTTGAATGTGCGCTGTAGCAGTTTCTAATTTTGCTGTTACAATACCTGATACGATGACAGTTTGTCCGATTTCTTTATGACGAGCTTCCGTAATTGAAATAGTGGATGGCGCATCTTTAACTGTAAAATTTAAGGATGTAATTACGCTATCGTTTAAGCCAGTTGCTGTAGCAAATGCTTTGATCGTCATTGCTTCATTGACAACAATGCCAGCTGCCGCATCATAAACCATACTAGCTGTAGACGGTTCAGAACCATCTATCGTGTAATAGATTGTTGCATTTGGCGTATCTGTAGACAATGTTACTTTTGTTCCTGCATAGACTTCGCCTGTTGCTGGAACAGCTTTAATATTTGCTACTTGTGTTGGCTCATAATTTAATACTAATTGGAAGCTTTTCGAGCTTAACGTTTTTAATTGATAAGTTCCGTTAAAAATTGAAGCAATCCCTGTCACGGTAATCACATCATTGTTATTGAACCCATCTGCTTCAAATTGAGAGAACTGATAGCCTGTACGGTTATCATGGCGAATTAACAGCTCGTTATATGCTGCATCGACTGCTTTAAATTCAAATGTACCAGACGTACCAGATGGCTTTAAATCTTTAATCTTCATATTTTCAAGTGTAATTAATTCACCTTGCATACTGTCATCAATCGGTAGATTCACTGTTTGTGGCGCTGGTGCTGTCCCAGTTGAAATTCGTTCAATTATCGGTGAATTAAATTGAACCTCTCCGCTATATAAACTCGTTTTCCCTGTGATTTTGACAATATCTCCAACAGCTAAGCTCCCTGCTTCTGGAGAACTGGAGAAAACATATACTCCTGCTGAATCATCCTGTACATAGAAGGCCTTACTTCCCCAGCTACCAGGTGTTGTCGTAACCGTCCCTTGAATTTGGACTGTGCGGTCCGTTCCAACCGCTGCACGAGCTTCAGCAATTGTTAATTCAGAAGTTGGATCCAATTGACTGACCGATTCCCCCACTCCAATAGCTTCTGTCGTTTCCGCCTTTGCAATTGTTAAGTAAGGCAAAATCATAGAAATTACAAGTAAAAATGATAAAGCTATCTTGGAAACGACATTACATTCATATTTCTTCATTCGTTTAGCTCCTTATGATTTTTTATCTATACAATCAACTTTTTCCCTATCTTACAAAGGAATTTACTAGAAGTTATTATTCAATTATTGTGTTCCCTTCAACGGTTAACCCATCTAAACTGATATTCACATTTGGTGCAGCAATGATTAAATCCCCTGCAATAGTACCAGTACTACCAGATGGCATTAAAGAGTACCTCCCTGAAGCTGTAGGTGCTGTTAGCGTTACATTCCCATTCAAGGTTTGACCATTCAAATCAATCATTACTAAATCTGTTAGCGTTACATCTGCAGTCATTGGAGCTGTTAACCTAATCAAGTCTCCTGCTTTAGCTTTATTTAATGCTTGTTTTAATTCCTCCGCATTCTTTACATTAAATTCACTCACTTTTTCTGGTGGAATAACCGGATCGGGTGCCACATTTCCTCCACCTGTATTTGGAACCCCTGTACTTGGCGAAGAACCTCCAATAATGGCTTTAATTTGGGAAGCAACCGAGGCATAGTTTGTTATAATTTTTGTTACCGTTGAACCTGCTGGAATCGACAAGTCATTTATTAGTAAACCTGAACCGATTGTAATTCGAGCATCAGCGTTTAGAACCGTTAAATATTTCACTAAACCAATAGCATTCAATTCTAACTCCACTGCCGTAGGAAGCAACAATCGTTCAAACTTTACATTCCCAGTCATATTCAGTTTTGCCGTAGATTCAATTGTTACCTTCGTTGCTGATCCATCAATATTTATAGCAGCAATGGGAGCTGCTATGATAATTTCAGGAATCACCGTGTCCGTCACAATCGAAATATTTTGACGCTTGACTTGTACTTTTTCTGTGTGCGAATTTTTGATTTTCAATACAAGTGTACTTTGACCATCTATTGCATCAGCTATAATTAAATCGCCAGTAATTGTAGTACCATCAAATTCCATTTTCCTCTTAACATTTGAGGTAATGGTTACATTTCCTGTAACTGATACATTTTTAACAGTCACACCATCTGCGTTAATTGTTATCGAATCGAGCGTTGCATTTGTATTGAATACAACGCCCATCTCTGCTGAACCTGCCTTATTTAAAACAACGTTATTTACTTTTGTTATAATCCCATTTTCAATAGTTGCTGTAATTTTTGCTCCTGTTAGTGCGGTTTTATTTTTAGTTGTAAAAATTGACTTTACTGAATCACCAAATAAATAAGTTTTACCATTAATAGCAATTTCATTCGCTGTATATTTTTCAACTTTAAACGTTACACTTTGAGAAGGTTGAGTAGTCGGATTACTAACAGCTTCTGAACGAGTAATAAATGCAGCCAGTTGTCCTCGTGTTACATTGGAAGAACCATCAAATAATGTAGCTGTCTTACCAGTCGTTACGTTGTTTTCATATAAAGCAGCAATCGCTTCTTTATAATCTGCACGCACATCAGTGAACGGTAATGAATTCGTATTTGAAGCTTTTAAATTAAAAGCGTTCGCTAAAATTTTTGCTACATGGTTACGTTGAATAAATTCATCCTGACGGAATGTTCCATCCTCATAACCATTAATAATCCCCTTTTCCTTTAATGCAGCAATTGCACCAAAATATACATGATTAGTAGGAATATCTTTAAAGTTTGGATTGCTAACATTCGATGTATCCAGTCCTAATACACCCGCAATAATTTTAGCAGCTTGTCCACGTGTTACGTTTTGCTCAGATTTAAATGTCCCATCTTGGAACCCATTAATAATGCCACGATCATTTAAATTTTTAATCTCGTCATAAAATGGATGCGTTCGTTGTACATCCTTGAAACTACTAGCTTCAGATGCAATCGGTGCTACTACTACCGCTGAAGCCGTTAATGCCATTGCTGTTATTGCTTTTAAATACTTCGATTTTCCCCATTTACGCATACTTAGAGTAATACCTCCCATTCCTATTTAATAAGGATGATTTTGAATCCAATCAATACAATTAATTGTAATTATTAAACATTGCCAAAATATTGTTTAACATAGTAATTTTAACAGAAAAATAATAAATATATTGTTATTTAATATTAATATTCTAAATTTTTTGTAAAATGTTTATATTAAACTTTTACAATATTATTTAGAATAGTAGTTTTATAATAAAACCTCATTTTCTGTAATTACATTTTCACATGAACTAAAGGGCAATTGTGCCCCTCACCTCTATTAGACATTGAAAGGCCCGACACAAAAGTAAAACCTCTATAACTTTTGTACGGGAGGGCTGAAATAACCGAGGAGTTGGCACATTTGCCTGAACGTAGATAATACTCTTACCTTAAAGTTAACCTCAATGTCATATCCTTAATAGGAAAAAAGCCAGTGAGTATCCATCTCGCACTGACCTAAAAAAAGGAGACAAATAAAAACACCTTTCGTTGAAAAACGGGTATTAAATACAAAACATTCAACGTGGAGGTGTTTTTTCTATGGGTACTAAACCAATCTCCTTTTTGTTTTACTTGTAATACATCTCAAAAGATTATTGACTACAGATTCTCTTCTGAACATTCTTTATTGACCATCTTTTTATTGTCAGTATGAATGCTTTTCATTCCTTCAAAAAACGAATACTCTTCCCTTAAACATTTCTCTAACTCTTCGTTATCCTGCGGAAGCTGTGCTAAGTAATGTTTAGAAAAATGAATCCTATTTTGGATTTCTTGTTGGTTCTGTGTTGTCGTTCCGTGTCCTGGTATATGGGTTGTTATTTGATGATGCAGTAAAATATCTTCAGCTTTACGAATAGTATTGACATAGTCTTTATAACTGCTAAAAATGAAAGGAAACTCAATATCTGACAAGTAATCTCCCGAAAGAAATAGCCCATACGGCTCTATCACTGTAAATAAACCATCATTCGTATGACCAGGTGCTTGATAAAATGTCATAGTTATCGAATCTAACTCTAATGTTTGCCCATCCTCTGAAACGACAATATCTACTGTTGGATATACAGGAGAATAGCTCCTCTGTATATAATAGCTTTGATCAAATTGTTTGATTTTTTGAATGCTTTTTGCTTTGTTCGGGTTTTTATCAAATTGTTTAGATGCAATTACCTTTGCTCCTGGAAAGGCCCCTGAACCAATAATATGGTCAAAATCGCTATGAGTGTAAATAATATATAGTTGCTTATCACCTTTCATGTTGTTTATGTAAGCCTGAATTTCTCCAATTTCGCTAGGTAACCAATTAGGATCTGTCATAATTATCGCTTCATTCGTTTGAATGATAGCCGAAGTAGTCATATACAATGCACTTTGAAAAACAGTAATATTATCTTTTTGGAATTGAATCATCATGAACCTTCCTTTTCCCCTTTTAAAAGGGAGCATCTTTAAGTGAGTATTTTAGATTTTGAACAGGAATTTCTTATTTATAGAGTTCGAGCAAAATCAGTAAATTCCTTCTTTAAGGAAAAGTGGAAGGTACTAGGAATTATTTTTTATGTACATATTTAATACAAAAGCATCTTTATTGATATCCTTTAGGATTAGCAACAGAATGTGATTTCTCTGTAGTTTTGTCGATTTTGAGAATCCATTCATTCCGATTTAATCTAGAAAGATTTTTTCTCGCTAAAATATTTTATGATATGATGTTTAGGTTGTTTATCTACTACACATTTATATTCATCTTAGAAAGAGGTATCTATGCACAACTCACAATTATCCAAGCGACATTGGTTACTCATTTTAACACTTACGTTATTGACATTTGTACTAGGGACAAGCGAATTTGTTATAGTCGGAATCTTAACTGATATTTCCTCAAGCCTTCAAATGACTAATGCAAAAGCAGGCACACTTGTTTCTGCATTTGCCATTACATTTGCTATTGCCACACCACTAGTGATGTCAGCAACAAGTCATTTTCCAAAGCGTAAATGGATGTTGTTTTTGATCCTTTCTTTCATCGTCCTCAATGCTTTTTGCGTCATTTCAACGAGCTACATCATGCTGCTTGTACTTCGTATTATGACAGCGATTGTAACAGGAGTATTAATCTCTCTAGCCATGATTGTTGCAAGCGAAACCATGCCGATAAACAAACGCGGACTTGCTATATCATTCGTTTTTGGTGGTTTCACACTAGCAAATGTCGTAGGAGTACCAATTGGTATTGTAATCGCAGGCTGGTATGGTTGGAATGCCACTTTCATGTTAACAACCTTTCTAGGTGGTTTGGCGTTTTTGGCATCCTTTTTTGTCTTACCTAATCAACTCAGCCAAGTACGTAGTTCGATACGGGATCAGTTTTCTTTAATGATCAAGCCGCGTATTTTAATGGCCTTTTTCATTCCTGCTCTAGGATTTGGGGCAACTTACGCTGTCTTTACGTACCTTGTTCCTATTTTGAAGGGAATGGGAGCACCAAATAATTCTATTAGTCTAATCTTATTTGGTTATGGGTTTATTTCGATTTTCAGCAATATCCTCGCCAGTAAAATTGCCAGTCATAATGCTATCGGTCGCCTTCGCTTTGTTTTTCTTGTGCAGGCTATTGTTCTGACAAGTTTATTTTGGACTACAAATCATTTTATTTTAGGGCTGGTCAATATTGGCTTAATGTCATTAATGGCTATCCTCTTAACAACATCTACTCAGCTTTATTTAATAGACCTCGCTGAAATTTACCAACCCAGTGCGAAAGGATTGGCTGCTTCACTTATGCCTGTAGCAAGTAACGTAGGTATCGCTTTTGGTTCTGCATTAGGTGGAATTGTTTATCATCAGGGAAATTTAATGAATGTTACATGGGTCGGTGGGATTGTTGCCGTCTGTGCAAGTTTGCTAACTTTTCTTAGTCACCATTTAGATCAAAAACTAGAGAAATCAGCATAAAAATGATAGAAACAATTGAAAATGCAATAAGACCTTTAAAATTAAACTAGGCAGATTCGCATTATAAAACGAATCTGCCTGTTTTACTTATAGCTCTGTCTCGTCAAAATGAACGGCATCTCTTGTGGAATATGCCTAATCAATGTTTTCAACGAGTTATCCTGTAATTAGATGTTTTTCTTTCATTGTACCAACTTGATTTAAAATCATTGCGCCAAACATTTGAATAATTGTCTTCACAATAATTTGTCCGAAAATGGCGGATGGTACGGCTTCCCAAGGTAATATATTAGCTCCAAGTGGACTCAAGCCGATTACTACGAAAATTGCAGAATCCAAAAATCCTCCAACAAGACCACTGTAGAACACACGCCAAGCCATTGGTAATTTTAATCGAGTATAGATTTCTGTATCAGCTGTTTCAGCGACAACAAATGATAGTGCTGACGCTACCACAATCAAAAGTGTATCCCCCAGTAGGAATGACACTACTGCTGATAAAATTAAAGCTGTAATAATAAATAAATACGTCTTTGCTCTACCATATTTATTTTGTACAAGGTCCCGAAAAATAAAGGTTGCCCCAATTAAAAACGTCCCCATTGGAACAATAAACATACCAAAGTGCAATGGTGCAAATGCTGCCGTTACTACATTAGCGATGACAATAGATAATAAATAAAACAATATTCTCATACTACTACTCCTCAATTTAAAAACATTTTTGTAATGGGACACTATACGCCTCTTTTATTTCCCCAAACAAGGGCATGTAACTGTGGTAGTACTTTAACATCTCTTAATTCTTCATCCTTCATCACTCTATCAATCAATGCATGATATTTATCCAATAAATGCATAATTAATTGTGAATTGTCAGTTGTCATGAGATCATCATTACCGACTTGAAGATAAAAAGGAATCATTGGATATCGATGGTGAATTTGTTTAGCATAATCGTAATCCTCTTGATTAAAAACGACTATTTTGAGAGATATATGGTGATTACTGTTTTGATTTTTAAGCTTTTCGAAGATATATGAGAGCACCGAATAGTCTGTGGTCATTCCAGAACTAGGTGGCTTTGGAGAAATGGTCAGTTCATCAATCTCATGCATCCATTTTTGCCACCTACTTCCCTGTGTTTCCACCCCAATTTTTATGTTGTTTTCTTTTAAAATGGCAATGAGCTCAGCTAAATGTGGATTGAGTGCAGGATTGCCGCCTGAAACCGTGACAAATGAGAAGCCATTGCCTCCAAGACGTTTCAACTCAGTCCAAATCTCTTCCGCTGTCATTTGGACAATCAGATGCTTTCCACTGCCATCCCAAGTAAACGATGAATCACACCAAGAACAGGAATAATCACAACCTGCAGTTCTCACAAACATTGTCTTCTGGCCAACTACCATCCCTTCACCTTGAATCGTCGGTCCAAAAATCTCGATAACAGGTACCTTACTCACCTTCCATCCACTCCCGTCTCGCTTCTGCATAGCTTGTCGGAGTTTCATATAACCTAATAAACTCTACACATGCACCGTTATAGCTTGGTTCATCAAGCAATGCCTCTGCCAACTTTTCATAAATCCAAACTACCATGTTTTCTGCTGTCGTATTCATGGGTGGAAGCGTTTCATTTAAATAACGATGATCCAAATGAATCTCTATTTTTTGTTTCCATATTTTTTTTATATCGCCAAAATCAATCATCAAACCGCGTTCATCTGTGTAGCCACTCAATCCCAATACTACACGATAGGTATGACCATGTAGGTTTTTACATTTTCCCTCATAATGATGTAAATGATGAGCAGCATCAAAGGTAAATTCTTTGCTTACAAGAACACGCTTTGCATGATAGTTCAATTGATCTCTTTGAATATCCTCATCTATTTTTTGGAGCTTATCGACGATTTTAAAATCTAACATCCCTTAAGACTCCTTCCTATAACGCAAATACTCATCAAGCCCTTTTTTTCGCAGTTTACATGCTGGGCATTCACCGCAACCATCCGCTATAACACCGTTATAGCAAGTCAACGTTCTTTCTCGAACAAATTCCAATGCCCCAAAACGATCAGCAAGCTCCCATGTCTGTGCCTTATTCAGCCACATCAACGGTGTATCAATAACAAAAGAATCATCCATCGATAAATTTAACGTTACATTCAAGGATTTAATAAAAACATCTCGGCAATCCGGATATCCGCTAAAATCTGTTTCACAAACACCCGTCACGATATGCTTAGCTCCTACTTGACTCGCTAAAACACCAGCAAATGAAAGAAAGAGAAGATTACGACCAGGCACAAAAGTCGATGGCAGCTCACCATTATCTCCGTCTTCTACTGTAATATCTTGTCGTGTCAAAGCATTCGGAGCAAGTTGGTTTAGGAGTGACATATCAAGAGTATGATGCTTGATTCCAAGTTCACTCGCTATCTCTTTTGCACATTCAATTTCAAGACGATGCCTTTGACCATAATCAAAAGTGACTGCCTCAACCTCTTTAAAACGTTCCCTTGCCCAAAACAAACAAGTTGTACTGTCCTGACCTCCACTAAATACAACAATTGCTTTTTCCTGCTTCATCTATAAAACTCCCTTATATCGAAAAAACAGCACTCTAAGAAAAAGTGCTGCTTTCTTCTTAGTTTTTTTAAGAGGGTAGCTAAAAACCTCTTTCTTGATATAACTATTCAAATCTTCATTTATCGATTATCAATTTTTTCTGGATTAAGATCGTGATTTATTAAACGATAATTGGCAATTTCCTCGTATTTCGTTCCTGGCTTCCCATAGTTACACCATGGATCGATCGAAATACCCCCACGTGGCGTAAACTTCCCCCAAACTTCGATATATCGAGGATCAAGCAATGCAATTAAGTCATTCATAATGATGTTAACGCAATCTTCATGGAAATCACCGTGATTTCTAAAACTGAATAAATACAATTTTAGTGATTTACTTTCAACTATTTTTTTATCTGGGATATAGGAAATGTACATCGTAGCAAAATCAGGCTGATGTGTAAGCGGGCATAAACTAGTAAACTCTGGACAATTAAATTTAACGAAATAATCTCGATTGGCATGCAGATTATCTACAGCCTCCAATACCTCAGGTGCATAATCATATGAATACTTTGTACCTTGATTACCTAATAGGGTTAAATCCTTTAATCCTTCTTCATGACTTCGGCCAGACATAAAAAAACCTCCTTGTAAAATGTTTCCCAACACTTTTCAAGAGAGGCATCACCAAGCATTCTATTTAAAACATACGTAAACACATAAAAAAAAGCCACGTCCAATATGGACATGGCATTATTGTCATGTTTCCATAGTTTTTTATAGAGGGTATCCGCTATGAACCTCTCCCGTTCTAGTCCGGGCATTCTTTTCTTCAATATCGTACAAAAAATAATACAGCACGTCAAATGGATTTTTTTAAAAAATCTTTCTTGGTTTGAAAGCATTACTAAAGAATTGATTCAAAGGATTTAGAATCGGATTTTTATATTTTCTTTAGAACCGTCGCACTTACTTATGGTACGGTTCTCCCTGTCTTACTAAGTAGTAAAGCGTCATCGTAATCAAACCAAAAAGTTATACACTTTATATCCTTTCGGTTTGGCTCAATTTCAATTTTTTTAATTAACGCTCTTAAAAGTAACTTTCTTTGTTCAAAGGTAGCGGTTTTGTATAGGCTATCGAAATGTTCAAGGGCTTGATAAATCGTCTCTTTAGTAATAGTTGATTCGCTTTGTAAATCTTCATATTCCCTTTCAACCCGCCTCTTTCTTTCCTCCATATCATCTATATCCTTTAGGATTGATTCGGCTTGCATATTATAAACCCTCGCTCCAAGCTTTTCAGAGGAATAGTCACTATTAAGCTTATTTAATAAGGCTTTTTTCTTCTCCAGATTTTTACTATTCAACAATAAAGTATTTTTCATTGAGCTTTTTTCAAGTAGTTTTTGACTTTCAATCCTCTCAAGCACATCTTCAACTATCGTCATATCGTTTAATAGCTCTTTAACCCTTTGGAGTACCTTCTTTTCGATACTTTCTTTACCAATTAAATTTGATTTACAAGCTTTTAAGCCTTTACTGGCAAATGCTTGACACATATAGTATAAATGATAACCGCTCCCATCTCTTTTTTTCGACTTACTCATTACAGTTCCAGCACCACAAGCAGGGCAACGGAGAATTCCCGAAAGAATAAAATCGCCATGAAAATTTCTATTTTTTGATACACTCTCTTTATTAGTATTATTAATTGTTTGGGCTTTAGCCCATAAATCGAGGGAAATTATTGCTTCATGCTTTCCCTCGACTAAAACATAATCTTTAGTAACTCCATTGCGCCTTTTAGTATTCCAGTCCTTTCTCTTCCCCCATCTACACTTACCTATATAAACTTCATTCTCTAATATTGTCTTGATCGTACCGATACTAAAAAGATTTCCCTTTTTTGATCTATAACCTTCCTCATTTACGGTTTTAGCAATATATTTATATCCCTTACCTTCTGCCCTTAACTCAAATATTCTTTTAACGAGCTTTGCTTCCTCGGTATTAATAACTAGCTGCTTATTTATATTATTATAGCCTAGTACAATCCCACCGTTCCAATAGCCTTGTTCTGCTCTTTTTTCCATACCAGCTTTTACCCGACTTATAATCATTCCACGCTCATATTCAGCAAAAGTACCAATCAGATTTATGAACATTTTTCCGTCAAGAGTTGAGCTATCTAAATTATTATCGCTCACCAATAAACGGCAATTGTTAGGCACTAATACCTCATCTTGCAATTTGGAAATATCACTAAGTCTTCTGGAAATCCTATCTACAGTTTTAACAAGGATTGCTTGAAACTTGCCGTCATATAAATGCTTAAATAAACGCTGAATTTCAGGACGCTCATAACTTTTACCCGAATAACCATCATCAGAATAGACATCATAAACCTCCAAGTTATTACTTTCAGCATATTTCCTCAAAGCATCCTCTTGAGCTCCCAAAGAGTACCCTTCCTTGGCTTGCTCCTCTGTAGAAACTCTCGTGTATATAGCTACTTTCATACGATGTTTGGTCATATACTTTGCCTTCCTTTACTTATTTACATAATTTTTTATTATGCTAGCCAATATGTTAATTAGCTCATTTCTTTTTATTTCCCCAACAGAAGGAATAATCAGTTTTCGTTCCTTGTAATTATTATTTTCTCCCGCTTCCACTCGTCTCTCTCCCCTTGATGTAAAATTTTTATAGAATCGGTTCGTGTACACCTTTAGTTTTTATTTCACCGTAGCAATACATTCCCTCATAGAAATCTTTACGGTCTAATATTCGTTTCACCTGAACTTTCGTAAACCTTTTACCTTGCTGCGTCGAATAACCTTCATTATTTAGCTGAGAAGCCAATTGAGACAAAGACCAGCTTTGGAAATTCCCCTTTAACTCAAATAATCGTCTTACCGTTTTGGCTTCCTCTTCATTAACCCTCAGAAATTTTTGTCCCTTTTTAGCCGTATAACCATATATGGGTTTTCCTCCTGCATATTTCCCTTGCTTTGCTTTCATATTTCGTCCTCGTGCCAGTTTCATAGTTATCTCCATACGTTGATACTCGTCCAGTAACTCCATTAAACCGTTCACTAAAAAATCGTTTGGGTCTTTCTTATAAATGCTATAATTCGGCTGTTCAATACTTTTAACATCCACTCCAAATTTTTTTAGCTCTCGATGAACTAAAACTTTAACAATATCAGACCGCCATAACCGGTTAGTATTTAGCACAATTACGAAATCTACCTTAGAAGTAGAAATTTCAGTTAACATATCTTGAAAGCCTTCTCTTTCTACCTCTAAGGCTTCTTCATCTATTTTTGCTCCACTTATACCAGCATCGATAAAGCACTCTAGTAAATTCCACCCTTGCTTTTCACAAAATAATTTTATTTCATCTTTTTGATAAGTTAGGCTATAACCATCTTTTACTTGTCCTAAGGTAGAAACCCGTATATACCCTATTACGTTCACCATTTTCCCCCCAGCGTAACGGAAATTCTAATTATCGTAACGATTTAAACATTTTACCTTTATTTGGTAATTTATTACTAGGCAAGCATATTACGTACTGGTGTAAAATTACAACCCTAAGTTACGATGAATCTTACTAAGGGCATTTGCATTTTTGGGATATTGGTTTTAATTTTTAAAGGAATAAAGTGACTACCTTTTATACGCTAGAACACAGGAATAAGTAACTACTATGACAAATCTATAGAACTTAATGTTTTAAAGGATTGCAAAAGGTCTAATTTTCATTTTTAAACCACATAATCTTAAAGGTAGTGAACTGAATATAGTTTAGAAAATCAACAGTAATCTTATATCCGTCGACCTTTTTTAAATTCCCTTCAAGGTTTTTTAAACTTTCCATTATCTCAGTATAGTTACCCTTGATAATCTTTGGTTTCTCTAGGTTACTGCTTTGTAAATAAAGCCGTTTGCCAAAAGAACGTTTATCTGCTTTAAACTCAAACAAGTTCTTTATTAAATAATTTTTTAATCTCGCATATTTATCAATAAATTGAGGGGAATAAATATTCTTTACGTTGACTATTCCATGTCCCCATATATCTTGAAATACACCATTTCTTAATTCTCCAGTTGGTATATCAGGTATATTTATCAGCACATGGAAATGAACTGTACCACGGTTTTGAAAAGAACGCACAGCTAGATATTTAAAATCAGAATACTTATCACGCATACGTTTTATCCAATTGTCAAAATCCCGACTGGCTTGCTCTAGCGACACATTTTCCTTTGCATAAGTCAGAGTCACATATTTATCGCCTAGCTTAAAGTTCATATCCATTAAATCACCGAAAGTTTCCTTTTCCTTCATAGTAAGTTTCCGAGCTTTAGGCTCTCTCTTCTCCTTCTTACTATATTCCCTTTCTTTAGAACCGTTATTTTTCAAAATAGCTATTTTTATCATTTTCTCAATGGTGGAAAGTCCAGAATCCCTCTCTACCTTCATAATTTCTACTTGTCGTTCAGCCTTAGTTTTCTTAGAGGTATCTCTTTTCCTGATCTTTTTTCCATAACGCTTCACTTTGATGTAATCACCTATACGTTTCATTTCACTATCATAATATTCCATATTATCCCATCCTCTCAACCCATAGTCCCCCCGTTTTTTTGGGGTTTAATATAAATAAACCAAGAGAGATGAAGTGTACTCCGTAAATTCTCATGGAAACAAAAATTAAATGAATTAAGGCGGTTTTTTCACATTCAAGGAACGGGATGGTGTGTCTATTATCGGATTATAAGGAGTAGGAGCGGAAATAAACAGTGGACGGAGCGAAGCGAAGTCCTCCGAGCATAGCGAGGAGTGAGATTAGTTTATCTCTTGATTATTTCATTATGGAAAACGTCTCTTCAACGAGGGCATGAATCACCCATAAATATTAAGAAGTAGAAACTTCAGCTTCGCTGAAGTGCTATTTTTTTCACTTTCTTTCAAATAAGTCCTTTTCAATTGTCTGTGTCTCTGTTTCTTTATATCCATTTATATGCTCTAGCTTTTTTCTGTTCATTCAAATTTCAGTAGAGTATTCAGATGTAAATTTCATTCTACTTCTTAATATCCACCTATATTTTATCTAAAGCGTTAAAGCGCTAAAGTACACAAGTGGGCGTGTGGGGCTTTATCACCTTAAAGCGACATATAGTTTCATATTTCCACATAGATTTAGAACGAGGTGTGGGAAATACAGGAATCCTTAACAGCACGATCACACATAAAAATGCACATAAAAATCTTTAACTACTAAGTGCCGTTATCTATCTTTTTCCTTTCGAAGGAACCTGGTAATTTAAAGACAAACTCAATCCCTAGTTTCAAATGGTTTAAGGCTTTATAAACAAGGAATTTGCCATTTTATATCTTCTCCAGCTAAACTACCATAATTATTACGTCAAAAGCCCCTTAGGTGGTTTCTGGAAGTTTAGCAACCAGTCATCACCTAAGGGGCTTTATAGCCATTGGAGATTTGCTTATTTTTCATTAACTAATTTAACAAGACCTTTTTTAATAATCACAAAACCTCTTTCTTCCCATGCCTTCACAAATTTTTCAGTACAAGTTATCTCCACACCGCTCTCTTCATTTTTCATCACATATCCTTCTCGTTCGTTAGATAGTTCGTCATAAGCGTTCTTCATATTTTCCACTTCTTTCTATCGTATTTATGAGACCCTTTTTTCTCCTCGCTAATAAATAAGTTACTTAGTTATTAGAGATTTCGAGAGCTGTATATATTTTTTATCGAGAGAACTTTCTATATATTATTAAAATAAGCCCCCACCTATTTCTAATACGTTTCTTCTATTTCCAACACGTTAGCGAGATTAGAACGAGCTTCATATACTTGCTCTTCCAAACCTTCACCTACTCCTAGAACCATTTTTATAAATTGTTCACTTATATATTTTTCCTTATCAGTGTAATTGGCCGAATTAGTTTCTACTTCTCTTGCGTTATCAGAGATAGATTTTGTAACCTCATTACTCGGAAATTCACCATTTTCAAACGCTACGTTTAGTTCATGGAACGCCCATAGAGCATTACTATAATAATTTTCTCCAATACCTTCTGGTACATTTGGGAAGCTACCTAATTTATAGGCTAAAAATAATACTACGATAATTCCGATAGCCCATATAACCTTACTTTTCCATATAGGCTTCCTCTTTACCAATACATCATCCATTTTTAGCTCACTCATTAATATATTCCTCCTACTTTTTGATTATTCGTCTTTCTTTATAAAAAACATATAAAAAATCGGTACGCTTAAGCGTACCACTATATTATTTAGTATATGGTAAGTTTTCCTTAATAGTCAATATCAATCGATTGTAGGGAGAGCTATGACAAGAAAAGTCAAAGTGAAGATTCATGAACTAGTCAATCAAAGAGGAATTTCATTAAGGGAATTATCTCGATTAACTGATATACGCCATGCTGCTTTAAGCGAATTAGCTAATCAAAAAAGGCAAAATATAAACTTTAGTCATATAGAAAAAATCGCAGATACTTTAGAGTTAGATGATATTAGAGACATCATAGACCTTATAGAAGACAAAGACAAATAAAGTCGCCCTTATATGGGCGACTTACTTGTTTTCTAGAGCATTATATTAAAAATTCATTAGAACGGCAATTCATCATAATCTACTTCTATCTTTATTCTAGATAATCTCATATTTATATTATCTAATACTATTTTTTGTTTATAAGGGACTAGTCGTTGCATCAATTGATAAAAATCAATCACAAATGATAATTCAATATTGTTAGTCGAGTCATACGAAAAATTACCATTAATAAAACATTTTATTAATTCACTATTATCTTGAATGTAACGTTCCAAAGAACTATTTCGTATAAGAATAGCTAACTTACTCATCGTAACATTGAGATCATTGATAGGCTCGTAATAATTAACATAACTTTTGATATACATTGAAAGTATATCTGCAAAATCCCTATACACTTCTTTTTCTCTCTTTGTAAAGTTAATTTCACCTAGAACTCCTTGGGAAATGTCTATTCCAATATCATGGAATGATGTATATCTTTCAATAGGGTTTAATTTAATCATTTTATCAACGATATGCTCAAATTTAAAATTAGGAAGTTCTTTACCAAGGATATTACTAAATAATTTCCCTAGAAAATAAATTTCAGTTTGATGATTGTATATTCCTTCATCTTTCGTTTCATCTGGCCAATGGGTTACTGGCCAATTCAAAAATACACTTCTAGCATCTATATCGTGTTCCGTTAGTTTCTTTCCAAACCCAAAATCAATTACCTTAACTTTTCCACTATTATCTATCATAATATTTGCTGGACGAATATCCCTATGCAGTATTTTATTCGATTCCAAATATTCAAATGCTGATATCGTCTCAGTAAAAATTTCTCCCCAGCTCTTCCCTAAAAAGTCCGGTTCAAAATCTTCAATCGTAACTCCATCTATATACTCCATTTGCAGATAACCTAATTTATACTCAGGATATAAATAATAATTATAGACTCTAACTATATTAGGGTGTGAAATCTTAAACAATATTTTGATTTCATCTACAAATCGTTGATAATGTTCATCTATATAGTTAGTATCCTTTGGAGAGTATTTTTTAAATGCAAACAGCATATCAGTTGTCTCATCCTTAAAAAGATGTGTATCTCCCGTTCCACCTTCTCCAAGAGATTTAACATGTAAAAACTGTTTTTTTCTATCAAACTCAACTAAAGTTCCTGATTGTAACAAACATCTCACTTCCAATTCAACTTTAATAATTATAATATTAGCACAATTTGGTAGTAAGTGTCTTTTATTACAAATCAAGTTACGTCTCTAAAATAAGGCTTTTTAAAAGTATCTCTTATTATACAATCAGTTCAAACTTCCGCTTTACTATCACTTGTGATACGTTCTCCCTGTCCTTAAAAAGAGCACTAAAGCACTTGGTATTGGGAGAAGTAAACGTTTACCTCACTAATTACATTCCTAGTTACTTTAATATCATCATTTATTTTCATAAAATTTGATGTATGTAAAAGGAAAACCAGCATCTATAGTATGATCATACGTAAATAAATGATCTTCTGGATTATTTACACATTTTCCAAGCGCTCTATTAATTTGTTTATCATAATGTATATTAACCCTGCCCTGACATACAGGACAGATTCCATACTTCCTCACTCTATAAACAGTTTCATTCTCTTCATAAAGAATCGGATTATTATTTTTATAAACTATTCCATTCTTTTTTAACTCCGTAAATTTCCATAGAGAATCAATTGCATATATAATTAAACCTACCGTTATCATTACAAAAAGTGCAATATAATTACTCTTATTATAAATATAGCCTACAATTGTAACGACAGCCGAAACTACAGATAAAATACTTGAAATTTGCAATCTATATTTATAACCTTTTTTTCCTCCAATAATTTCCCCATCTAACTTATTTTCATACTTAACTACTTTTTCTTCTTTTTCTTGTATATTTAAATGAATTTCCTGCTTACTATTATTTCCTATCCCAATATTTACATTATTAGTACCAGCATTAATTATATTATTTCTTTCTTGTAAACTAGAGGATGTGCCGCAATATGGGCAATATGAAAATTCCTCAATAAAATCATTATTACATTTTAAACACTTCATTATACACCTCTAAACATTTTATCTTTTCTATCTAATCTTTCCTAAATAGAATTCATTCCTAGTGGTAAATATTCTATAGGACCTTATGAATCTTACTAATGAATCCTCGGACTCAAGACCATAATAAGGGTAACGTTGCAATTCACCCCATTCATTGACCTCTTCTATTAAATATTAAAAACCTATCAAAATTATTGCTAATAGTGAATTTAAAATTTATATCATCATCAAAATACCGATTCACTACCAGTTTGTTACTTCAATTAATACTAAATATATACTTTTTTATCTTTTATTCAAAAATCACTCCTATTTTTTTGTAATATTATGTATTTTAATAGTATCATAACAAGAGAGAAAATACTAAAAAATACGAACGTACTTTCCGAAATGATTATTAAATTTTTAGAAAAACATTCATAACAATACAAAAGATTAATTTAGTAGATATAGAAATCAAAACACATATCAAAAATAAATGAAAAAGTCATCTCTATGTAACATAGAAAGACGACTTTTTTATGTTTATCTATATAATAATTTCAAACTTCCGCTTTACTATCACTTGTGATAAGGTTCACCCTTCATAATCCTAAAACTCCGATAAACCTGCTCGACTAGTACGAGCTTCATGAGCTGGTGAGGGAGCGTCATTTTACCGAAAGATTGTTGTTCATCTGAACGTTTTAGCACGTCATCATGTAGGCCGAGGGAGCCGCCGATGACGAAGGTGATTTTGCTTTTGCCGTAGGTCATGAGGGATTCGATATCGGCTGCCATTTGTTCGGAGGTTTTCATTTTGCCGTTGATGGCTAGGGCGATGACGTAGGCATCTGGGCTTATTTTGGCTAGTATGCGTTCGCCTTCCTTTTTCTTGACGATGTCCATTTCGGCTTCACTTAGTTGTTCAGGTGCCTTTTCGTCTGGTACTTCAATCAAATCCATTTTTGCATAGCCGCCAAGTCGCTTTACGTACTCATCGATGCCCATTTTTAAGTACTTTTCTTTTAGTTTGCCGACTGATACAATCGTTATATTCACACGTTATCCACCTTTACAATTCATTTACAAACAAATTATCCACAAAAGTTATCAACATATCCACAAGTCACTTCTATATATTGTGTAAAGTTATTTACTTGATACAATATATTCTGCTGGCTGTTCACAGTAGCTACACTTTGTGGATAACTTTTTATCGTCTTTGATTTTATCCATAATTGGGAACACTTTTTGCTCTGCTACAAACATGTCTAAAGCGTGTTCTATATGGCTTTCACAGCTGTATTTTTCCATTTTTTTACGTCTCCTTATTTTCCGAAATTTCCACAAACTTATTCACAAATCAGTCTATGTTATCCACAACCTATTGTAACAAAGGAATGGCATGTATGGAAGAAATGCCTTCTTCTCACGTTTACTTGTACAAAAATAGTATTCACAATTTTCTAGTTATCCACAATATTTCATAAAAGCCTTTCTTCATCCTCGCAAAAAAAACGATGGAGAATTGTTAGATCTCCATCGCTCTTCATATTCTTTACAATGTATTACCGTTTGTTAATGTTAGTGATAGCTCGACTAATTTACCTTGACGGTAAACTTTTAATGTTAGTTTATCACCAATTTTTTTCTCATTATATAAATGCTTGCGTAAATCAATAGTTGTTTCGATCTTTTGACCATCCATTTCCACAATAACATCATATTGTTGAACACCTGCTTTTGATGCAGCTGAGTTATTCATGACATCTGTTACAACAACACCTGTTGTCACCTCTGCAGGTAATTTTAATGTTTGTTGCTGATAGAATGATGGGACATCTGTTAGATCTGCTAGTGACACTCCCATTGTTGGACGTTTCATTTCACCATTTTTCTCTAATTCCTCGATAATTGGAATAGCTGAATTAATGGGAATAGAGAATCCTAAACCTTCCACGGAGGATTGAGCGATTTTCATGGAGTTAATCCCTACTAATTCTCCAGCTAAGTTGACAAGGGCTCCCCCACTATTTCCTGGGTTAATCGCAGCATCTGTTTGTAATACTTCTTGTTGCCAATCTTCCGTACCATCACCATTTAAGTCTACTGGTACAGAACGGTCTTTCCCAGAAACTACACCTGTTGTAACTGAGCCGTAGAAATCTAAGCCAAGGGGATTCCCAATTGCAATAACTGTTTCGCCTTGTTTTAATACATCAGAATTACCGAATGTCGCAACTGTTTTTACATTTTTAGCGCTAATAGAAATAACAGCAAGGTCTGTCCAAACATCATGACCTACTAATTGAGCTGGTTCTTTCGTTCCGTCTGGCATTGTGACCTCTAACTGTTTTGCACCTTCAATCACATGGTTGTTTGTAACGATAAAGGCTTTATCTCCTTCAATTTTATAAACAACACCTGAACCGCTTCCTGCTTCTTTTGTCGTTGTTGATGGTGGACTCCAAAAACCTCCACTCGTTATTTCTTGAATATTCGTAATACCCACAACGGCTGCTGAAGCTTTATCTACTGCGGATGTCACATCGGTTGTTATCTCTGTCGCAACTTGGTTTATCGTTGTGTTATTTTTTCCTGTACCACTTGATGTTGTCCCAGGCATTTGATTGACTAGTCCAGGTAACATAAGCCATACAAGTAAAGCACCTATAATCACACCGATAAGACCACTAAAGAAATAGCCTCCCTTTCCTCCGCCACCGCCTTTCTTTTTATGCCGCTTGGCTTGCATTTCTTGCTCCTCACGCTCTAATCTTTCTTGAAGAGGTGATTTCGGTACTTCATCATTTTTTAAGAAATCACTGTTTTTATCATCATCTTGGAAATAACTCAAGTTCCTCATCCTTTCCTTTAGTGCTATTTGTTAATTGTTACCCTAATCTTACAATTCAAACATTAAAATCAGATGAAAAACAAATAAAATGGGCATAAAAATAGCTGCCCAAAGCATTTTTTTAAATGCCTTGAACAGCTCCAAGTTTTGCCTAAATAGCTTATGATTAAACCGTGACTAATTTTGTTGGTTCTTCTGCATCTGTATCAAAGAGATGAACATGCTCACCGACAAGGATGCCACAAGATTGCAAAGTTTGAGAGACACTCATGCGTGCCAACTCTTTCATATTATTATCTTTACTTAAATGCGAAAGATAAATATTGGTCGTCTTATCAAATACAACTTCACTCATTGCGATAGCTGCATCCTCATTAGACACATGTCCTACATCACTTAATATACGACGTTTAATGGACCAAGGATAACGTCCCATTTGAAGCATGTTGACATCGTGATTACTTTCAAAAACAAAGGAATCTGCTCCACGGATAATCCCTTTCATACGATCACTGACATAGCCGGTATCTGTAATAATGACCAGCTTGCGATCATTCTCATGGAAAGTGTAGAACATTGGATCTGCTGCATCATGTGAAACGGCAAAGGACTCAACAGCTAAAGAACCAAAATACTTCACTGTATCCATTTCAAATTCAAAACGCTGTTCTACAGGAATATCACCAACTAGCCCATCCATTGCCTGCCATGTTTTGGCGTTTGCATAAATTGGTACACTATATTTTCGTGCCAGTACACCAATTCCCTTAATATGATCACTATGCTCATGTGTAACAAAAATACCACTAAGCTGCTTCATATTACGGTCGATTTTTGTAAAGAGCTGCTCCATCTTTTTCCCACTAAGTCCCGCATCGACAATAAAAGCATGGTCGTCATTCTCTACATAAATCGAATTTCCTGTACTGCCACTTGCTAAAACACTAAATCGCATTATTCAACTCCCCAGTCTTCTTCTCCGCTCTCCTGCTTGTCCTCCTGAATTTCAATGACTTTACCTTCTACTGCATTGACAAAGTACTCCTCTTTTCCTCCATCAGGTAATTTCACTTGAACCTCCCACGTTGGCACCAGTACCTGTGTACGCGTTAATTTAACAAGCGTGGAGTAACCTAACTTCATTTGTGTAATGCGCGAGTCTGGTTTGAGCGGTCCTTTTGCATACAATGTTTGAATAATTTGAAGTGGTGGAATAACCGTTTCCTGCTGCTCCATTTCTTCAATATTATCAATCATTGTTTGTTCATACATTATTACTTCGTCATTTGTATTCCATTTTATTTTTAATGAACCATTATAATAGAACATTCGATTATTCGTCTTTTGGAAAAAAACAGCGACACGTTCTTCTCGATCTATTTTCCATAAAGCATACGATGCTCCTTCATTGACATTGGCTAGAACAAAATCTGTAAAGCTTGCATCATCATTCATATTACGTAATTTAACAGGCTTCATGAAAATAGCACGAGCCTTTGTATTATCATCCGTAGGGGTGACCTGTTGATTAGTATCTTTAAATTCAGCCTTTGTGAATTTATGTACTTGGGCTGTAATATAAGAGGCCGATTCAATATTATTTGGTAATGAGCCATACGTAATATTATCATCTTTTAAACGAGCTTCGATCGTTTTTTCACCAGGTACTTCAATATCTTTTGCTTCATTATAGCGATTTACATAAAGTGTATATAAGAAGATGTTGAGAATTAAAAAAACGAATATAAAAATAGATTTTGTTCTATTCCAATCCATTTTTAACACCTCCTAAAACTTCAGGCGTCAGTTTAATCCATGTACCATTACGAATAACAAACCAACAAGGTTCAAATGTAAAGATATTCAGTTCTTGATTTTGCGTTAAATAATAGCCCAATACAAGTTCCTCAATGTCTGATAAGGCAATGTTATTAGCATTTTTTAATCTCTCAGCAATCTCTGTACCAGAAGGTAGTTCTTTAATTTCCTTCTCTGCTTCAATATCCATATCTAATGAAAAGTATGGACGCTTATAATGGAAAATCCGGCTATCTCCCCAAATTGTCGTCATTCGAGTAATGACATGATTGCTATAGACAGGTAAACCTTGTAAGTATAATTGATAATCCATTTGATTTTTATTGATGCTCGTTGAAGCATAACGAAAATCTGCTGTAAATCCTCCATGTTCATTGATAAATTCAAAGCTATCTTTAAGAAGCTTCGATGGCTCAATCCGTATACTGCTTTCTGCCGCAGGATAAACATAGTTTAATGATTTGAGATTTGTATCTAATGTCATTAAGGACATACCATCTGTATATTTTTCAGAGGATGCACTTTCAACATTGCGCTGGACAATATTTGGTTCTGGAAATAACACATTTTTAAATAATTCTGGTGTGATCTCTTCAATATAGTACGTAAATTTTACAGATTCCATTTTATTACTAGCTACATAAAGAGATGTCTGGCCTTCGCGCTCAACTTCTTTAAAAGCTTCATATTTTTTCGCAGGCTCTATGACTTCTTTGATAAACTGATTTACGTTTGGCACACTGACATGTGAACGGAATAATGATTGGTTATTGCTGCTAATATAATAAAGCATTAGATCCTTGCTATTATAATTACTCCAATCGATAATCATACGATTGAATGTTGTTTCGGGTAATTCCTTGTCCGTAAACTGAAAGATCGTGTTAAAGGCTGAAAACGGAATTTCACCAGTAAAGAAGATGGTCATCCGATTATCTGCACTAATAATTTGATTCACATAGTTTGGAGATAGATTATTGTTAACAGGTACTAGGTCAAGAATATTCCAGCCTTTAAAAGCCTTCATCATATCCTTCATTGCAGCATTAGATACTGTACCTGTAAATTCTTCATCGGAACGGAAAATAGCCTTGTACGGACGAATAATATCCTCCATATCCTTTTGTGGCTTAATGAGAATTTCCTCTCCTGTTGTTTTTTCAATAAATTTATAATCAGGTGTGTAGGTCCAAATCAAAAAAGTTAAGACCACACTTAGCATGACAAATAGAAATAATACAACAGATTTAACTGGCTCTATATATTTCATTCCCACTCACCTGCCTCACCAAATTCATCTGCATCATATGGTAATGTGAAGAAAATCGTTGTACCGTGTCCTTCCTCACTTTCAGCCCAAATCTTCCCACCATGAGCTTCAATCATTTCCCGCGCAATAGCTAATCCTAAGCCTGTTCCTCCCATAGAACGAGCACGTGCACGATCCACACGATAGAAACGATCGAAAATACGCCCTACATTTTCTTTAGGAATACCCATGCCATCATCAGAAATCATGACCTTCAGCATGTCTTCTTGTCCAGTAAAGCCAAAGCGAATATTACCGCCATCTGGTGAATACTTAATGGCATTCGAAATGATATTATCGATGACTTGTGTCACCTTATCCGTATCAATTTCTACATAGAATGATGTTTCAGGGAATAATCGTTCAAACTGGACTTTATCCGATTTAGACATTTCAAATCGGTCGATAATACGGTTAAAGAATGAATTGAATAACACAATATCTTTATTCAACTCATAATCCGAACTATCCATTCTTGATAATTGTAATAAATCATTCACTAGACGAATCATTCGCTCTGTTTCAGTTTGTGTCACATTTAAAAATGTCGGAGCAATATTTTCATCTTTCCATGCCCCATCTGCTAGTGCCTCTAAATAACTATTCATCGTTGTTAACGGCGTTCTTAACTCATGTGATACATTCGATACAAATTCTCGACGATCCATTTCAATCTTTTCCTGCTCTGTTATATCGTGCAGTACAGTAATTAAACCGTTAATAAAACCAGTCTCTTTTTGAATAACAGAGAAATTAGCACGAAGTATATAGGGTGCATCGGCTGTACTAAAGTTTAAATTGATCGCATCATTCATATGAATTAAGTCTTCAAAGCCATATTCCTGATCAATTCCCAATACAGAGGCGATAGGACGTCCTAATGTAATATCTCTTGAAATATGCAGTAATTCTAGTGCAGGGTCATTAATCAGAATTATACGTCCTTTGCGATCGGTCGCGATAACGCCATCTGTCATATTAGTCAGAACCGAATCTAGCTTTCGACGTTCGGCTTCTGTTGTCGATTGTGCTTCTTGTAAACGGTTGGTTAAATGATTAAAGGTAATGGCTAGCTGTCCTATTTCATCCGTACCGTATACTCGTACTTTCCGAGAATAGTTCCCCTTTGCCATCGCCTGAGCCTGCTTTCGCATATCAGCAATTGGCTGTGTAATCGTTCGTGCAACAAGAATACCTAAGAAGATGGTAATAACTAAGGACATAGCCGTACCACCAAGGAAAATTCGGTTAATGTCATTCATTTGTTCAAAAACGGATTCAATATTAGCTTCAATATAGAGAACACCGATAATTTCATCGTCTGGTCCTGCACCAGCTCTAATCGGATTCGCTAATACCCACACTCGATTTCTCGTTTTATTGTCTAGTTTAATGATGTCAAAGAGTGTTTCAGCAGATATGGCTCGACGCACTAGATCCGTATTAGAACGTTGTCCGATTAAATTTTGATTTTCAAGCTCCGATGTGGCAAGAATTCTTTGTCTATCATCAATAACACGAATTTCTAAAATATCTCCATTCGAAACATCCTTTAAACCAGTAGAAAACTCCATCACAATGGATTTTAGACTTTCTTCTAATTTAGGCATGCTTTCATCGCGTTCCTTTAATATTTCTTCACGAATACTATATTGCATCAAGTCGACACGCTGAAAAATGGAATCTTGGAAGTTGCTCTTCAAATTTCGTTCTAATTCACGAGCGAAATAGATACCGATAATTTGTAAGGCAAGCAATATTAATAAAATATAAATCAGCACTAGTTTGACATGAATGGATTTAAAGAAGCTCACTTTCTGCATTCCTATTACTCCTGTTCAGGATTTCGTAAATAATAACCTACACCACGTCGTGTGACGATCCAAGCGGGATGACTAGGATTATCCTCAATTTTTTCCCGTAAACGACGAATTGTTACGTCAACTGTTCGTACATCACCAAAGTAATCATAGCCCCATACTGTTTGTAGTAAGTGCTCTCGTGTCATGACCTGACCAATATGTTTTCCTAAATAATGAAGTAATTCAAATTCACGATGTGTCAGTTCAATTGCTTCATCACGCTTCATTACTAAATAAGCATCTGGTTGGATAACAAGAGATCCCACAACAATCTCATTAGACTCTTCCTCAGCCTCTTCTGCTGCAGGAGCAACAACTTGTAGACGGCGCATATTAGCCTTCACACGTGCAATCAGCTCTCGTGTACTAAATGGCTTTGTGACATAATCATCTGCGCCCATCTCTAATCCTAATACTTTATCAATCTCAGAGCCCTTAGCAGTTAGCATAATAATAGGGAAATCGTATTTTTTACGTACTTCTCTACACACTTCCATTCCATCGCGCTTTGGTAGCATGATATCTAAAAGCATTAAATCTGGTTGCTCTTCCTCTACTTTTTTTAATGCCTCATCACCATCATAAGCACAAATAACTTTATAGCCTTCTTTTATCAAATTAAATTGCAAAATATCTGCGATTGGTTTTTCATCGTCAACAACTAAAATGGTTTTGTTCATTCATTCTCTCCCTTTCGCTTTTTATCTATTCTTAAACAATGTGTATTTGTAAATTCACTACTCTTAACTCTATCATGCTTTCGAGTTCTATGCATTAATCGATATTCAATCCATCTTATACTGTGACAGAAAATGATATATTCCAACAATTATTTCTCGGGAAATAATTGAAAAAAGACAGCCCACCATTTGGACTGCCTTCTATTCCACATGTTTATCGACCTACATAAGATAACGGATTCTCTAATGAACCGTTCTTTTCAACTTCAAAGTGTAAATGTGTACCTGTCGAATTTCCAGTAGAACCCATTATTCCAATTACAGAACCCTTTTCCACTACTTGGCCCACTTCAACATTAATTGAAGATAGGTGCCCATAAAGTGTCGTATAGCCATTATTGTGATTGATAACAATGCGATTACCATAGCTGCCTGAAGTACCAGCTGCAACAACTACGCCATTATCAGCAGCTAAAATATTGTAGTTACTTGGACGAGCGATATCTATACCTCGATGGAAGGCTCCCCAACGTTCACCCATGCCACTTGAAATATAGCCTCCTACTGCTGGCCATGCAAATTCACCAGTTCCTCGTGAAGAAATTACCTTTGTACCAACTACTTCAATTTGATCTACTGGTTGTTGAATAACTTTTTCTGCTAATGCAACTTTTGAAGTTTGTGCTCCATTTTCAGACGTTAATGCATAGGTTGTTTCTTTTTTTCCATTAGCGCCTTCTTGTTTAATTACTTTTTCGCCTTTATACATTGTAGGGTCTTCTTTGACCACTTTTTTAAATGGAATTTCATCTGCAACTTTCTTTTCTTTTTTCACTTCAAGTGTTACAAACGGTTTTGCCACTGTAACATTTAGTGCTTGTCCAATTTGTAAAACTGTATCCACTGTAATGTCAGGATTCAATGCTAATAGTTCGCTTGTTGTTAAATTGTGTTTTTTAGCAACCGACCCTAACACATCACCTGATTGAATGTTATATGTCTCTTGCTCAAGATAGCCTGTCATTAAATATTTTACCGCTTGCTCAGGCGATACAATTTCAGTCGGTGTAACTTTTTGCGACAATCCCGAAACTCCCTGTTTAAATGAAATATCTAATAGACGAGATTCACCATTTTGTAATTCAGGTAAATTGTTAATAGCTTGCTGGGTTTCAGCAAGTTTATCTAATTCTTGCTGAGAAACATATTGTAGCTTTAACAATTGGACAGTCTTTTCATAAGCCTCTGTATTCTCTAATGATACAACTGGTTTATGATCAACTAATAATGTAAAAGCATCGGATTTTGCTACTAAAGATTGCTCAAGTTTGGATAACGTTTCCGCATCTTTTGTTTCATTCGCAAATACTTGCTCTGGGATTATTTTAACAGCTGAACTAGCATCAATCGATAATCCTTTGAATTGCTGACTCGCTACTTTTTCCTTTGAGGCAATAATTTCTTGAATAGCTTTCTCATCAGATACTGCACCAATATATTCATTTCCCACATAAACGTGGAAAATTTTATTTAAGTTTTCTTTATTATATTCCTTAGCAAAACCCATATTAATCGTTAGGCTGGTCATTAAAACTGCAACGATTGAAGCCTTTTTAAAAGAAGAAAAATTGTAGGTGAATCTATTGTTTTCTTCTTTTCTTTTCCAAAACGAATTCATCAATAAAGCCCCTTCCAACTTTACCCTATAGTAGGATGATTTACCCACAAGGATTTTTTGCACCCTTATAATTTACCATAAAGAAAATGGCGTTTGAATGATTTCACCCTTTTGTAATGTAAATGTATTATTTATCTACTAATTGTTACATAGAATAAATTTTATATAGTTAGTAATTACTGTATTTTTATTCATATATTAGGTTATAAAAAACACCTGCCTATAGAAGGATAAAATAAACTATATTGAGCCATTGGTATATTAATCTCTAAATTTTTTCAAGTGAATTTCGACTTAATACTTTTTACTTTTTTAATATTCCGATAAACTATAAAAGAAAATACATTATTTGATTGGAGCGATTAAATTGAGTGATTCACAAACCTCTGAGATCTCAACAAAAATGTTGAGAATGCAGAAAAATAATATGCGTAAAATTTTTCTTAGGATTATTATGGTTCCACTAGGTGCAATAATAATGGCATTGGGCTTGGAGCTATTTTTAGTACCTAACCACATCATGGATGGAGGCATCGTAGGCGTTTCCATTATCACATCTCATTTATTAAATTTACCCCTTGGTATTTTCATCTTCATTTTAAACTTACCTTTTATTTTTTTAGGCTATAAACAAATTGGGAAAACCTTTGCTATTTCTACAGGGCTCGGTATTACTGTACTCTCGTTAGCAACACTTGCCTTACATAACATACATCCATTTACGGAAGACACACTATTGGCTACAGTTTTTGGTGGAATGATTTTAGGCGTTGGTGTCGGTATTGTCATTCGTTATGGTGGTTCATTGGATGGAACTGAAATATTAGCCATCTTATTTAATAGCAAGACACCGTTTTCAGTCGGGGAAATCATTATGATCTTCAACGTCATTATTTTTGCAGTGGCAGGTTTTGTTTTTAATTGGGAGCAGGCCATGTACTCCATCATTGCATACTATATTGCCTATAAAATGATTGATATTGTTATTCAAGGATTAGAAGAATCAAAATCGGTTTATATCATAAGTGATGAAATTGATGAAATTGGACAAACGATTATGGATCGACTTGGTCGTGGTGTTACCTTCCTTCATGGGGAGGGGGCTTATACGGGGAACGATAAGAAAGTTATCTTTACCGTTATTACTCGTTTAGAAGAAGCGAAGTTAAAATCAATTGTTGCAGAAATTGATGACAATGCATTTTTAGCCATCGGTAATATCGCCGAGGTAAAAGGCGGTCGCTTTAAGAAAAGGGATATTCACTAAAAATAGGCGTACCTCATATGGCACGCCCATTTCAATTTATTTTACTTTATTAGGCTTCCCAAACATCCACTAAAACATTTGTTTGCTCACGAGCAGGTCCCACTGAGAAAGTAGCAATTTGAATGCCAGTTAACTCACTGATGCGCTCTACATAGCGTCGTGCGTTTTCAGGTAGCTCTTCTAAAGTGCGGCAGCTCGTTACATCCTCTGACCAGCCTGGAAGCTCTTCATAGATCGGCTCACATTGTTCAATAATATGAAGATTTGCTGGATACTCCGTAATTGTTTCACCTTTATAGTTATATGCTGTACAGATTTTTACTGTTTCTAAACCAGATAAAACGTCAATAGAGTTAAGTGCAAGATGTGTAATTCCACTTACACGACGTGAATGACGAACAACGACTGTATCGAACCAACCTACACGACGTGGACGACCTGTTGTTGTACCGTATTCGCGACCAACCTCACGAATTTGTTGACCCACTTCATCAAATAATTCTGTTGGGAAAGGACCATCTCCTACACGAGATGTATAGGCCTTCGATACGCCAATAACACTTGTCACACGTGATGGACCAACACCTGCTCCAATCGCTACACCACCTGCAACTGGATTTGAAGATGTTACATATGGATACGTACCTTGATCGACATCAAGTAAAATTCCTTGTGCACCTTCAAACAACACTTTGCCGCCTTCATCAAGGACATCATTTAAGATTTTAGATGTATCTGCTACATATTTTGCGATTTCTTGTCCATAGCCATAGTATTCCTCGAAAATTTCTTCGAATGTTACGCCTTCAACTTCATAGAATTTCTCAAATAATTTATTTTTAATGGCTAAATTATGACGTAGTTTTTCTTCAAAGATTTCCTTATCAAGTAAATCAGCCATACGGATTCCAATACGCGCTACTTTATCTTGATAGCAAGGTCCAATCCCTTTACAAGTTGTGCCGATTTTATTATCGCCACGACTTTCTTCATCTGCAATATCTTGCTTAATATGATAAGGCAAAATAACATGTGCACGATTAGAAATACGTAGATTATCTGTATTAATGCCGCGCTCCTGTAAACCTTTAAGCTCTGTTACTAATGACTTTGGATTGACAACTAATCCATTACCAATTACTGAAGTTTTTTCTTTATAGAAGATCCCTGATGGAATTAAATGTAGTTTGTATGTTTCACCATCAATTTTAATGGTATGTCCTGCATTATCTCCACCTGCAAAGCGAGCGATTGCATCGGCTTTTTGCGAAAGGAAATCTGTAATTTTACCTTTCCCTTCGTCTCCCCACTGTGTTCCTACAACTACTACTGATGTCATAATCAGCACCTCCGTTAGATACCTTTGTATCTCAATTTTCAAGCCTCAATCATTGTAACAATGATAGAAACGCCCCGTCAATAAAAAACAGTGAAAAAACACGAACATAAAATCAAAAAATCTGATTCAACGTTCGTGTTTAATAACAGAATGATATGAATATTATCGAACATTCAGATTAATTTAATCTATGGGTAATATTGCATTACTTAAGAGGCAACTTATCTGAATAACGACTAATCACGTGGCGGTGGTGGTGGCATTTGAGACCAATCCACATTAATGAACTTATTGAATTCCTTTTTAAAGGCCAGTGTAACGGTTCCTGTTGGACCATTACGCTGTTTTGCAATAATAATTTCGATCATATTTTTACTCTCAGATTCTTTATCGTAATAGTCATCACGATATAAAAAGGCAACAATATCAGCATCTTGCTCAATACTTCCCGATTCACGTAAGTCACTCATCATTGGTCGTTTATCCTGTCGCTGCTCAACCCCACGAGATAGCTGTGATAGTGCAATAACAGGAACCTTTAATTCACGGGCTAGTCCCTTTAAGGAACGTGAAATCTCCGATACTTCTTGCTGACGGTTTTCTCCCGGTTTGCCACTACCTTGAATTAACTGTAAATAATCGATTAAGATCATTCCGAGTCCATTTTCCTGTGCTAAACGTCGACATTTCGCACGAATTTCATTGATTCGTACACCTGGTGTATCATCAATAAAAATTCCCGAATTCGATAAACTACCCATTGCCATAGTTAGTTTACCCCAATCATCCGTAGTTAAAGCACCTGTACGTAAAACTTGTGCATCAATATTGCCTTCTGCGCAAAGCATACGCATGACAAGTTGCTCTGCACCCATCTCTAAAGAAAATATTGCCACATTCTCACGCGCTTGTACGGCGACACTTTGCGCCACATTCAACGCAAAGGCCGTTTTCCCTACAGAAGGACGTGCTGCTACAATAATTAAATCATTGCGCTGGAAGCCCGCCGTAATATTGTCTAAATCACGGAAGCCTGTCGGTATACCCGTTACATCTCCCTTTTGTGATTGAAGTTTCTCAATATTATCGAATGTTTCCACTAGCACATCTTTAACATGCTTAAAGTCACCAGCATTCTTTCGATTGGCAACCTCCATCATTTTCTTCTCTGCTTCGCCTAATAATGCCTCTACCTCGTCCTCACGTGTGTAGCCGTCCTCAACGATTTTCGTAGCTACACGAATCAATCGACGTAATAGCGCCTTTTCCTCAACGATTTTGGCGTAATGTGCGACATTAGCAGCTGTAGGGACAGCATTGGCGAGCTCTAGTAAATAAGATAGCCCGCCAACATCTTCAATCTCTTTTTTAGCTGATAACTCTTCTGTAACTGTTACAACATCTATCGCTTTTCCTTGATCACTCAAGCGTAGCATCGTTTCGAAAATTTTCTTATGGGCATTTAAATAAAAATCATCCACCAATAAAATTTCTGATGCTGTTATTAACGCCTGTGGTTCAAGAAATATTGCACCGATAACCGATTGCTCCGCCTCCCGGTTATGCGGTGGAACGCGGTCCATCATCGGTTCACTCATGGATCGTCGCTCCTTATTCTTCCGTTACATGTACTTTTAACGTTGCTGATACTTCATGGTGCAATTTTACAGGAACATTTGTAAAGCCAAGAGCACGAATGCCATCAGGTAAAGTCATTTTACGTTTATCAATTTTAATGCCATGTACTTTTTGTAATGCATCAGCAATTTGCTTTGTTGATACTGAGCCGAATAAGCGGCCACCTTCACCTGATTTTGCTTTTACCTCAACTGTTAACGCTTCTAATTTCTCTTTTAATGCTTGTGCTTCAGCTAATTCAGCTGCTGCATTTTTAGCTTCTAATTTTTTTTGTCCATCTAATTGACTCAGTGCTTGAGCATTTGCTTCAGCAGCATAGCCATTTTTAATCAGGAAATTTTGTGCATAGCCATCAGCTACATTTTTAATTTCACCTTTTTTCCCTTTTCCTTTAACGTCTTTTAAAAATACTACTTTCATTAGTCAGAACTCCCTTCAAAGACCTCATTTATGGCCTCTTCTAAATGTTTTTTCACACCATCAATGGATTTAGCCTCTATTTGACAGGCAGCATTCGTTAAATGTCCACCGCCGCCAAGCCTTTCCATGATGAGCTGTACATTGACCTCCCCTAGAGATCGTGCACTTATACCAATTTTTCCATCTGCTCGATGTGCAATGACAAAGGATGCACTAACATCCTTCATGGTTAGTAAAATATCTGCTGTTTGTGCAATTAAAACAGAGTCATACACTTTCGATTCCTCTCCTACAGCAATAGCTACTCCAGGTTTTACAAATTGCACGGTTTGCACAATTTTGGAGCGCTCAATATAGGTGTCCACATCTTCTTTTAAAAGACGCTGCACCAATATTGTATCAGCACCATTCGTTCGTAAATAAGAAGCCGCTTCAAATGTACGTGCTCCTGTTCGAAGTGTAAAGCTTTTGGTATCGACAATAATGCCTGCAAGTAACGCTGTAGCCTCTAGCATATTGATCTTTGCACGCTTCGGCTGATATTCTAGTAACTCTGTCACTAACTCAGCCGTCGATGACGCATATGGTTCCATATAAACAAGTGTAGGATTTTCTATAAAGTCCTCACTTCGACGATGGTGGTCGATTACGACAACCTTTTCAGCTAGCTTCAATAAGTGTTCATCGATGACTAAATTCGGTTTATGAGTGTCCACGATCACGAGCAATGATTTTTCTGTCATTTTCCCAGCGGCTTCCTCAGGTGTTAGGAAATTTTCATAGAAATCGGATTTACTCTCAATTTCATTCATGAGTCGTGTCACACTACCATTTAATTCATCAAAGTTTATAATGACATAGCCTTTTACATCATTCATCTGAGCCATTTTTCGTACACCGACAGATGCACCTATGGAATCCATATCAGGATTTTTATGTCCCATAACAAACACTTGGTCACTGTCTTGAATTAAATCACGCAATGCGTGTGAAATGACGCGAGCTCTAACTCGTGTACGCTTTTCAACTGGATTCGTTTTCCCACCGTAAAATTTAAGCTTTCCAGTAGGTTGTTTGATCGCCACTTGGTCACCGCCACGTCCTAATACAAGATCTAGACTCGATTGTGCCAATTCACCAAGCTCTACTAGTGATGATGATCCAGCCCCTACACCAATACTTAATGTTAATGATAAATTTTTCTGAGCTGTTTTTTCTCGAATAGTATCTAAAATAGCAAATTTTTTCTTTTCAAGCTCTGTTAAAATAGATTCGTTTAGTACCGCTAAAAAACGATCTGATGATATTCGTTTGACAAATACACCATGCTCAGCAGCCCATTCATTGACAATTGACGTAACCATCGTATTTGTTAAACTTCGTGGTTGGTCGTCCATAGCTTGTGTGATTTCATCATAATTGTCGACAAATAAGATAGCAATAACTGTACGATCTGCATAGTATTGCTTTTCAATGGCAATCTGTTCTGTTATATCAAAGAAGTATAGTAATCGTTCCTCTTTTTTATAATACACACGATATTTCCGATCACTTAGTGTAATCGTAGCCTCGTTTGTTTCCTCGGTCTTCATTAATACATAAATGTCGTCAGATAGATCGACAATACCTTCTCCCACTAATGATTCCATGTTTAAGATACCTTGCATATATGGATTCGACCATTCGATTTCATATTGCTCGTTAACGAGCAATATCCCGATAGGCATTTCAAGCAATGCCTCTTCGCCTACTTTTTTCATTCGGAAGGAAATGGATTCAATATGCTTTTCAGTTTCTTCAAAAGCAATCTTTTCTACCTTCCATGTGTAGGCCATTAATAAAATAAAACCTACCCCATAACCGATACCTATCCCGATATTCCAAATACATAGAAGCACGAACGTCACAATTCCAAATATGGAAAGAACAAAAAGCGGATAGCGAATTGGTCGTTTTCTAAAAGTCCCCATTACAATCAGCCCCTTATTCTTTAGTTTTCCCCTTTACAAGTGCACGTACGTCAAAACCTAAATCAACAATACCAAGTAAAATCATGAAGGATGATAACGGAATAGCTAATACGGTAGCTACCCATTTTACTCCCGTTGGCATGCCCTTTTTAGAAATGAAATAATGGATAAAAGATATCCCTTGTAGAATGAGTAAAATCCATAAAATATAAGAAACATTTAATACAATTATATCTAACGTGGAACCAGCCTCTGGACGCATAAACAGATTAATGCATAAAACAATCATGTAATACCATAAAATAGAGCGTGGTAATCTCATATTTTGGAACGGAGCAAACTTCGGTACATCTACTCCTAGTCGTTTTAAAGCTGGTAAATTTAACGTGATGATAATAAATGCAGCAAAAAATGCTGATATTGTTATCGTTGCAGGCATCGTCAGCTCGATTGTTTTAAGCATCGCCTCAAGCTGTTCTGGTTGTAAAGCTACTTGCCCCGTTACACTTTTTGCAAATTCATTAGATTGTTCATAATTTTTACGAACCATTTCTAAACTCATGCTAATGAAGTCAATTCCTGCAAGTTTTACATAGGCAAGATAAACCATTGCCATGGAGATTAGATTAGCAATCCCTGTTGACATAAATAAATAGAGCTTACTTTTCTTCAGATAAATTGCATTACCCATAATGACACCTAATAGCCCTAAAATAAAGGCAAACGGTAGCATGGTTATTCCACTCGTGATAGTGGTTAGGATACAGCCTACTATTGCAACGAGTATTGATGAGGAACGCTTGTAATTTGCACTATACCAAGCAATCGGTAGAGGGGCGAATAATAAAGCTACTATAAAGATGAATGGTACATATGCAGAAATCAGCATTAATATTGTAAAAAGTGCAACCATCATTGAGCCTTGTACAAGCGCTTTTGTTTGATTATTCGGCATTGAAAACCTTCCTTTTTTTCAGTCAAACTTACTACCCTTTATTGTACCATTTTTTCATAGTATTGAACAAAAATCACTTAGATCACTATATGCATTGCCATTAATTTTATCATTCTTGTTTAGTATTATTGCGCTTGCTTATAAAATACTTTGGTACATTACTGGTGCAAATTCAACGGTCCATGAAGAGAAAACGTATATTAGGCTTGAAAAAATGACTTTTACCTATAACAAAAAACCAGCATATACTGATTCGAATATCGTAATATGCTGGTTTTTAAGTTGATGTAAGGTCCGTTACCTTAACGTCATCAATCTTATTTACCTTCTGCTACGAATCCATGATACGAGATACTTTGATAGCTGAAGTTAATCTTAGCGCTAGTGCCAGTTACGCGACGTGGTAAAATTTTACCTCACTCAGAGATGGATTTTTTTAATAAATCCACATCTTTATAGTCGATGTGCGTAATATTGTTTGAAGTGCAGTAGCAAACTTTGCGGCCTCCGTGACGTGGTGCCATAGTATGTCTCCTTCTTACCATACAGTATGTAATCCTTGTGTATTCAATTGATAACACTATCAAACAAAAAAACATGTATAATCTGAGTTTTATTATTCTAGACCAATCCCTCCTTTCTTCTTTGTATTTTAAACACAAAAAGCCCTTGAGGGATAGAATCATGTTAGATACAGAATTAGGCAGAGCTATCCTGTATTTGATGCAATCTCAAGGGCTGTTAAGTGTTAATTGCACGAGTTATCAACTCAAAAAAATAATGTCTACTTTTTTGTTGCAGATAAATATATTAATTACCAAAAAGAAGGAAATTTAGATTTGGTGTAGAATTAATAATTTGTAACAAAATACTAAAAATGGGAGGTTTTATTATGTCGATGGCAAAAAAAATGTATTTGCCAGTATTAATGATCTTTACTGTTTTTTGTTTAGGTTTGTCTCCAGCTAAAGATGTTTCTGTGCAAGCTGAGGATGCTCCGAGTATTGTTGTAGTTACCGGCAAACTTGCTAAGGAACTGGTTAATACAACGCTTCGTGCAGTCGAGAAGGGGAAAGTTGAGAATGTAGCTCCTGTGTCTGCATTTGATTTGGAAGGTTCGAGTGTGTACACTGTTGGTGGTGGAGTTACGGCGGTTACAGTTCCTTTGCATGGGGATTATAGCCTTCCTAGTAATATAACGGTATTCTTAGATGAGGATCATAATGTATTGCAGACAAATGAAATGCTGGTTACCCAGAATGAGCTAGGAAACTTCCAGGTTTCGACGTATTTGAATGGAACACTTGTTAAATCTCAGGATACTGGGATTGCTTATATGACGGATGAAGAATTACTTGCAGAAGAGCCATCTATGATTCAACCGATGGGTATAGGAGCAGTGGCAAGTTGTCTTGGAGCAGTACTTGGTGTCGGTGGTACGGTGGCTTATATTATTGCGGTTGCGTGTGGCGGTTCGTGTGCAGCACCGACACCAGTAACTGCTCCAATCTGTGCTGCATGTATTGGAGCATATGCTGTTATTGGTGCAGGGGGTATTGCTGGAGCGGTAGCTTGTTTCAACTACCTGTGAGGTGATTAGATGAATAAGGTTTTGGCAATCTCGATTTTAGGAATGGGTTTAACTGGTGCCGTTTTAATCATCTCGGTCGCCTTGTTGTTCAAATCTCCAATAGGAATTGTGTTACAGATGGTTACGGCCGCTTCAACATTAGCTTTCGTTATTTTCGCTGTCTCGGCTTTAGTATTTCGTCGGCGATTAGATGCAAAAAGAGAGTAATATATTTATTAAATGAATAAAGCCGTGGTATTAAGGAGTAGTCAACTTTGACTGCTCTTTTTTACTGAGGATGATTTTAAACAAGAGGTAAAAGAATACAATTTTATTTTGTCTAAGCGTTCGAAAATAAATTCCGACTTGTTCCTTCTAATTTCAGTTTATAAAACTGCTTAGTAAATATGTCCTCCAGCTATATCTTTTCATAGAAAAATATATTTAGAAAGTTTATACGAGATACATATTCAGATTAACTCACACTTTTATTGTTTTAACTATCAAAGGAACTAGTTGTTGCTAAGTACCGATTTAATGTTGCAGGAGAAACTTTTTACTAGCTTGACGATTATCAATAAACTCAATGAAGTTTGGTATATCTGCTGGCTTTATTTCAAACTCTCCTATTTAGCCATAAATAAAAAACCTTTAAATCTTCTAAATAACCTTTTACAGTATTTGATGATAATCCTTTTTGTTCTAAAATATTTATAAAATCTAAGACTTCTACAATAATCCCCAGCTATTGCTATAATATTTTTACATATATTTGAAATTAAGTACATAAAAAAAGTACAACAAAGGTTCAATAACCAATGTTGTACTTTTTTTAATATTATTTGTCTTCTGCTACGAATGGAAGTAATCCCATGATACGAGATACTTTAATAGCTGAAGTTAATTTACGTTGGTACTTTGCACTTGTGCCAGTTACGCGACGTGGTAAAATTTTACCGCGCTCAGAGATGAATTTTTTTAATAAATCTACATCTTTGTAGTCGATGTGCGTAATATTGTTTGAAGTGAAGTAGCAAACTTTACGGCGTTTGCGGCCTCCGCGACGTGGTGCCATAGTATGTCTCCTCCTTATCTTATTATAATTTTAGAAGCATTAGAATGGAAGATCATCCTCAGATACTTCTATTGGCCCTTTGCTATTCGCAAATGGGTCCTCATCTACACGTGTATAATTCGGCTGATTCATAGGTGGTTGATTTTGCTGATAAGCATCGCCGCCATAGGAACCCTGTCCTGGCATTGCGCCGCCACCAAACTGTTGTTGTGGTTGACCACCGCCATATGACGGTTGGTTATTACCGTAAGTTTGTCCACCACCGTATTGAGGAGCAGGTGCACCGCTACCATTACGGGGTTCTAAAAACTGTACGCTATCTGCCACGACATCTGTTGTGTATACTCGCTTACCGTCTTGTCCTTCATAACTGCCTGTTTGAATACGGCCCTCTACCCCAATTAAACTTCCTTTTCGCATGAAGTTCGCTAGGTTTTCAGCCTGTTTTCGCCATGCAACACAGCTAATGAAATCAGCTTCGCGTTCACCTTGTTGATTTGAGAATGCACGGTTTACAGCAACTGTAAATCTTGTAGACGCAATTCCATTTGGTGTATAACGTAGCTCAGGATCTTTTGTTAGTCTTCCGACTAATACGACACGGTTTATCATCAGAATGCAACCTCCTTTTCAGCGTTTTGTTAAAAATTAATTATTAAGCTTCTTGGCGAACTGCAATGTGGCGAATGATGTCTTCGCTGATGTTAGCAAGACGTGTATATTCGTTGATTGCATCTGAAGAAGCGTTTACTTTTACGATTTGGTAGTAACCTTCGCGGAAGTCTTTAATTTCATAAGCTAAGCGGCGTTTGCCCCACTCTTTTGATTCGATGACTTCTGCACCGTTAGAAGTTAAGATTTCGTTGAAACGTTCAACTAAAGCTTTCTTCGCTTCGTCTTCAATGTTCGGACGTACGATGTACATTAATTCGTATTTTCTCATCTGTTTACACCTCCTTATGGACTTAGGCTCTCCTATTGAAGGGAGCAAGGAGCAAGTAATTAATTATTACTCACATCAATGAATTGTAACATATAGATACATTTCTTTCAAGTCACAAACTAATAATTCATTATATAATGACAGTATATTTGAAAGGAGCGCCTTCATGCTAACTAATAATAAAGAGCCTATTGTTATCGAATTAGATTTAAAGAAATTAATGATCGACAATTTTGTGATCACTAGTGGTCTTGTCATATTATTTACAGCTATTCAATATATTTGCTTTAAAGATTTTCATTTTTCTGTTTGGAACATGGTTAGTGGCACAGCACTGTTCGTGGCGTTGTATATTATTTTTATTATCCTACATGAGGTTTTTCATTTAATTGGCTTTATGTTTTTTGGCAAAGTGCCCTTTAAGGCTTTAAAATACGGCATCAATTTAGAGCTTGGCATTGCCTATGCGACGACTGAACAGCCTCTTTTCAATCATGCTATGAAAAAGGCTCTATTACTGCCATTCTGGACAACCGGCATCCTTCCAACCATTGTTGGGTTTTATCTCAATAGTACGGTTTTGATCCTGATTGGAGCTTTTTTAATAGCAGGAGCAGTAGGTGATTTTGCCATGTATAAAGAATTACGAAAATATCCAAGAGATGCTTTGATACGGGATGATCCCAAATTGCCGAAACTTTATGTCTATCTACCACTGGAAAAGGATAGCTCACTAAAGTAACACTTCATCATTCAAAGAATCTGTAGCGTAGAAATGACTAGCTACAGATTCTAATTTAAGGCGTTAAAAATCCGTGCTGGGCCGCTGTGTATAAATTTCTCCAAATACGATTAATAGTGGATGTTTCTGTAATAGCATCCATACCAAGACTGCGTATTAAATTATTCGCTATCTCTAGGCAAGCTGCAGCAATATCCTTACTCATTTGTGTAAATTGTGATAAGTCCTCTTCGGATAATTGATCACCACGTTGATGTAATTCCCAATATTTAGATAATGTTGTATAGAATTGTTCCTCGTATTGCTTGTAACGTTTCTGCTGTTGCATTAATAAAAACTGAAGGGATCCAATATGCTCAGCCCAGCTTCTATCATGATTTCGTTGCTTCATTAAAACGGTTGCTTCTTCTAAAAAATTCTCTGTTATCCCAAGACAAACACTTAAAAAGGAAGCTTCCGCAAAAGTGGTAAATGGAAAGTTATGTACTGAATCGCCATAATTATTTCTGATTGTACCTAATTGAAAAGTAGCTTCCTGTGGTACCCAAACATTGTTCACACGGATTGTATGACTTGCTGTTGCCTTCAAGCCCATGGCACACCAATCGTTCAAAATTTCAACATCTTGCGGGTTCACTGAGCAGCTAATAATTTTTTCTGTTTTGACACCATTTTCTTCAATATAGCAGTTCATTGTAAATGTTGACGCATAGTTAGAGCCACTACAATACTTCCACTGCCCCGTTATGTAGTAGCCTCCATCTGTTTTTACTGCTATTCCCGTTGGATAACCACTGCCTGCTATGACTGCTTCTTTAGGCATATAGATTTTCTCACAAATATCCTGGTTGAATGTTGGGATAAATGCATTTCCACCTGTACCAATAGTAATTAGCCAGCCGACATTACCATCAAGTGCAGACATTTGCTGAAATACTTTTACACCCTCTACTAAATCTAAATCCTTACCACCTAATTCTTTTGACGTGAACAATTTAAATAATTGTTGCTCATAAATAAAATCTAAGACGTCCTGTGGTAGCATCCCCAGTTGCTCAAACTCTAAACCACGTTCCTTAATTTGCAAAGCATTCATGCGTTAGTCGCCTCCATACGTTAAAAATTCTGATAATGATACAATCGAAAAAGGGCAACCATTTTCGATTGCCCTTGTCAGTTTTTATACATTAAAGCGGAACAGCATAATATCGCCATCTTGTACTTCATATTCTTTACCTTCAAGACGTACTTTACCAGCTTCCTTCGCTGCTGCTTGAGAACCTGCCTCTAATAGATCAGCATAAGCAACTGTTTCTGCCCGAATAAAGCCACGTTCAAAATCCGTATGGATGATACCTGCACATTGTGGCGCCTTCATCCCTTTACGGAACGTCCATGCACGTACCTCTTGTACGCCTGCAGTGAAGTAAGTAGCTAATCCTAATAAATCATAAGAAGTACGGATTAACTGATCTAAGCCTGATTCTTTAATTCCAAGTTCTTCTAAGAACATAGTTTTTTCTTCATCATCAAGCTCAGAAATTTCTTCTTCGATTTTTGCACAAATTGTAATAACTTGAGCACCTTCTGCTGAAGCATACTCACGTACTTTTTTCACATACTCATTATTGTCAGCATCTGCTACTTCATCTTCTGAAACGTTTGCTACATATAGCATTGGTTTAATTGTTAGTAAATGAAGACCTTTAATTATCTTTAGTTCATCATCAGAAAGCTCAGCCGCACGTGCCGGTTTACCGTTTTCTAATTGCTCTTTAATTTTTAGAAGAACTGGCTCTTCCACCATAGCCTCTTTATCTTTTTGTTTTGCCATTTTGCTAACACGTTGTAAACGTTTATCTACAGATTCTAAGTCAGCAAGTGCAAGCTCCAGATTAATAACCTCTATATCATCAATTGGGTCTACTGCACCAGATACGTGCGTAATGTTTTCGTCTACAAAACAACGTACAACCTGACAAATTGCATCTACTTCACGAATATGAGCAAGGAATTTATTCCCTAATCCTTCACCTTTGGAAGCACCTTTTACAATTCCTGCGATATCTGTGAACTCAAATGCAGTTGGTACAGTTTTTTTCGGTACAACTAATTCTGTTAATTTATCTAAACGTGCATCAGGTACTTCAACGATACCAACGTTTGGATCAATCGTTGCGAATGGATAGTTTGCAGCCAATGCGCCCGCTTTTGTAATTGCGTTAAATAATGTTGATTTTCCAACGTTAGGTAAACCAACGATTCCAGCTGTTAATGCCATGAATGGACACAACCTTTCTATACTCAGTTCAAATTTTTTCTCTCATATAACCTTATCTATTATATTGATTCACTCATAAAAAGTCTAATATGCCTGATGTTACGCCTCATTAGCAGAAATTAAAACCTTTTTCATTTTTTTCTCAAAGTCACGGCGTGGAATCATTACACTATGCTGACATCCTTCGCATTTGATACGTACGTCTGCCCCCATACGAATGATTTTCCATTTATTAGTACCACATGGATGTTGTTTTTTCATTTCAACAATATCATTTAAACCAAATTTTTTCGCTTCCATTATTCACTTCTCCCTTCTTCTTTCCCATAGAACATCATTTTTGGATAGGCCATTGGTATATTATTTTCTTCAAAAAGTTTGGTAACATCACGGCGAATACTACGTGCTACTCCATATTGCTGCTGCGGTAATGTTTCAGCAGCTATTCGTATCGTTACCTCTGTCCCTTTAACATTTTGCACACCTAAAAATACTGGCGTCGCTATTAGCTCTTTATGCATTTTTGGTAATGTTTCTAAATACTTATTAATTATTGCCTCTGCTTTTTCAAAATCAGCCTCAGTAGCCATTTGTAAATCTATAAAAATTTTGGAGTTGTTAACAGAATAATTGACGACCTCACCAATTGCACCATTCGGAATGATGAATTGCTCACCTGTAGCACCATTAATTTTCGTTGTACGTAAACCAATTTCTACAACCGTACCTTCTGCTGCGTTAATTTTTATATAATCCCCTACACCAAACTGATCTTCAAAGATAATAAAGAATCCAGTAATAACATCCTTCACTAAGCTTTGAGCGCCAAAACCAATTGCTAAACCAACAATCCCTGCACCAGCCAATAAACCTGCTACCTTTATTTCTAAGGAAGAAAGAATCCCAATAATTGCAGAGAAATAAACAACATAGGAAATCACACTTTGTAATAATCTTGCAATTGTTCGTTGGCGTCGCTCTGAGTGGTTTAATGGGGAACGCATTCGTATTAAAAACACTTTTTTAATAAATTTTTTACCTAATCTTACTGCAATCCATGATGCTAATAAAATGAGCAATATCTCTAAAGATGCATTAATAACCGATTCCCAAAGGTCCTCAGATGTGAGCTTATCCCAGTATCTCTCCATTAATTTTTTATTCTCTTCCATAATTACCACCTCTTGAATAACTTGCTAAAAATTTGCGTATACTGCATAAAAATTGAGCACTTCTAAAAATAAAAAGAAAGTGAGTTTTTTTATGAATACTATACCAAATTTGTTACTACCTTATTCCCTTCATCACGAGAGTAAAAATGCCGTTTGGCAATTAAGTACATTATTTTTAGAACATATACCGTTTCATCATGAACGACTAATTTTTTGTTGTATTGGCAGTGACCGTTGTACGGGCGATACACTTGGGCCATTAACAGGTAGCTTTTTAAAAAAATCTGTCAGCTTTCCCTATGAAATTGTAGGTTCTTTAGAAGATCCTTTACATGCTCTAAATCTTGATTCTACAATGCAACAGCTACACAATCATACTACAAAACCTTTCATTATTGCGATTGATGCCTGTCTAGGCAGTGAACAAAATGTTGGTCATATTTCAGTGCAAAGCGGCCCCATCTTCCCTGGCAAGGCTGTAAAAAAAGAATTACCCCCAATCGGAGACATTTCCGTTAAAGGAATCGTCAATATTGGAGGCTTTATGGAAATGCTCGTTTTACAAAATACAAGACTTCATATTTCTTATGCTATGGCTGAAAAACTTTCAAGAGCTTTATTATTGGCTTCCCATCGCTATTCATTGAAAAGTGTAGAAGATAGCCACCATAATACCAACAATGACGATACCTGGCAGCAAGTTAGCAGCTTTGATCTTAGCTAAGCCAGCAATATTTAACCCTATTGCCATAATCATAACACCGCCTACAGCTGTCATTTCTGTAATGTACATTTGTAGTGCAGCATCAGGTATAAAGGAACTGATAACGCCTGCAAAAAGTGCGATTAATCCCTGATAAACAAAAACAGGTACGGCAGATAGCAATACACCAATGCCTAAAGTGGATGCTAGAATAATGGATGTAAACCCATCTATTAATCCTTTTGTAATTAATACATTATGATCATTACGAAGACCACTATCGAGTGCACCGATTACAGCCATTGACCCAACAACAAAAATTAAGGAGGCAGTGACAAAGCCCTCTGCTATGCTAATTTGATTTTGGTCATTTCGTTTTGTACGAAATAAACTCTCTACCCATTTCCCTAGACGATTCATTTGTCTATCTAAATCTAACCACTCACCTATTACAGTACCTACTACTAAACTTACTACTAATATAATAAAATTATCACTTTCAAAGCCCATTTTTATCCCTAATAATGTGACTGCTAAGCCAATAATAGATAGTACAGTAGATTTCATAGATTCAGGAATATTTTTAAAAATGCGCCCTACTAATGCACCTGCTACTATTAGCACAGCATTAATCAATGCCCCTAGTAATACCACACTTAAGCCTTCCTTCTCTCTAAAAAATAGAGAGCGCCTGTTTGCTTGGCGCTCTGATTAAGTTATAGAAATGTATTTTATTCTTCCTGTAAATTTAGTATTTCTAAAATACGTTCTAAATCATCTTCAGAATAAAATTCAATTTCAATTTTCCCCTTATTATTTGTTTTTTTGATTTGAACATTTGTTCCAAAGTAGTCTCGTAATTGGGATTCCTTGGCTGATACAAATATATCTTTCTTCTTTGGTGGAATTGTTTCACGTGAAACTTCTTCATTTAAGTTTTGTACTAGCATTTCAACTTGACGTACATTCAACCCTAAATTAATGACCTTATTAGCCACTTCTGAGATTCTTCTTTTATTTTTCAGGCCAAGTAATGCTCGTCCCTGCCCCATCGATAAGGTATCATCATTCATAAATTTACGTACATCTTCTGGTAAAGCAAGCAACCGAACATGATTAGCGATATGTGGTCTACTTTTCCCTAACCGTTTCGATAATTCTTCTTGAGTTAAATGTAAGTTTTCCATTAGACTCTGATAGGCTTCCGCTTCTTCAATAACGGTTAAATCCTCACGTTGAAGATTTTCTAAAATAGCTAACTCCATCATTTGTGCATCTGATAGCTCTTTTATGATGACAGGAATAACCTCTAATTCAGCTAACAGACAGGCTCTATAACGACGTTCCCCTGCAACAATTTCAAATTTGCGCCCTTTTTTGCGCACAGCAATTGGCTGCAAAATACCATGTTCTTTAATCGAATCTGCTAACTCTTGTAAACTTTCTTCATCAAAAATTTTACGAGGTTGAAAGGGGTTCGCCACAATTAAATCTAATTGAATTTCTTCCACTTGACCACTTTGCTCTAAAGACTCTCCTGGAAATAGTGCACCAATACCCTTTCCTAAACCTTTAGCCATTTTTAATCACTTCCCTCGCCATCTCCAAATAAACTTCTGCACCTCTCGATTTTGCGTCATAAGTGATGATTGGTTGACCATGACTTGGTGCCTCACTTAATCGCACATTACGAGGAATGATCGTCTTGTATACTTTATCTTGGAAATATTTTTTTACTTCATCAATAACTTGCAAGCCTAAGTTTGTACGTGCATCTAGCATTGTTAATAGAACGCCATCAATATAGAGCTGCTGATTTAAATGCTTTTGAACAAGGCGAACAGTTGAGAGCAATTGACTTAGCCCTTCCAACGCATAATATTCGCATTGTACAGGGATAATGAGCGCATCTGAAGCTGTTAAAGCATTAATAGTTAAAAGCCCTAAAGATGGAGGACAGTCAATAATTATATAATCGAAATCTTCTTTCACATTTTGCAGTGCATGTTTTAAACGCACTTCTCTTGAAATAGTCGAAACCAATTCAATTTCTGCACCTGCAAGTGAGATGGTTGCTGGCACGATTGATAAATTCTCTACGTTTGTTTTTTGAATGACATTTTCAACATCTTCATCATCAATGAGCACATCATAAATACAAGCTTGTATTTCTCCTTTATTAATACCAAGTCCACTTGTTGTATTCCCCTGAGGATCGGTATCAATTAATAGCACTTTCTTACCTAAATATGCTAGGCAAGCGCTCAAATTGACCGAAGTTGTTGTTTTACCTACGCCACCCTTTTGATTGGCGATTGCTATAATTCTACCCATTTAAAAGCACCTGCTTTCATCTATCAAACTTAACTTTGACAAATCATTTGTAAAATCACTATTTAATACGCTATCTAACTTTCATTCTATCAAAAAAATTGAAGAGAGTTGTATAAAATATTAAGAATATATACAAAAAAGGAGATATCTCATTTATTTTTCTGAGATATCTCCTCTGTTCAGTATTGGACAGAACAATATATTACTTTTTTAAAATAATTTATTGCACCTTTTTCTTTTTAGGTATCTTCACTGTAATTTGATAGTATTCCTCTGTATCTTCTTCTTCTGTTTTTACTGTAATACCACTTTTCGTTACCATTGTTAGTGATTGTTTAATGGTATTTAAAGCAATGCGCACATCTTTACTTATAGCCTTACGTTTTGGTTTTGCTTTCTTTGGTACTGTTTCTTCCGGCTCGTCTGTGACTGGGTTTAATATGGCTTGAATTTGCTCCTCTAACTGACGAACATTCCATTCATTATCAATCGATAGCTGTAAAATTTCTAATTGTAATGGTTGATCCTTAATAGCAATTAATGCACGTGCGTGTCGTTCAGATATTTTACGCTTCAAAATGGCTTGCTGCACTTCATCCGGCAGCCTTAATAAACGCAATTTATTGGCTACAGTGGATTGTCCTTTTCCAAGTCTTTGGGCCAGAGCTTCTTGTGTTAGCTCATGAAGCTCTAATAATTTTTGATAGGCTACCGCTTCTTCAATTGCGGTTAACTCCTCACGCTGTAAGTTCTCTATTAGCGCAATAGAAGCTGTTTCCTTATCAGTTAAATTACGTACAATAGCAGGGACCTCTGTCCATTGTAGCTTTTTCATCGCTCGGTAACGGCGCTCACCGGCAATGATTTCATATTGATTTTCTGATGTTTTACGTACAACAATTGGCTGAATCACACCATGTGTATGAATGGTTCTTGATAATTCTTCAATTTTTTCATCATCAAAAATAGTACGTGGCTGAAAACGGTTAGGTACAATTTGATCAATAGGCAACTTTATGACTTCTTCCGCTGCATGAACCGCCTCTGCTTGTTCTACTTCATTTTTCACAATAGGCTCCGTTTTACTCCCGCCTCCAAAAAAACGTGAAAAAGGACTTTTCATCCAAGTGGCACCACCTTTAAGTAACTATCTTGCTAAGTGTCATTCTATTATTATTTATTATATTTCATCAAATGTATATAGTTCATAGATGTCTTTTGCGTGAACCATCCATAACTAGTATGTATGCTCAAAATAGAAAAAATATTTTCTACTTTGAGAAGTTTCACATGAAACACTAATTATTGAATTGGTGTTTTATTTGGTACACCTGGCTTACGCGGGTATTTTTTCGGTGTTCCTTTTATTTTATCAAATATATATAAAGTGCGGTCACTTTCTTCAACAGGTAGCTTGAAAGAAAATTCTTCTCTCAGTTTAACACCTAATGTTATTAAAGCTTTTTTAGCATCCTTTAATTCCTCTGCTCCTGCTGCAGCCTTTAAAGCAACAAAATAACCATCTTGCTTTGCTAAAGGTACGCATAGCTCAGATAACACTGATAAACGAGCTACAGCGCGTGCTGTTACCACATCAAATTGTTCACGATATTTTGTATTTTGACCAAACTCTTCTGCTCGTGCATGTACAAAATGCATATTCTCTAATTGTAGCTCATCACTTAAATGATTTAAAAATGTAATTCGTTTATTTAAGGAGTCGACAATTGTGACATGTAAATGCGGGAAACAGATTTTAATAGGGATACTAGGGAAACCAGCACCTGCTCCAACATCACAAACAGTAATTACTTTTGAAAAATCAAAATAAAATGAAGCACTGATCGAATCGAAGAAATGCTTTAAATAAACGCCTTCTAAATCTGTAATAGCGGTTAAATTCATTTTTTCATTCCACTCGACAAGTAATTCAAAATATTTTTTAAATTGAGCGATCTGCTTATCCGAAAGTTCGATGCCTTTCTCTTTCAGAGCCTCAATAAATTGTTGTTCGTTCATGTATAGTCTCCTTTATCGATCTTACTATACTACTCCACTCAGCAGTATAACCTTAAAAATAGGAAGCGGGCACAATGGTATGCCCGCCCCTTATTCACTTTACGTTGTTGATTAGCTGCTTACTTTCGCGATTTTACCTTGTTCAATATAAACAAGCAGAATGGAAATATCAGCTGGGTTAACACCCGAAATACGAGAAGCTTGTGCAATAGAAAGTGGTATAACTTGTTTTAACTTTTGACGTGCTTCTGTTGCTAAACCTGAAATCGCATCGTAATCAATATTCTCAGGAATTTTTTTGTTTTCCATTTTGTGTAGCTTCTCTACCTGTTGTAATGCTTTTTCGATATAGCCTTCATATTTAAGCTGAATTTCAATTTGTTCTTTTACTTCATCCGTAAACTCTATTTCTGCAGGAATTAAAGATGCGATTAACTCATAATGCATTTCAGTACGTTTTAATAAATCTGCGCCACGAATACCATCCTTTAATTCACTACCGCCAACAGAACGAATAACAGATTGGGTTGCTTCATTTGGCTTAATAATGATTTCACGAAGACGTGCAATTTCAGTTTCAATCAGTTCCTTTTTCTCAATGAACTTTGTATATCTTTCTTGTGGAATCATGCCCATTTTGTAAGCCAGCTCTATTAAACGTAAATCGGCATTATCGTGACGTAACAATAGACGATACTCTGCACGAGATGTTAATAAACGATATGGCTCATTTGTCCCTTTTGTCACCAAGTCATCGATCAAAACGCCAATATAGGCATCAGAGCGACTTAAAATTAACTCCTCTTTACCAAGTACATTAGCAGCAGCATTCATTCCCGCCATTAAGCCTTGTGCGGCTGCTTCTTCATAACCAGATGTACCGTTAATTTGACCAGCTGTATATAAGCCTTTAATGCGTTTTGTTTCTAATGTCGGCCATAATTGGGTTGGCACAATTGAATCGTATTCAATGGCATAACCAGCGCGCATCATTTCCGCATTTTCTAAGCCAGGAATAGATTTTAGTAAACGTGTTTGGACATGTTCTGGTAAGCTCGTTGACAAACCTTGAACATACACTTCACGCGTATTACGGCCTTCTGGCTCTAAGAAAATTTGGTGTCGAGGCTTATCATTAAAACGCACAACTTTATCCTCAATAGACGGGCAATAACGTGGCCCTGTCCCTTTAATCATTCCTGAATACATCGGTGAAAGATGTAAATTTGCTTCAATAATTTCATGCGTTTCAGGGCTTGTATAGGTTAACCAGCAAGGTAGCTGGTCCATAATGAACTCAGTTGTTTCAAAACTAAATGCACGTGGAACGTCATCCCCTGGTTGAATCTCTGTTTTGTCATAATCAATTGTACGATTATTTACACGTGGTGGAGTACCTGTTTTGAAACGAACTAGGTCAAAGCCAAGCTCTTTTAAATTATCGGCTAAGCGAATCGAAGGTTGTTGGTTATTAGGACCGCTTGAATACTTCATATCACCAATAATGATTTCACCGCGTAAGAAAGTACCTGTTGTCACAACGACTGTTTTAGCACGATAAACGGCACCAATTTGTGTAATGACTCCTTTAACTTCCCCATCTTCAATAATCAGCTCTTCAACCATTCCTTGATGGATTGTTAAGTTTTTAGTTTCCTCCAACACACGTTTCATCTCTTGTTGGTACAAAACTTTATCCGCTTGTGCGCGCAATGCACGTACTGCTGGACCTTTCCCTGTATTTAACATTCTCATTTGTATATGTGTTTTATCGATAACTTTCCCCATGACGCCACCTAAAGCGTCAATTTCACGTACGACGATTCCTTTGGCAGGGCCACCAATAGATGGATTACATGGCATAAATGCAATCATATCTAAATTGATTGTTAGCATTAATGTGCTAGCGCCCATTTTAGCCGCAGCGTGTGCAGCTTCTGAACCTGCATGACCTGCGCCAATTACAATAACATCAAACGTGCCTGCCTCATATTTTGTTGGCATGCTCGTATCTTCCTTTCTCTTATCAATTTATTTTCCTAAGCAGAACTGTGAAAATAGCTGATTAATTAGGCTTTCTTGTACAGTGTCACCAATGATTTCACCAAGTATTTCCCATGTTCTTGTTACATCGATTTGTACCATATCAACTGGTACACCTTCCTGTGCAGCTGCTATTGCATCTTCAACCGTTGCCTGTGCTTGGTGCAGAAGTGCAATATGTCTTGCATTTGAAACATATGTTAAATCGCCCGCTTCGATTTGTCCTTCAAAGAATAAAGCAGCAATGGCTTCTTCTAGCTCTGTAATGCCTTCTTCCTGTAACAAGGAAGTCGTTACAATACGATGCTCATCAGCTAATTCTTCGACACGTGCTAAATCAATTTTTTGCGGTAAATCTGTTTTATTGACAATAACGATGTAATCCATCGCTTCAATTGTTTTGAATAGACGCTCATCCTCAGCAGTTAATTCATCTGCGTAGTTTAATACAAACAAAATTAAATCTGCTCCACGAAGAGCTTCTCGAGAACGTTCTACTCCAATTCGTTCAACAATATCTTCTGTCTCCCGAATACCTGCCGTATCCACTAAACGAAGTGGAACACCGCGTACATTGACATACTCTTCTATAATATCACGAGTAGTCCCTGCAATATCTGTCACTATGGCCTTATTTTCTTGTACTAAGCTATTTAAAAGAGAAGACTTCCCTACATTTGGACGACCTAAAATAACAGTTGATAAGCCCTCGCGTAAAATTTTTCCTTGAGAAGATGTTTGCAGAAGTTTACTAATTTCATTTCTTACCCATGTACATTTTTCTACTAATACAGGTACTGTCATTTCTTCTACATCATCATACTCCGGATAATCTATATTAACCTCTACTTGTGCCAATGTCTCTAGTAAAGCTTGGCGTAAATCACCAATAAGTCTCGATAATTTTCCATCCATTTGACCCAAAGCAACATTCATCGCACGATCTGTTTTAGCTCTTATCAGATCCATAACCGCTTCAGCCTGAGATAAATCAATACGTCCATTTAAAAACGCTCGTTTTGTGAATTCGCCAGGCTCAGCTAATCTTGCTCCATTCGTTAACGCAAGTTGCAATACACGATTCACTGAAACTAGTCCACCGTGACAATTTATTTCAACTACATCCTCACGTGTAAATGTTTTTGGTCCACGCATCAGTGATAGCATTACTTCCTCTACTACCTCACTTGTTTTAGGATCAACTAAATGACCATAATGAATGGTGTGCGAATCTTTCGTTGTTAAACTTTTCCCACCAGGTGATTTGAATATTTTATCTGCAATTGTCACTGCCTCGTCCCCACTTAAACGAACGATAGCTATGGCACCTTCACCCATAGGTGTGGATATCGCAGCAATTGTATCGAACTCCATTTAATGACCTCCTCAACGTTATCCACATGTGGATAATCGAAACCGACCAATACTTACTAACACCTTAGACTAACATATTTTCAACAAAATCTAAAGTAAGGATCATTTCCAAATGTGGATAATATCAATTTTTTAGGTTATCTTATTTTCGACAAAAATCACTATTCTTTGCCTCACTAAAAAAGGTCATTTTATCACGAAGATAAAATGACCTTTCAATATATAGTGTCTGTATGTTTACAGCAGCAGACTAATTATTATTTACTGGTTCAATCACTAAATAACGATTAGGCTCTGTGCCTTCTGAATACGTTTCAAGATCTAGACGATTTGCTAATTGATTATGAATTATTTTTCGCTCGTAAGACGGCATTGGTTCAAATGCCACACGTTGATTTAAGCGTAATGCTTTATCCGCCATTCGATCTGCAAGTAATTCTAAAGCTTCTTGTCGACGTTCGCGATAGTTTTCTACATCCAATTTCACCATTAAAAACTGCTTAGCGCTTTTATTCAATACGAGTTGCGTCAATTGCTGTAAGGAATTTAGTGTTTGACCACGTTTTCCTATAAGCAGTGCAGCTTTCTCACTTTTTAGTTGAAATAATACATATTTCCCCTCGCGAGTCGTAGCAATATCAAGATCATCAATAGCCAACTGTTCAGCAATACTTTGTAAATAAGCTTTTGCCTCTTCAATTGGGTTTGCCGTGTCTTCTTCCTCATTTTGCTCTTTTACGATTTGTTGAACTTCTTCGATTTCACTTGGTTGTTCAGAAACTTGTGAACTTATTGTTTCAACATCATCTACTACTAATGGTTCGTCTAATTTACTCGCATTTTGCGGTTCGGCTTTGTCACTTTCAATTGTCGGAACCTGAACTTCCTTTACTGTTACACATACCTCTGCAGAACGTGCACCAAAACCTAAAAATCCTTTTTTACCTTCTTGTAAAACTTCAACATCTACTTGTTCACGGGTTTTGCCAAGTTTCTGTAACGCCAATGAGATCGCTTCTTGTGTTGTTGCGCCTATTTGCGTAAGTTGTTTCACTTTTTAGCCCCTCCATTTTGAGCAGGTTGTGTTTTATCTTTATTCCAAGGTTTATAAATATACAGGTTTTGGAAAATCGAAATAATATTCCCGATTACCCAATATAGTGATAATGCAGCTGGTAAGGCCATACCAAAACCAATGATCATGAATGGCATAATATACATCATGATTTTCATTTGAGGATTATCCATTGCTGGTCCTGTACGTAATACGATAAATTGCATTAAACCTGCCGTAATTGCTAATGCAGGTGCAGGATCTGCTAACGGGAAGATAAAGAAATTTCCTAAATCAAATGTAGATGTAGCATTCATACGACTAATTGCATGATAGAAACCAATTAAAATTGGCATTTGAATGATTACTGGTAAACACCCTGCTAGTGGGTTTACTCCAGATTCACTCATTAGCTTCATCATTTCTTGCTGATATTGTTGTTGTGTCTGAGCATCCTTAGAAGCATACTTCTTCTGCAGTTCCTTCAATTTTGGTTGAATTTCTTGCATCTTTTTAGAGCTCTTTGTTTGTTTAATCATCAAAGGTAAAATTGCTAAACGAATAATAATCGTTACGGCAATGATCCCCCATGCATACGTACCGAGCAAATCAGCAAAGTATTTTATCGCTGATACCAACGGCCAAACAATGAATTCATTCCAGAAGCCTGTGCTGTCTTTTGAAATTGGTTCATTGAATTCTGTACAACCAGAAAGTAGTAAGGCTACTGATACTAGTGACAAAATTACCCAATGTTGTTTTTTCAACCTTCTTCCCCCTACAATTACTATTCACTTTTTCTTCATTCTATATGCATTTCTTCATTCACTGGCAGTTTCCTACCTCAAGATCTGCCAGCTACTTTATCATGATTTAGCCAGCGTTTGGGACGTCCTCAATAAAGATAAAGTTATCAGTTATTTTATCACGCCTATAACGTTCACTCTACTAAATATTCTAACTACATATACTTATTCCTAAGTTATGTTGCGAATTTTACATATTTTTTTATGAAATCGCACGCTACAAATACCCCTACGCGTATATTCCTCTATTTATAATTGTATGCAAAACCGCTCTATTTCTACTCCATTACTAACAGTACAGGCGTATTTTCACCACTTGCTTGCATACATTACACTTTCTTCATTACCTTTGCGATTTGTAGTACATGCTGCAAACTTTGTTTCACTTCATGAAAATCCATAGTGGCCGCCGGATGTCTGGCGATAATAACATAATCCATATTCGGCTTTAAATCATCCTTTAATTCTTGAATACTTTGTCGAATATAGCGTTTTATTTTGTTGCGTGTTACCGCATTTCCAAGCTTTTTACTAACCGATAAACCTACACGAAATTCTGTTTGCCCTTCTTTTGCTAAAAAATAAACAACAAACTGACGATTAGCGAAAGATTTACCTTTTTTAAACACCTTTTGAAAATCATCATTTTTTTTCACTCTTTGGCGTTTTTTCATTTCTTTCACCTGCTATTAGATAATATCTTTTGATCCTCATTTCTAGGTTTACCAAAAATAAAGAAAAAAAAGACCACTGATGTGGCTCAGTGGACTTATTTTATGCTGATAAAACTTTTCTTCCTTTACGACGACGAGCAGCAAGAACTTTGCGACCGTTTTTCGTGCTCATACGTGCGCGGAAACCGTGAACTTTGCTGTGCTTACGTTTCTTTGGTTGGTAAGTACGTTTCATTTATATAGACACCTCCTGATATGAGTTGAATTTTTCAACATACAGACTCGAATATTATATAAAGTTTCTAGTTATTTTGTCAATGTATTTCATAAATTTCTTTTAACCAGCTAATCTATGTATCAAAATCAATCTATTGCATCTTCCCTCATTGGGCGTTTGGATCTTTACTAATTCAAAGATTATTTATTGCATGAACATAAAATATTTATCCACAGAGTACTTGTTTTTTTTACACAGAGTTGTGTATAGTATTTTTTGCATTATTTTTTATCCACAACGATTATCTACAGCTTTTTCACATAAGCAGTGCTTGTGGACAACTCTAAAGTGCATAACTACAAGCTATGTGGATAAGTTTCATAAACTATTGAAATAGCTTTGTTTTTCTGATACGATTACTGTGCTTCACTTTGTTGAAAACTGAAATGAACATTTTAATTATCCACAACTGTTAATATGCTGTGGATAATTTTTATCACAGCCTTTGGTTAACTTTTATCCACAGCTTGTGATTATGTGGACGAGTTGTAATATGAACGTATTTACCATTTCTATAAATGCGATTTTTTTTTATGTATTGAACACTGTAAAGGAGATTAGCAGC